>DATLPF010000060.1:0-59134 GCA_035535875.1 Propionibacteriaceae bacterium
GTCGCCCGCGCGCTGCGTGACGCGGGCATGGAAGTGATCTACACAGGACTGCACCAAACGCCGGAGCAGATTGTCGCCACGGCACTAGCTGAGGATGCCGATGCCATCGGGCTCTCGGTTCTCTCGGGCGCGCACATGACGTTGTTCGCCAGGGTGATCGAGCTGCTGAAGGCGGCCAACGCGGACGACATCGTGGTCTTCGGTGGCGGCATCATCCCGGAGGCCGACAGGGAGGCCCTGGCGGAGATGGGCGTTGTGCAGGTCTTTACGCCGGGAGCAACGATGAGCGACATCGTTTCCTGGGTGCGCGCGAACGTGGGAACCGTCCGCCGCGCGTGATCCCACCCAGCCACGAGGCCACGTGCCAGGCCTCCATTGGTTGTTGGTGGGGGCTGTCGAACGCGGATTGTTGCGCGGCCGTGCGGCAGGGACTGGACGTCGGCTTCCAATCCGGAGATGAAAATTGCTGTACGTTCGCGCGCACCGGACGGTAAGCGGAGGTCGCTGGAGACCCGGGCCGCCGCTCGGCGCTCAAGCCCGCTAGCCCTTGCTCGCCCCCAGGGTCAGGCCGGCGACGAAGTGTCGTTGGAGCAGGATGTAGATGATCAGGGTCGGGATGATCGTGAAGGTAGCGCCCGCCGCGATCAGGTTGTAGTCGTTGAGGAACTGCCCCTGTAGGTTCTTAATCCCAGTCGTGATCGGCAGCCGACTTCCGCTTTGGATGAAGAGCAGCGGCCAAAAGAACTCGTTGTAGATGAAGATCACTTCGAGTGTGCCGAGGGCGGCCAGCGCTGGCCGGCACAGCGGCATCACGATGCTGTAGTACTGCTTCCACACGCCAGCGCCGTCCACTAGCGCGGCCTCGGTGAGCTCCTGCGGGAGGGCCTTCATGTAATTGCTCAACACGAACGTGCAGAAACCAATCTGGAAGGCCGTGTTGACCATGATCACGGAGTAGTAGGTGTTGAGGAAGTTGCCCGAATCGCTGATGGACAACGGCAGAGGGACGAACTTGAAGATGCTGAAGAGCGGCGCCGCCAGCACCTGCGGCGGCAGCAGGTTGCCGGCGGTGAACATGATCAACAATGTGACGTTGAATCGCCAGGAGAACCGGCTCACGGCGAACGCCATCATTGAGGCGAAGAGCAGTGTCAGCAGCACCGTGGGCACAGTGATGATCACGGAGTTGACGAAGTACGTGCCAAGACCGGCCTGCTCCCATGCCTTCGAGAAGTTCTCGAAGTTGTACGCACCGCCGACGCTGAAGTAGCCGTATTTGTCCGTCTCGGCCTTGGGTCGCAGCGCCGTGTACAGCGTCCAGAGGAGCGGGATCAGCCACATGACCGCCAGCGCGATCAAGATCAGGTGCGTGCCCCCGTGTCGCCTCTTCGCCCGGCCCCGGGTTTCTACCGGGATCGGATCGGCAATGTGGTCCGGAGTGACGAGGGTGTTGCTGCTCATGCCTAGTCGCCCCTTCGGAATGTACGAGCGAGGTAGAACGTGATGGGGACCAGCGAGACCACCAGCAACATGACCGCCAGGGCCGAACCCACTCCGATCACTTGCCCCTCACCAACCAGGTTCTGCACGACAAGGGCCCCGATCAGCTCCAGGCCGTTTGTCCCTCGGTTGATGATGTAGACGATGTCGAACGCCCGGAGGGCCTCGATGATCGTGATCACCACAACGACGATGTTGATCGGCCGCATCGACGGGAACACCACCCGGAAGAAGGTCTGGCCGGAGGACGCACCGTCGATGGCGGCGGCTTCGCGCAGCGAAGGATCGATGCCCTTGAGACCAGCCAGGTACAGCACCATGATGTAGCCGGCATGCCGCCAGGTGGCTGCGATCAGTGCGGCCCAAAGGTTGATGCTCGAGTCGCCAAACCAGTCGACAGCATTGGGCCCGTTGGCGGTGCCCAGCACGTTGTTGATCAGGCCCTCGTTCCGGGCGTACATCAGTTGCCAGATGATTGCGATCAGCGGCAGCGACAACATCACCGGCGTGAAGAAGACGCTCTGGTAGAACCGGCTTCCGCGGATGTTCTGGTCGAGCAGGACGGCCAGGAACAATCCGAGGGGCGTCGCCACGACTGCCAGGAACAGCAACCAGATGATGTTGTGCTCGACGGCCGGCCAGAACGGCGGGTAGTTATTGAGGACAAAGTCGTAGTTGCTCAATCCGGCCGGTTTGATGTCGGACAGCGCGAGTGCGTTCCACCTGGTGAACGACAGTGCGATCGAGAGCACCATCGGGATCCAGACCAGGATGAGCTGAATCAATGTGGGGATCCCTACCATCACGGCGAGGACGCCCTTGTCGCCCGCTGACAACTTGTGGGAGCCCCCGCCGCGGCGTGGCGCCGGCTGCTTCGCGCGGGATGGGGCCGCGGGCGAAGCGACCTGCGGGCTCATGGCGGCCTACTGCTGCGCGTAGAGCGACTTGGCCTGGGACTCCAGATTGGCCGTATCGATCGTCTGGTTCTTGATGAAGCCCTGCAAGGCGGGGATCATCACGTTGTTCGCCATGGCCGGCAGGGCGTCCCGATCGAAGAACTGGCTAATGGACTTCGCGTTGGCGATCACCTCGGCACACTTCTTGTTCAGCGGTGTGAACTTCGACGTGTCGGTGCCCTTGGCGGTGGCGATATTCGAGCTGTCGACCGCAGCGTAGGCATCCTGCCCTTCGGCTGTGCCGGCGAAGGCGAGCAGGTCTTTGGCGGCCTGGTTGTCGCCACCCTTCTTGGACACCATGAAGCCATCGATCGGTGCCTCGACCGCCTCGGTGCCCTCCATCGCCATCTCCGGGAACGGGAAGAAGTCGATGTCCGCGAGCACCGTCTTGTCGCTGAACTGCTGTGTCACAAATGACCCAAGCAGATAGATCCCGGTCTTCTTTTTGGCGAGCGTCTGGGCCGCCTCCTGCCACCTGGCGCCCAAGGCGGCCGGGTCGTGGAAGGGCAGGATCGCCTTCCAATTGTCAAAGACGTCCTTGACCTTCTGTTGATCCCAGGACTCCTTGTGGGCACACAGGTCGAGGTGGAACTGGTAGCCGTTCAGTCGCATGTTCAGATAGTCGAAGGTCCCCATGGCCGGCCAGCCGTCCTGGTCGGCGAACGCGATGGGGATTAGGCCGTCGGACTTCATCTTCTGGCAGAGCGCCTTGAACTCGTCGAAGGTCGCCGGCACCTCGTAGCCTTTGTCTTGCCAGACGCTCTTCCGGTAGAAGAATCCCCACGGGTAGTTGTAGTTCGGCACGAAATACTTCTTGCCGTCGTCGGCGGTGGACGCCTTGGTGATGCCCTCGGAAAAGTTGCCGGCGATGCCCTCCCAAACGTCGTCGAGCGGAGCCACCAGGCCCTTGGCGGCGTAGTACCGCATCCGGTAACCCGCGAACCAGGTGAAGGCGTCGTCGGGGCTGCCCTGCAGGTAGGTGTTGATGTTGTTCTGGAAGTCGTTATGCGGAACGGTGTTGATCGTGATTGTGTCGCCAGACTTCTTCGAGAAGGCGTCGATCATGGCCGCAATTGCTCGTTTCGGCACGTCGTCGGACAACGAGGAGCCGAAGCTGGCCGACTTGGATGCCGAGGCACTACCTCCACCAGCCGGTGCCGAGGTTCCCGTGCAGCCCGAAAGGAGTGATCCGCTACCCAGGGCGATCGCCGATCCTGCTAGCCCGCCTAGCAGCCGACGCCGGCTGATAGTGGCCGAGCCAAGGGATCGAACTCCATCCTCGTTGATCATGAAAGCGCCCTTTCGGTGTGAATGGCCGGCGAACGATGCCGTCACTATAGTTGGCAGACTAGACCCACTTACGGAGACCTGCTGCCTGGCCGTGGCCGGCCAGCTGGGCCTTGTCGCCGGTACTGTCAGGGCGCACGTCGGGCCCATCGATCTCGGTGACACTTACGTCAGCGCCGCGGTCACCGTCCGACAACTCCGCTTCATCCATTCGACTGACATCTGCTGAAATGTCAAACCAGACTGAGAGTTTTCGGGTTGCGGGCCGCCGTGTGGGCGGTGGATTGTGAACTCAACGCGCGACGTCGTGGCCGGGAGAGCTCATCACTTCACATCCAGCCTGCTGGTCACGGATAGGCTTCGGAGCGTCTGTTTGGCGGCGCACCCGAAACGGGTCTTTCGCCACGGATCTGGTCTGTCCCACCTCAGACGAGCAGGGAGGCAAGTGTGGATCTGTACGAGTACCAAGCGCGAGACATCTTCGAGGGCTATGGGGTTCCGGTGCTGCGTGCCATGACGGCGACTACCGCTGCCGAGGCCAAGGAAGCCGGTGCCGCAATCGGTACCCCCGTGGTGGTCGTTAAGGCGCAAGTCAAGACCGGCGGCCGTGGCAAAGCGGGCGGTGTCAAGATCGCCAAGAGTCCCGATGAGGCGGAGGCTCGAGCCGCTGAGATCCTTGGTCTCGACATCAAGGGACACGTCGTCAAGACCGTCATGGTTACTGAGGGTGCCGACATCGCCGAGGAGTACTACTTCTCTTTGTTGCTCGACAGGGCTGAGCGCCGATATCTCGCCATGTGCTCAAAAGAAGGTGGGATGGACATCGAGACGCTGGCGGCGGAGCGCCCTGAAGCCCTGGCACGGATCCCGGTAGATCCTCTAGTCGGCATCGACCAGGCTAAGGCCGATGAGATCGTCGCTGCGGCTGGCTTCTCAGGCCCCGATGCGGCAGAGATCGCGCGCGTATTGCAACTGCTCGGCACCGTGTACGAGAAAGAGGATGCAACGCTGGTTGAGGTGAACCCGCTGGTGAAGACCGCTGACGGCAGGATCATCGCGCTGGACGCCAAGGTCTCGCTCGACGAGAACGCGGAGTTCCGCCACGCCGATCACGCGGCGCTGGCTGACAAGTCGGCGGAGGACCCGCTTGAGGCGGCGGCAAAGGCCAAAGGACTGAACTATGTCAAGCTGGACGGCTCAGTGGGGATTATCGGCAATGGGGCGGGTCTGGTGATGAGCACCCTCGACGTCGTCGCGTACGCCGGAGAGGAATTCCCAGGGTCGCCGAAGCCTGCGAACTTCCTCGATATCGGTGGTGGCGCGAGCGCGGAGATCATGGCCAATGGCTTGGAGATCATCATCAGCGACGATCAGGTGAAGAGCGTCTTTGTGAACGTGTTCGGCGGCATCACAGCCTGCGACGCCGTAGCCAATGGGATCGTGCAGGCCTTCGAGTTGCTGGCCAGTCGCGACGAGCACGTCGATGTCCCATTGGTGGTGCGCCTCGACGGCAACAATGCCGAACTGGGCCGGAAAATCCTGGCGGCGGCAAACTTGCCGGGTCTGGAGCAGCTGGACACGATGGACGGTGCAGCCCGCCGGGCCGCCGAGCTGGCGGCGAGCTGAAGGGCGGATGAGGTCATGGCAATCTTTCTGAACTCGGACTCGAAGGTCATCGTCCAGGGCATGACCGGCTCGGAAGGCCGCAAACATACCCATCGCATGCTGACCTCCGGTACCAGCATCGTCGGCGGGGTCACCCCCGGCAAAGGTGGGCAAATGGTGGAGTTCGAACGGGGCGGCGTGCCGGTCTTCAACTCCGTGGGCGAGGCGATGGATGCCACGGGAGCGAATGTCACCGTGATCTTCGTCCCAGCCAGGTTCACCCAGTCCGCGGTTGTTGAGGCGATCGAAGCGGGTATCCCGCTCGCTGTGGTGATCACCGAGGGCGTTCCGGTCAAGGACACGGCTGAGTTCTTCGCGCTTTCCCAGGCCAGCTCAACCCGCCTCATCGGCCCGAATTGCCCAGGACTGATTTCGCCAGGGCAGTCCAATGCCGGAATCATTCCAGCCGACATCACCAAGTCCGGGCGTATCGGACTGGTATCGAAGTCCGGCACGCTGACCTACCAGATGATGTATGAGTTGCGCGACTTCGGCTTTTCCTCCGCCGTAGGCATCGGAGGTGACCCGATCATCGGCACGACGCACATCGATGCGCTTCAGGCGTTTGAGGAAGACCCCGACACCGACGCCGTCGTGATGATTGGAGAGATCGGTGGTGACGCGGAGGAGCGGGCCGCAGATTACATCGCCGCCAACGTCACCAAGCCCGTCGTCGGCTATGTCGCCGGCTTTACCGCGCCTGAGGGCAAAACCATGGGACACGCTGGAGCGATCGTGTCGGGCTCATCCGGGACCGCCGCCGCCAAGAAGGACGCGTTGGAGGCTGCCGGAGTCATGGTCGGCAAGACGCCGAGTGAGACCGCGTCTCTCATGCGCGACATTATGACGAGCCTCTGAGTTCGCGAGCAGAGACGACGCCGCCAGCTGCCCGGCGCGATGCGCGAGCGGCTAACAGATAGGCCGCGAGCGTCGGGAATCGCGCGCTGGCGAGCGGAGGACCGAGGAGCGAAACGGCCCTGTAGTGGAGGCTCAGACTTCGCGATAGCTGAGTTTTCGCGAGGAGGGACGACGCCGCCAGCTCCCCGGCGCGATGGGCGAGCGGCCAACAGATAGGCCGCGGGCGTCAGGGAGTCGCGCGCTGGCTAGCGGAGGAGCGAGGATTCCGCCTCAGTTGACCTGGGTCGCACGCTCGCCAGCGCGTACGGCCACTGTGTCCCATTGACGACCGCTGAAGTCGTAATCACCTCTTGGGTTCAAGAACGTGTAAATCACCTTTGGTCCCGCGGCAACCACCCCGACGCGATATTCGGCTGTGCCGTCTGTCGACTTCTGCTTCACGACCGATGTCCAACCGGCGATCTTGGTTTTCTGGGCGCCAACGCTGGTGACCCTGTTGGGCTTGCTGACACTGGCGGTGAGCCTGCGGTTCTTGCAGCGCGTCAGGTCGGACTTGATCTTGTCGACCAGCTTGTTGGCGGCCTTGGCGTCCTTGGTAGTCAGCACGATCTCGTTCATGCCGAAGAAGTTCTTCCCACTTTCCGGGAACAGGTAGACCCTCGAGTTCTTCGAATTCGCCGTCACCGTTGTCCAGTTCACGGTCTCGCACTGCGATCCTTTGAAGTCCGCTTTCGGCGGTTCAATCTCCGTAGGCACCCACGCGGCGACCTTCGTACGAGGAGGGGGAAGGTCGCCGGTCGCAAGGAACCCAGGTTCGTCCCCACCTAGCGGCGGTGGTCCGTCTGTTACGTGGGCCGCGCCGTTGCATGCTCCACCCGCCGGGCCGCACTGAGCGTTGTTCACCTGCCCCAGCGCCTTGGCGACGGCGGCAATCGCGAGCGCCTTCGACGGCTGGGAAGCGTCGATGACGTTCATGGCACGACCTGTGCGGTTGAGAATGACGCTGTGGGCCTGGTCCTTCGAGACATCGATGACCACCACGCCAGTCGCTTGGTCGCCAACCCCGCTGACTGAGTGGCCTGATTCGATGTAGGAGCCCGTGACTGCACAGCCGCCGAGGGTCTTCGAGGCGATTGCGAACGCCTGGATGGCTTCGTCAGCCGAGCTGTACGCCGTGGCCTCGTGCAGCGCGACAGGGGCCTTCTTGCCGCCGCTGGTCAGCACGCGGAGGATCCTTTGCTGCGGCGTTGGCTGGCCCTCGAGTGGCTCGCCACCGAAGCACGCTGCTGCTGGCGCGTCTTCCGACGGGCTGCGCTCGGTCGATGTGACCTTCCAGGTGCGATCTCTGTCGAGAGCCTTCGCCTGGCTTGGGCTGAGCATGGTGGCGTCGGTCAACAATGCGGTTCCGGTCTGGTCCGGTGGCGGGTCGCTGGCGTTGCTGGAAGTGCCGTTCCCGCCCGCGGAGGGGGGGACGCTGGACTGGCTCTGAGGTTGGTTGTCCGCCGCGAGAACCGCATACCCGATGAGGAGGCCGATGACGGCCACTGCGGCCGTTGCGCCGATCAGTAACGCAAGTTTGGCGCGCTGGCTCAGCGACTTCCGCTCGTCCTCGTCGTAGTCGTCGATCGCGTCGAGCCGAGCTTGCGTAGGGCGCTGGCCCTGACGACTGCGCGGCAGGATCGCGGTGGTTTCGTCTTCGACGCCGCGGGTGCGGCGGGGCGTGAAGGTGATGGGCCGCAAGGTCTCATCGGTGGGCGGATCTATCTCAGGGACGGGAGCCGCGCGCGATGCCGGCCAAGACGCGCCGTTCGTCCGCGTCTCGTCCCGATACAGCGGCTTTGGATGATCCTCGTCGACGACGCGAGGCGCTATCGGCCTCCCGTTCTCGTGAGAAGACTTTGCCGGCACCTCGGGCTCGGCGGTCGGTACATCGGATTCGATGAAGGCTCGCCTGGGCCGATAAGTCTGGTACTCCTGGTCGACCATGCTGAACTGTCCCCCCCGGGTCTCGGAGCGCCATCACAGGCTGGCTCGGCCGGCCCTCGGATCCCTCGAACGCCGGCGATCATCGCAAGACTTTACCTGGGCTGGCGTGTCTCGCCCAGTCCCGGCCGCTGGCTGGGCAAGCATGGAGGCGCCATGCCTTCACTTCTTTCCTCCCGACGCGGTGTTGCAGAGCTCTCATTGCACGCGACTCCTGCGCGGAAAAAAGGCGCGCAGGCCGCTCTGGCGGAGCCGGCTTCACTGCCCATCAGCTGGTCGGCCATGGCTGTCGTGGGTGGTGCGGCAACGGCCCTGGCGAGCTGGATTCTCTGCGCCGGGGTGGTGGTTCTCGGCTGGCTTGCGGCCGAGCCAGGGAGTCTGGGTGGTGCACTGCAGCTTGGCACCCTGCTCTGGCTGCTGAGCAATGGCGTCGGCGTGCTTGTTGGCGCTATTCCAGTCACGCTGGTGCCGTGGGGCTTAACGGTCGTCATCGCGTTCATGATCTCGCGCTTTGCGGCGGCGAGTGCCCGGCAGGTTCGCGCCGACCAGAAGGTGAGTCCGCGGCTGATCAGCGTCGTCACGGTTGCTGCGTACCAGCTGCCCGTTCTTGTGGTGGCCCTGCTGTGGGGCGAGCCGTGGCGTGCTCCAGCGCGCTGGGCCGCAGTGATCGGGTTGTACCTTCTGGCAGCGTGGTGGGGCAGCCGCCGCATTCTGGGTGCCAGCGGGGCCGACGTGCGCAGCTGGACGCGGGCGATCCCACGCGCCGTCTTGGCGGCCCAGCTCGCGATGCTCGTGGCGGGTGCCGCGGTGCTGGTGACGAGTCTGGGGATGCATCTTCAGCGAGTGGAAGCGTTACATGACGCGCTGCACCCAGGTGTTGCCGGCGGTATCGCCTTGCTGCTCATACAGCTGGCGTTCGCACCGAATGCGCTGATCTGGTCCGCGTCGTACGCGCTCGGCTCGGGCTTCTCACTCGGTGCCGGCTCGGTCGTTGCCCCAGCCGCTACTCAACTGGGGATGGTCCCCGGTATCCCGCTGCTGGGTGCGCTACCATCCCCTGGCCCCGGCGATCTGGCGCAGCTCTGGTGGCTTGCTGCTGGCGCGGTGGCTGGAGCAATCGCGTGCTGGGTGGTGCTCGGTTCCCGGCCAGCTGTCCGGTTTGATCAAGCCAGTCTGGCCGGCGGAGCCTGCGGCTTGCTGGCGGGCGCGGTGTTCGCAGGTTTGGCGTGGGCGGCGAGCGGTGACCTTGGCACGCTCCGGCTCGCTGGTATCGGGCCGCGCCTCTTCCCATTGCTGGTGATGGCCGGCACCACCATGGGCCTCTCTGGCTTGATCACTGGGCTGGCGTTCGGCCTGGTCACCCGCTCGAGCCGAAGCTGACGCGCCGGTCGCCAGTGTCGTGTTAGCGACACTAGGCTGTGCGTCGTGCCCGAGCCCCTCCCCGCTATGCGCATGGGCCGGGCAGCCCGGCTCGTCGTATTGATCTCGGGCAGCGGCACCCTGCTGCAGGCCCTGATCGATGCCTGCGCCGACCCCGCGTACGGCGCGGAGATCGTAGCTGTCGGCTCGGATCGTCCAGGCGTCCAAGGACTGGAGCGGGCGGTGGGTGCCAACATCCCAACCTTCGTTGAGTCGCTGCAAGACCATGCCAGCAGAGCCGACTGGGATCGCGCTTTGACTGCGGACGTTGCAGAGTATGAGCCGGACCTGGTGATCAGCGCCGGCTTCATGAAGCTCGTCGGACCTGAGTTCCTGGCTCGCTTTGAGGGTCACATGATCAACACCCACCCAACGTTGCTGCCCTCCTTTCCCGGAGTACATGGGCCGCGGGATGCCTTGGCCTACGGCGTCAAGATCACTGGAGCCACCGTGTTTTTGGTCGATTCAGGAGTCGACAGCGGCGTCATCCTCGACCAGCGAGCAGTGCAAGTCGCCGACGATGACACCGCGGAGACGTTGCACGAAAGGATCAAGATCGTGGAGCGCGAGATGCTCGTCGCCATCACCCACCAACTTGCCACCCGAGGCTGGCGAGTCGCCGACAGGAAGGTGCTCTGGACATGACCGATTCACCCAATGGCGAGATCGGAAGCCGACGACCGATCAAACGGGCGCTGGTCTCGGTCTATGACAAGACCGATCTGCTCGTGGTGGCACGTGCCCTGGTCGAGGCCGGGGCAGAAGTTGTCTCCACCGGGTCGACGGCCGAGACGATCGCCGAGGCAGACCTGCCGGTCACTCCGATCGAGAAGGTCACTGGATTTCCCGAATGCCTTGATGGCCGGGTCAAGACCTTGCACCCGATGGTCCACGCCGGGTTGCTCGCCGACCTGCGGCTCGAATCGCATCGTGATCAGATTGCCGAGCTTGGTGTCGAGCCGTTCGATCTGCTGATCAGCAACCTGTACCCGTTCAGCGCAGCGGTGGCTTCCGGCGCAGCTCCCGAGGCCTGCATCGAGCAGATCGACATCGGTGGCCCCGCGATGGTGCGCAGCTCGGCGAAGAACCATGCCTCAGTGGCTGTGATTACTTCGCCTGAGCAATATCCGGAGCTGTTGCGGGCTTTGGCAGCCGGCGGATTCACCTTGGCGGAACGGAAAGCGCTGGCGACCGCCGCCTTCGTCCACACAGCGACCTATGACGTGGCGGTGGCGAGCTGGATGGGCAGTGTAGTAAGCGATCTCAGTGACGGCACCGGCTTCCCGCGTTGGATGGGAGGTACCTGGCAGAAGGTCACTGGACTTCGCTATGGAGAAAATCCACACCAACCGGCAGCCCTCTATCGCAGCGGTGATGGCGCCCGCGGTCTGGCGAACGCGCAACAACTGCACGGCAAGGACATGTCCTACAACAATTACGTCGATGCCGACGCTGCACGCAGGTCGGCTGGCGATTTCGACGAGCCCGCCGTTGCGATCATCAAGCATGCGAACCCGTGCGGCATCGCAGTTGGCTCAGACATTGCAGAGGCTCATCGAAAGGCCCATGCCTGCGACCCGACCTCGGCGTATGGAGGCGTGATCACGGCCAATCGGCCGGTCAGTGTGGAGATGGCGCAACAGGTCGCGGAGATCTTCACCGAGGTGATCATCGCGCCCGGGTACGCCGACGGTGCGCTCGAGGTGCTCGCTGCCAAGAAGAATCTCCGGATCCTTGTGGTCGAGCCACCCAGGCGAGGCGGCGTCGAGAGCAGGCGTATCGATGGTGGGCTCCTGCTCCAACTGTCCGACACCGTTGATGCTGATCATGACCGGGCCGCGAACTGGCAGCTGGTCGCCGGTCAGCGGGCTTCCGCTGAGACGCTGGCAGATTTGGAGTTCGCATGGAAGGCCGTACGCGGGGTGAAATCCAACGCGATCCTGCTCGCACGCGACGGTGCTTCGGTGGGAGTCGGGATGGGACAGGTGAACCGCGTCGACTCTTGTCGGCTGGCCGTGCAACGGGCAGGGGGGCGTGCGGCCGGTTCCGTCGCAGCCTCCGACGCCTTCTTCCCGTTTGCGGACGGGCCCGAGATCCTATTGGCGGCCGGGGTGTCCGCTATCGTGCAGCCGGGCGGCTCGGTACGGGATGGGGATGTCATCGCAGCGGTCCAGGCTGCTGGCGCGACCATGTATTTCACCGGCGCGCGACACTTCTTCCACTGACTCTGATCCACTGAGGTGTGCACATGACGGCCCGAATTCTTGACGGCAAAGCTTTGGCCGAGACCATCAAAGCTGAGCTAAAGGATCGAGTGTCGGCGCTCGCCGAGCACGGAGTCGTACCTGGTCTTGGAACGGTCCTCGTCGGTGATGATCCGGGCAGTCGCTCGTACGTGCGGGGCAAGCACCGGGACTGCGCGCAGGTCGACATCGCCTCGATCCAGGTGGAACTGCCTGCCTCGACCTCCCAAGAGCAGCTGGCGTCTGTGATCGCCGGACTGAACGCCGACCCCGCCTGTACCGGTTACATCGTCCAGCTGCCGCTGCCGGGCAACCTGGATGACAACGCCGCACTCGCTCTGGTCGATCCCGAGAAGGATGCGGATGGCTTGCATCCGGTCAACCTCGGCAGGCTCGTGCTGGGGGTGCCCGGCCCGTTACCGTGCACGCCACGCGGCATCGTCGAACTGCTCCGACGCAATGGCATCGGGCTCAACGGAGCGGAGGTTTGTGTGATCGGCCGAGGTACTACGGTTGGCCGGCCGCTCGGACTGCTGCTCACGCGTAAGAGTGAGAACGCGACTGTCACCCTGTGTCACACCGGGACCGTCGATCTGTCCCAGCACACGCTCCAGGCCGACATCGTGGTTGCAGCAGCGGGCCGGCCTAGGCTCGTCACTGCAGAGATGATCAAGCCGGGCGCGGTCTGCGTGGATGTCGGCATTACTCGTACCGACGCGGGGCTAGTTGGTGATCTTGATCCGAGCGTGCGTGAGGTCGCGGGTTGGGTCGCGCCGATGCCGGGCGGTATCGGGCCGATGACCCGAGCCATGCTGCTCAGCAACGTCGTCGAACGCGCCGAACATCTGGTAGCTCGTGCGGCGGCCTGAGGCAAGCGCGGCTGCAAGATCATTGCGGCAATGGCCGCTGTTGATCGTGGTGATCGGAGTGCTCGCTGGCCTGGTGGTCAGCTTTCTCGGCGAGTCCACGTGGCGTCTAGGCTGCCTGCTCATCGGCGCTTCCCTCGGGGTTGGTGCGGTGGAGCGGATCGCCTTGCCTAGCCGGGACGCCGGGCTCCTCCAGGTGAGGACGAAGGCCTTTGACGTCACTGTTCTTGCCGTCGCTGGGGCAGCGATCATCGCACTCGCGATTGTCGTCCCCGAGGGTCGCTAGGCCACGAAGAACTCAGAGAACTTCAGCTGCGAGCGTCGGAAATCGCGGCGTGAACATCGCCGCGAGCGGAGCGAGCAATCCAACACAGCACGATGCGCGAGCAGCTCCAAATATGTCAGCCGCCGCCTTGGCTCGCTCCGACGGCAATGACGATGATGGTGATGATGATCGTGATGGCTATCGACACCAAAGCGATGATCGTAAAGATCTTGCCCAGCATGCGACCAACGCTGATGTTTTGTTCGTTGGTGTACTGGATGCCCGACGCCTGGATCTCCTTCTTGGCCTTGTTGCCCAGGTACCAGGCGATAGGGGCGAAGATCGTGATGAAAATGCCGAGGATCCCGAAGATCAGGATCAGGGTTCCCTGTGGGTGCTCCTGTGCAGGTGCGCCGTAGGACTGCTGGCCATAGGGCATCGGCTGGCCGCTGGGCTGGTATTGCCCGGATTGAGCGTAAGGGTTGGGCGGGCTCGGCTGGCTCTGCCCAGGCTGACCGTAAGGCTGGGGCTGCCCAGGCTGACCGTAAGGATTGGGTGGGCTCGGCTGGGCCTGAGGATTGTCTTCGTCCGGATTGGTCATGGTCCACATTGTTCCGTATCCGACCCGCACATCGCAGCAGGCAGGTTGATGATGGCCCTTATGAGATCCGCGCACCGCGGGGAGTTTGCCTAGGCCGGATCAAGAGCCCGAACTCATGATGCCGAGCACGACAGCGAGCACGATCAGCACCGTCACGAGCGTGAAGATCGACACTCCAACAATCCCGGTGACAATACCGGCGACAGCCTGGGAGCGACCGGTATAGCGACCTGGCTCCGCGTCGATCTCGTTGCGGACACGCCGGCCAACGACGATGCCGCCGATGCCCAGCAGCCCGCCGACAATGCAACCCATCCCCAGGACGGTGCCAAGGATGCCGAGGATCAGCGCCAGTGTTGCCTGTGGGTGCTGCGTGGCTTGCGGGTACTCCGTCGGCATTGCGCCGTAGGGGCTCACTCCCCCGAAGGCTGGCTGGTAGGGGTTGGGCTCGTACGGGGTGCTGCTGTTGTCGGCCGGCTGCCCATGGCTCTGAGTGGGGTCGGCGTACGGCGGGGTTGGGCCGGGGTTGAAGCCATGTGCTGGCCCGGCGTACATGGCACTCGGATTGCTGTAGGGGTCGCCCGGCATGGTGTACGGGTCGGCTGCGGACCTGCCGTACGGGTCACCGGCAGGGTAGGAGGGCCAGTCAGCTGCCTCTGAGTGATTCGACCCCTCGCCCGTCGACTGATGCGGCTGTGGCGTTGCAGCCCAGGGGTCTTGATCGGCGCTCAGCCCGTCTGCGGGCTGCGAGCCCTCGCGGCTGAACGGGTTCGGTGACTGGCTTTCACTCATGGCAACCAGTGTCGCTCAGTGTTTCTACTGCTCGCGCATCGCGCTTGGAATCCGCCGTCGTCGTCGTCATTCGCAGAGGAAGAACGCCTCTGCTCGCTCCTCCTCCGTACGTCGGCGCGCGATTTCCGACGCTCGCAGCAGCGACGTCAAACTTGCGGCCACTAATCGATCAGACCTAGCGCTCGGACCGCCTCACGTTCCTCGACCAGCTCGGCCACGCTGGTGTCGATCTTGCCGCGAGAAAAGTCGTCGATCTTCAGATCCTGCACGATTTGGTACGCGCCGCCGGATACGGTGCACGCGAATGAGGAGATCAGGCCCTCCGGCACCCCGTACGAGCCATCGGATGGTACTGCCATTGACACCCAATCGCCCTCCGGCGTATCAAGGACCCAGTCCCGCATGTGGTTCACCGTCGCGTTGGCGGCGCTTGCTGCCGAACTCGCACCCCGTGCCTCGATGATGGCCGCTCCTCGCTGCTGCACGGTGGGCAAGAAGGTGGACTCCAGCCATTCCTGGTCATTGACCAGCTCCGCGGCATTCTGCCCGCGTACCAGGGCATTGAACAGATCCGGGTACTGAGTCGCGGAGTGATTGCCCCAGATCGTCATGTGGGTGATGTAGTTGACACTGGCGCCTGCTTTCTTGGCCAACTGAGCCTTGGCGCGGTTGTGGTCGAGCCGGGTCAGCGCGTTGAACCGTTCAATGGGAATGTCCGGTGCGTTGCACATGGCGATCAGCGCATTCGTGTTCGCCGGATTGCCGGTGACCAGCACCTTGACGTCGTCGGCCGCGTGATCGTTGAGGGCCTGACCCTGCGGCTTGAAGATCGCGCCGTTGGCTTCCAGCAGATCACCGCGCTCCATCCCTTTGGTGCGGGGTCGCGCGCCGACCAGGCAGGCCAGGTTGACCCCATCAAAGATGGTCCTGGGGTCGTCTCCGATCTCGACCTTGCTCAGCAACGGGAAAGCGCAGTCGTCGAGCTCCATCACCACCCCCTCGAGCGCCTTGAGTGCTGGGGTGATTTCGAGGAGGCGCAACTCGATTGGCTGGTCCGGGCCGAGCATCGAACCACTGCCGATCCGGAACAGCAGGCTGTAGCCAATTTGGCCGGCGGCGCCGGTTACGGCAACCTTCACGGGTGCGCTCACGAGAACTCCCTCGAAACAGATATGGGCAGGTGCGATTCGTAGGGTGACGCTAGCAAGGTCGAGCTCTCCTGGCACGGTGAGGTCTGGTGATGGATTCCAGTTGCGAGGTTGACCCGGTCGCAGCCGTGGTCGCCGCTCTCGACGGGCGGCAGGGCACTCGCTGGGTCGGGGTCGACGGCAAGGGGGCGACCGGCAAGACGACACTGGCGGCCCGAATTGCTGCAGCGCTGCCCGGGTCGGTGGTCGTGCACATTGACGATTTCGCCCGGCCTGACGTCCGGGGTTGGGAGCGGGATCGGTTCGTCCGGCAGGTGCTGCACCCGCTGCTGGCCGGGCGACAGGGCCGATATCAGCGCTGGGACTTCGACCGCAACGTGGGCGCGGAGTGGCACACCGTCCCGATCGGGGTGCCGGTGGTAGTGGAGGGGGTATCGGCCACTGACGTACGTCTGGGTGTTCCGTGGGACTTCACGATCTGGGTCGAGCTGCCGTACGAGGTCCGGTTGGCACGAGCCAGACAGCGGGATGGTCCGGAGCGGATGGACCGCTGGCTGACCGACTGGATGCCGAGCGAGGACGCGTACGAGGAGGCTCAGCGACCGCAGGACCGGGTCGACCTCGTGTACCGGCCGCCCAATGCGGCCTGAGCCCGTCGAACGAGCAGGTGGTCGTTCGATAGGTTGGCGCCATGGCGAAGATCAAGGTCGAAGGCACGGTCGTCGAGATCGACGGCGATGAGATGACACGGATCATTTGGCAATTCATCAAGGATCGGCTGATCCACCCCTATCTCGATGTGGACCTTGACTACTACGACCTCAGCATCACCAATCGCGATGCCACCGAGGACCAGGTCACCATCGACGCGGCGAACGCCATCAAGAGGCACGGCGTCGGCGTCAAGTGCGCCACCATCACCCCAGATGAGGCTCGGATGCAGGAGTTCAACCTCAAGAAGATGTGGGTTTCGCCCAATGGAACGATTCGTAACATCCTGGGCGGCGTGGTCTTCCGGGAGCCGATCATCATTTCCAACATCCCGCGATTGGTACCCAATTGGACTAAGCCGATCGTGATCGGCCGTCACGCGCACGGCGACCAGTACAAGGCGACCAACTTCAAAGTGCCAGGCGCGGGTCAGCTCACGATCACCTTCACTCCCGAAGATGGCGGCGAGCCGATCCAGCACGTCGTAGCCAACTTCGCAGCCGATGGTGGCGTGGCGATGGGCATGTACAACTACAACGACTCGATCGCCGATTTCGCCCGGGCGTCCTTCGCGTACGGGCTGGAGCGCGGCTACCCGGTGTATCTGTCGACCAAGAACACGATCTTGAAGGCTTACGACGGCGCGTTCAAGGACATCTTCGCCGAGGTCTTTGAGAACGAGTACGCGGCTGATTTCAAGGCCGCCGGGCTGACCTATGAACACCGGCTGATCGATGACATGGTCGCGGCATCGCTGAAGTGGGGCGGCGGCTACGTCTGGGCCTGCAAGAACTATGACGGCGACGTGCAGTCCGACACCGTGGCCCAAGGCTTCGGCTCGCTCGGCCTAATGACGAGCGTGCTGATGACCCCGGACGGCAAGACGGTCGAGGCTGAGGCCGCTCATGGCACAGTGACCCGGCACTACCGGCAGTACCAACAGGGCAAGCCAACCTCCACGAACCCGATCGCTTCCATTTACGCCTGGACCGGCGGCCTTAAGCACCGGGGCAAGCTGGACAACACTCCGGAGGTGATTGCTTTCGCCGAGTCTCTGGAGGACGTGGTCATCAAATCGGTGGAAGCTGGCGCCATGACCAAGGACCTGGCCATGCTGGTCGGTCCCGACCAGCCCTGGCTCACCACCGAAGAGTTCCTCGCCACCCTCGACACCAATCTCTCCGCCCGCCTCTCCTAACTCCTCCACGCAGCCGACTTGTCAGCGTCTCAGCGCGCTATAGCCCGCTGAGACGCTGACAAGTCGGAATGAGCTTCGGCGGTTATCCACAGATTTCTCGGTGGTGGTTACGTGGTGGATGCCTCGGCTTCCAGACTCGTCGCATGTTTCCCGGGATGGATCATCATGAAGAGTTGGGCCGGCTTGCCGTAGGGCAGCGCGGCGTCATCCATCGCGACCAATTTCGGTCTCTCGACGTTTCTCGCGCATACGTCGCAAGTCAAGTCGACGCCCGACGCTGGACCGCCATTGGCCAGAACGTCGTACTGCTTCAGAATGCCCCGCCACTACGCGACCAGCTGATGTGGCTCGCCGTACTTGACGCCGGCGAGGACGCGGCACTCGGCAGCCACACCTCAATGGAGCTTGCCGGATTCAAAGGTTTCTCTCGCGAATCTGAAGTGATCCATCTGATCATTCAGCGTGGATCCCGGACGACGGCCATGCCGGATGTTCGCGTTCATGAATCTCGCCGTCTGAGGATGGAAGATGTCATCCGCACGCGAGGACTTCCGCGTACTGAGACTGCGCGCTCGGTTCTCGATGCCGCGGCGTGGCAGCCCTTCCCACGCTTCGCGTGTCTGATGGTCGCAGCGGCTGTCCAACAGCGGCTGACGACGGCCATGCGGCTCGATGCCGCGATGCGATCGGTCGGTCGGATTCGCCACAAAGCCTATCTTCGGCTGGCGATTGCCGATGTTGCCACGGGTGCCGAGTCTTTGGGCGAGATCGATCTGGCACACCTTTGCCGCAAGTTCGGCCTGGTCCCGCCCACCCGACAGAGCCAACGGCGGGACGCGTCTGGTCGGTGGCGATACTTGGATTCCGAGTGGGATCTGCCCAACGGCGAGATTGTCGTACTTGAGGTCGACGGGCGACATCATCTCGAGGTCGCGCACTGGCAGGCCGACATAAAGCGTGAACGCGCGATCGTCACCAGCCGACGTTGGGTGCTAAGAGCAACGACACTTGAGATCCGGCTGGAAGCCGCTTCGGTATTCTCCGACCTCCGAGCCATTGGAGTGCCCACGCTTGCCGAGTTGTCAGCGTCTCAGCAGGCCATAGCAAGCTGAGACGCTGACAACTCGGTGGGTTAGAGGGTGGTGGCGCGGCCGATCTGGACGAGTTTCCAGCCGGCGTTACGCCAGGTGGGGGCATGGAGCTTGAGGCGACCGTCGATGATCACCTTGGATCGGACCAGATTGCCCAGGCGTGCTGGGTCGAGCTGGCGGAACTCAGGCCACTCGGTCAGGTGCAGCACCACGTCAGCGCCCAGCAGCGCCTGCTCGACGCTCGCGACCTGAGTGAAGCCTTCGCGCGGTGGCAGCCTCGCCTGCGGGTCATAGATGCGTACGTCCGCCCCAGACGCGTGCAGCTGATCAGCGACGGTCAGCGCGGGGGAGTTCCGAGTGTCGTCGGTACCGGGCTTGAACGCCGCCCCTAGCACGGCGATCCGCTTGCCAGCCACGCTTCCACCGGCCTGATCGATCGCCAATTCTGCGAGTTCCGTTCGCTGTCCGGCATTGATCGCCTCCACCGAACGAATGAAGTCGCTCAGCACGTGTACGCCGAGCTCGTCGGCGCGTACGGCCAGCGCAGCGATGTCCTTGGGCAGGCAGCCCCCACCAAACCCCAAGCCTGCATTGAGAAACTCCCGTCCGATCCGCTCGTCATACCCAAGGGCGTCGGCCAACAAGATCACGTCGCCGCCTGCCGCCTGGCACATTTGCGCCATCGCGTTGATAAAGCTGATCTTGGTCGCCAGGAACGCGTTTGCGGCGACCTTGATCAATTCGCTGGTTGCGATGTCGCATCGCACAACGGGGACACGGTCACTGATCGGCATCGCATAGATCTCCTCCAGCACGTCCAGCGCGTGTCGAGAGTGCGTTCCGAAGACCAGCCGGTCGGGCCGCAGCGTGTCCTCCACGGCGTACGCCTCGCGCAGAAACTCCGGATTCCAGGCCACCTCGACCGCATCTCCCGCCGGCGCCGAGCTGCGCAGCCGCTCCTCCAGCGCCATCGCCGTACCGACCGGCACGGTGGACTTGCCCACCACCAGCGTGGGCTTGGTCAGCAGCGGTGCCAGCGTGTCAACCGCAGCATGCAACTGACTCAAATCAGCGGCGCCACCGGCAGCTGACGGGGTGCCCAGCGCCAGGAAATGTACGTCGGCCCAGTCCGCAATTTCGGTGTAATCGGTGGTGAACCGTAGCCGTCCGGACGCAGTGTGTCTCTCCAACAGCGGCTCGAGGCCGACTTCAAAGATGTGCGACTGTCCAGCATTCAGCGTCTTGACCCGATCAACATCGATGTCGACCCCGATCACCTGATGGCCGAATTCCGCCATACCAGCGGCATGGGTTGCACCTAGATAGTTCGTGCCGATGACGCTCACTTGCAATGTCACCCGCAGATTTTCCCACAACATGCCGCCCACCGCTCCGCAGACGCTGCGGGCGTCCCCAGAGAGCGTCAAAAGGCTAAGGGCAGGAATAGAGCACGAGGTCGGCCAAGTGGCCGTCGCGCAGAGGTTCCGAGGTGGGCTGGACTCCGACTTTGGTGTAGCCAGCCCGTTCGGCCACCCGCCGCGAGGCCAGGTTCCCGCGCGCGCATCGAATCATGAGCGACCTCGCCAGTCCAGAGTTCCTGGCGTGCCGGGTCACCATACGGACAGCCTCGGTTGCGATGCCCCGACCCCGCGCGTCGGGATGCGCCCAGTACCCGATCTCGCCGCGCTTCGCGTAGCCATTGAGACCGTCCAGGCTGATCGAGCCCAAGCACCGGTCGTCCCGCGGATCAGCTATGCACCAGGCGACGCCTTCTCCACGGGCGGCCAGCTCGCTCATGGACTCGAGGTAGGCAAATGCGTTGTGACGCTCGTGCGGCCGCGGCATCGAGACGAGCCAATATGCCGTACCCGGATCGGAGCAGGCTTCGACGATGCGGTCAACATCGGAGGGACGGAATGCTCGCAGTCGCACGCTCCTGCTGCGCATCTCGATCGGGCGCAGCCACAGCTGCGGCACTCGAGGATCGTCTCGGACCAATGTGGCGAGCCAACCGTCTTGCAGCTCGCCTCGATGCACGAGCAAACCCCGGACAGCGCCATCGAAGACGAAGCCGACCTTCGCCGCGACACGCCGCGAGGCCCAATTGCCCACCATCGCGCGCCACCGAATGAGCCGGAGGCCGGCGACCTCGAATCCGTAGTTACAGACCAACTGCAACGCCGCAGTCATGATGGAGCGGCCTCGCGCCTGAGGATGCAAGCCAAAGCCGACTTCGGCGACCCCGTCGCCTTCGAGGTCGAGATTGACGCCGCCACAGTAGCCACGGCCGCCGTCTCGCTGCGCCTCAATGGCCCAGCCGAGTCGTTGACCACTCGTCCAACCGATGGCGGTCAGCGCCAGAAACTCCTCAGCGTCTCGCAACTGGTAGCCATCCGGCGGAGTCGACACAGTTGTCCAGCGGATCATCTCAGGATCACGGCACTGCTCCACTAGCGCCGGGAAATCGCCCCTGCTAGTCGCCCGCAGCGTGACGTCGGCCTCGGCATCGATGAGAATCGGGACCGCGTCGGGGAAGGGGCGCGCCGTCGGCAGCGCGGAAGGATTCGAGTCCGCCATGAGCACCATCCAATCCAGCGATACGACGGAGTGACAACCGGGTTCTTCGCACCGGCAATACCCCGACCGCCGCTCGTTCACTAGTCTTTCTGAGGTGAGTGGCGACGCCGACTGTGACAGACCCTTCTACCTCCTGCGGCGATGAGTAGCGTCGTTCTGAACAGCCTGCTGATCTTGCTGCTGGTCGCGATCCAGGGCATCTTCGTTGCCGCCGAACTTGCCTTGGTCTCACTTCGGGAGAGCCAGATCAGGCAGCTTGCCCTTCGAGGCAAGCGCGGCCAGTTGATCGCGAAGCTGACCTCGAATCCGAACCTCTTCCTTTCCGTGGCCCAAGTCGGTGTCACACTCTCCGGCTTTCTTGCCGCCGCTTTTGGCGCCGACAAGCTGTCCGATGATCTGACCCCCCTCTTGGAGCGACTGGGCCTCAGCAGCGGTGTCGCCGACACGATCTCCCTAGTGCTGATCACCATCGTTATCTCCTACGTCTCCATCGTCGTCGGCGAGCTAACCGCCAAGCGGTTGGCATTGCAACGCGCCGAGGGGGTGGCTCTCGCTCTCGCACCGCTGGTGGATTTCACAGCGCGAGTTGCCCGGCCGGTGATCTGGCTGCTCGGCGTCTCCACCAATGTGCTTGTCCGAGTGCTGGGCGGTGACCCGAAGATCTCCCGCGAGGAGGTGACCAATGAGGAGATCCGCACCATGGTGAG
The DNA here is from genome assembly GCA_035535875.1 of Propionibacteriaceae bacterium. Lineage (GTDB taxonomy): Bacteria > Actinomycetota > Actinomycetes > Propionibacteriales > Propionibacteriaceae > Microlunatus. The sequence goes on from DATLPF010000060.1 coordinate 21,868, forward strand.
CGGATCGACCACTCTCGGCGACGAGGAGCGCCGGATCGTCGAGGACGTCTTCGCAGCGGGTGAGCGCAGTCTCCGCGAGGTGATGCTGCCGCGAACTGAGGTCGACTTCCTTCCTGGTGACATGCCTGCGCACCGAGCCGTGCGCGAGCTGATCAAGGCACCGCACTCGCGCTATCCGGTGATAGGGGATTCCGCAGATGACGTCATCGGCTTCGTTCATGTTCGTGATCTGCTCGATCCCGATCTCAGCTCGCGTACAACGCCCGTGGCGGAGGTGGCACGCCCGGTGCTTTCCATGCCTGACACCGTGCGGGTCCTTCGAGCACTCAGCGACATGCGACGCAGCTCGTCGCATCTGGCGATCGTGTTGGATGAGTACGGCGGCACAGCCGGCATCGTGACGATGGAGGACTTGGTCGAGGAACTGGTCGGTGACATCACCGATGAGTACGACGTGGTCGCTGAGGAGCGGGTCGGCGTAAGCGGAGACCTGGTTATCGACGGTCTGACAACGCTGGAGGATTTCGCCGAGAAGACCGGTCTGGTGTTGCCGGAGGGACCGTACGACACCTTGGCTGGCTTCTTCATGGCCAGGCTCGGGCAGCTACCCAGCGTCGGCGATGCCATTTCGCTGGAGCTGGCCTCGATCGATCCCGCTGATGAGGAGCCTGCTCAGGTCGAGCTTCGGGTTAGCGAGCTCGATGGCCGCCGGGCAGCCACCTTCGTCGTCCATCGGCTGGACGGAAAGGACTTCACCCTGGCAGCCTCCTAGCGCCTTGGGCACTCGGTTTACACGTTTTGTGATGTTGCCCTAGACGTTGTCGCCCGCCGTCGCAATGACACCCGGACTCGTTGTTGAGGTGGAGGGCTCCTTATCCGCTGAGGACCGCCATACCCATCCGGCGATTTCTGGCATGTCTTCCCCGTAGCGGCGGATGTAGTGCTTGTGCTCGATGATCTTGTCTACCAGCTCTTGTCGTACGTGGGCCGCGCTCGACCCCAGCTGAGGCACGCGGTCGATCGCGTCGATGGCTAGCGAGAAGCGATCCAGTTCGTTGAGGACGCACATGTCAAACGGCGTCGTTGTGGTGCCCTCTTCCTTGTAACCGCGTACGTGGATGTTGTTGTGGTTGCTCCGCCGATAGGTCAGTCGATGAATCAACCAGGGATAACCGTGGTATGCGAAGACGATGGGTGCGTTGGGTGTGAAGAGGGCAGCGAATGCCATGTCGGACAGTCCGTGCGGATGTTCCCTGTCGTCCTGCAACCGCATGATGTCCACGACGTTGATGAAGCGGATTCGCAGGTCAGGGAAGCGCGTCTGCAAGATCTCCGTGGCGGCCAGCGCCTCCATGGTGGGTACATCACCTGCGGCGGCCATGACGAGATCGGTCGGACCGTGCTGGTCGCTGCTGGCCCAGTCCCAGATGCCGATGCCCTTCGTACAGTGTTTGATGGCTTCGTCCATCGAGAGGTACTGCGGGGCGGGTTGTTTGCCCGCAACGATGACGTTCACGTACTGCCTGGATCGCAGGCAATGGTCGGTTGTCGAGAGCAGCGTGTTTGCATCCGGCGGCAGATAGACCCGTACGATCTCAGCCTTCTTGTTCATCACGTGATCGATGAAACCGGGATCCTGATGGGAGAACCCGTTGTGATCCTGACGCCACACGTGACTGGACAACAGATAATTGAGTGAAGAGATCGGGCGACGCCACTCGATGTTGTCGGTCACCTTCAGCCATTTGGCATGCTGATTGAACATCGAGTCGATGAGGTGAATGAAGGCCTCGTAGGTGGACAAGAATCCGTGCCGACCGGTGAGCAGGTATCCCTCCAGCCAGCCCTGAATGGTGTGTTCGGACAGGATCTCCATGACCCGACCGTCGGGCGCCAAGTGATCGTCGTAGTCGTAGATTTCGGCCAGCCAGGTGCGATTGGTGACTTCGAGGACGTCCTGCCACCGGTTTGAATTGTTCTCATCCGGGGAGAAGAGCCGGAAGTTGCGGTGATCCTCGTTGAGCTTCATGACGTCACGGAGGAATGTGCCCATTACGCGGGTCGCCTCGGCGATGCTGTGACCAGGCCTGTCGACCTTCACTTCATAATCACGGAAGTCAGGCATCCTCAGGGGGCGCCGTAAGCCTCCGCCATTGGCGTGCGGATTGGCGCTCATTCGGCGCTCGCCGACCGGATGTAGCTCGGCGATTTCAGGGACCGGCCGGCCCTCGGAATCAAACAATTCATCCGGCCTGTAGGACTGCAGCCACGTGTGCAGTTCCAACAGGTGAGAGGGGTTCTGCCGTGTGTCTGAGAACGGCACTTGGTGGCTGCGCCAAAAGCCCTCGACGAGCTTCCCGTCGATCTTCTTGGGCCCGGTCCAGCCCTTGGGCGAGCGGAAGATGATCATGGGCCAGGTGGGACGACCTGTCGCGCCGCCTTCCCGGTAGTCATGTTGTATTTCGGCAATGCGATCAAGGCAGGCATCAAGCGTCGTGGCGAACTGCTGATGCATGGTCGGTGGGTCATCACCGGCGACCACGTGTGGCTCGTAGCCGTATCCGCGGAACAGTGCCTCCAGCTCATCGGTGGGAATGCGATCAAGGACGGTGGGATTCGCGATCTTGTAACCGTTGAGATGCAGAATGGGCAGCACCGCCCCGTCTCCCACTGGGTTCAGGAACTTGTTGGAGTGCCATGACGTGGCGAGCGGGCCGGTCTCTGCCTCGCCATCGCCGACGACGCAGGCAACGATCAAGTCCGGGTTGTCGAAGGCGGCGCCGTACGCGTGAGAGATCGCATATCCGAGCTCGCCACCCTCATGGATCGACCCAGGAGTCTCCGGAGCCACGTGGCTCGGGATACCCCCGGGAAAGGAGAACTGGGTGAAGAGCCGCCTCATGCCGCCGGCGTCGCGGGTGATGTTGGGGTAGACCTCGGTGTAGGTGCCCTCCAGCCATGCCGCGGATACCAGAGACGGGCCGCCGTGGCCCGGACCAATGATGTAGATCATGTCGAGGTCACGCTGGGTAATCGCGCGATTGAGGTGGGCGTAGAGGAAGTTCAGGCCAGGGGTGGTGCCCCAGTGCCCAAGGAGGCGTGGTTTGACATGCTCCGGCTCAAGCTCCTCACGCAACAGCGGATTGCCCATCAGGTAGATCTGGCCGACCGAAAGATAGTTGGCTGCGCGCCACCACATGTCCATCCGGCGAAGCTCGTCTTCCGACAAAGGGCCTGCGGGAAGAGTGCCGCGCTTAGCCTTCTGGTTCGCAGCCGACTTCTTCGACTGGTTTCTTGTCGTCCTTGAGATCGCCTTTGCTGGCATATTCTGCTCCGTTCTCCCGAGCGGCGAGGTGGCCATCGAAGTCCGCCCTGATCCTCAACCGGCGGCATTACGCCAGCCTCCCGGTTCTGTTTCGAACTTGACTAGGGGCTTTCGGCCCATCGCACTGCCGGATGGGGTCGAATCGTTCTGGATTCGTGGCCCTGTGCGAAGAAACCCAAGACCGGGTGGCTGGCGATCGAGAGAATGATTGTGCCGGTGGTTCATGGGGGGTTCTCGGAAGGGTGCGGACCTGGAAATGGCTCCGAACGGCTGCCCGACGCGTGAAACAATGACGCGAATGCCCACAGTGTGCAGCGCTGCTCGCGCATGCCGACGCTCGCAGCTAGGCGCGATCTGGAAAGGAACATCCGTACCTCATGCCCTCACACAGCGGTGGCAGCAGGCCGCGCGTGCTCTCCCTCGCCCAGCCAACCGCGGACTCTCTGCACCTCGGCAACTTCCTAGGTGCGCTGCGCCAATGGGTGCCACTGCAAGAAGATCATGAAGCGTTCTATGGGATCGCCGATCTGCACGCGCTGACGATCGCGATTGAGCCTGCAGTACTGCAGGAGCGCACCCTGCGGACTGCGGCGCAGCTGCTTGCCGGAGGAATCGACCCGGCGAAAGCCACCGTGTTCCTCCAGTCCCACGTGCCCGAACATACCCAGCTCAGCTGGGTCCTGGGTTGCCTCACCGGCTTCGGTCAGGCCCAGCGGATGACCCAGTTCAAGGACAAGGCCACCAAGGTGGGACCTGAGGCCACGAACGTTGGCTTGTTCACCTATCCGGTGCTGATGGCCGCCGATATCTTGCTGTACCAAACTGATCAGGTACCTGTGGGGGAAGATCAGCGGCAGCATCTTGAGCTCACCCGCGATCTGGCGGCACGCTTCAACTCACGCTATGGGCCGACATTCGTCGTCCCCGAGCCGTACATCTTGCCCTCAGTCGGCAGAATTGCCGATCTTGCTGAGCCGGGCACGAAGATGAGCAAGTCGCTCTCCGCGCCGACTGGCATCGTTGAGCTCTTGGACGATCCGGCGATCAACATTCGCAAGATCAAATCTGCGGTTACCGACTCCGGCCGGGAGATCATCTTTGACGAGGTCAACAAACCCGGCGTCTCCAATTTGTTGACCATCCTGTCGGCGCTGACCGGTACTGATGTCGACTCGCTCGTCAAGGAGTTCCACGGGCGGGGTTACGGAGACCTGAAGAGCGCTGTAGCCGATGCGGTCACCGAGTTCGCCACGCCATACCGGAATCGCACCCTCGAGCTCATGGAGGAGCGCGGCGAGCTCGAATCGATCCTGGCCAAGGGGGCTGACCGGGCGCGGGAGGTAGCCAGTGCCACGCTGGCTGATGTCTATGCAAAAGTCGGCTTAACCTGAGCGGGACTCGAGCACACGGCTGCCAGTCTTCGCTCGTTCCGCCGGTCTGGTGGAATCGACGGTGCCGGCCCTGCGCTACAGCTCGATGGCCGGGCTCAGCACCGTGGAGAACTCAGCGTCACGTGGCACGTACAGCGCAAACTTGGCTAGCCCACAAGGCACACCTTCGAACACGAATCGGCCATCCTCATCGGCGTAGGTGTTGCGAGGCCCGTCCGGGAGCAACACTTCAACGCGGATGCCGGCGCCGGGCGCTGCCCATCCGTCCACCCGAACGGTGCCATCGCCTTGCGGCGCGAGGGTCACCATCGTGGTCAGTGAGTCGCTGCTGAAGGTGATGGTACGAACCGTCTCCGTAGCCGCGCTGCGTGTGCCGGCTGTCGCCATGTCCAGCTGAGTCAGGGTCGCCACCTCGGTATGAAGCGCATCCAGAGTGATCTCGAACTGGATCCGCTCGAGCAATCCGTAGGGGACTGGGTCGCGCTCGTCATAGTAGGCGCGAAGTGAGTTGAGGAGGGCAAAGTCGCTGGGATCCAGGTCCTCGGCAGCGAGCGACTCTTCGACCTCGGTCTGGCGATCGTCGTCAGATCCGTTCATTGGTGCTCCCAAGTGGGGTCTTGCGCAAGGGAGATCCGCAACTTGGCCAAGCAGCGCCCCCGAGTGGGGCCAATGCTGCCTTGCGGCATCCCCAGCGCTTTGGCTAATTCTTCATAGTCGGGTCGGTCTGCGAAGGCGATGACGCGCAACAGAGTCCGGCATCGCTTGGGCAAGGCCTCGATGTGTCTCCACAGCCGGGTGTGGCCTTCATCGCGGAGCACGGTGTCCTCGACCGATGGACTCTGGTTTGCGGCTGCAGTCGCGGACGACTCCAGATCTTCCGGCCGGAGCCTTGCTTGATTCTTGGCAACTCGCCAGGCCTCGCGTTTGGTGGTGACGACCATCCACTGCAGCACGGCAAGTGGCTCGGTGATCGTGTCGGACTTGCGGACCAGCGTCAGCCACGCCGATTGCAGCACGTCCTCTGCAGTCGCAGAGTCCAGCTCCGAGGAGCGCACGGTGTGCCACAGGATTGGAGTGAGAACGCGAACCAGGTCACCCATCTTCGCCTGGTCGCCGTCACGATATTGCTCGAAGAGCCGGCCCGCCCGAGTGGCCAGGCTCTCTTCCATGGTGCCGCCGTTCATTCTGAAGCGGCGAAATCCGATGTCATCAAGCAAGAAAATACTCCGCGAAAGTGCGCCACGCATAACTTGAATGCCTGGCGCGTCAGTCCAGTCATACCCAAAAGAGCGCGGCGCAAGCGTCTTGATACGTACCGAAGTCGGTCCTTCGCCTGCGCATCAGCCAATCCGCTCGTCGAGGTAGCACCAGCGCCACGACTCGCCCGGCTCGAAGCTCCGCATGACCGGATGCTCGGTCCGCGAGAAATGGCGCGAAGCATGCCGCCCGACTGAGGAGTCGCAGCATCCCACGTTGCCGCAGGCGAGGCAGATTCGCAGGTGCACCGTACGCGTACCCTCCCGGATGCAGTCCTCGCAGACCCCCGGGCCGTTCGGATTGATACTGGCGGGAGCGTGTTCCAGGTGCCCGCAGAGGCCAGCAGCGACGGTGGGCGTGGTCACGGGCTCATCCTCGGTGAGCTGCTCCGACCGCTCTGTAGCGATGGTGAGCATTGACTCCTCGATGTCGAACGACCCAAGCACTTGCTCGATGATGTCGTGGTCAACGGTGCCGCTGGAGCGGATCTTCAGTACCTCGTCGCGCTCGATGTCGATCGTCTGCAGTCGCAGCCGCCGATACTGCTCAGCCGGGGTCTCGTCGTCGCCGGGCATACCGAGCTTCTCCCACATGGCATCCGGTCGAGCCGCGATGCGGTCGCGCAGCATCTGCACTGTCTCGGGCGCATCGTCCGGGCCGACAATGTCATCGAGGTGGGCAATGGCGGCGTTGCTGGATGTCTGCAACACATGAGCCGCCTGCAAGGCGTCGGAGCGCGCATCTGGGCCCCGCAAGTTCAGTGCCCTGACCAGGAGCGGCAGTGTCAGACCCTGCAGTAGCAGAGTCCCTGCAGTGACGACCATCGCAGCGAAGATCAACGTCTCGCGGAAGGGCACGCCTATGGGAATCAAGAAGGCTGTGGCAAGGGTCACCACCCCCCGAAAACCCGCCCAGCCGATGACGAGCGCGTACGACCACGGAACTGTGACCTGATGGGTGTCCTTGTCCCAACGGAACAGGAGGCCGCGTGTGCCCATGACCCATAGCAACCGGATGAGGATGACACCGCCCAGGATCGCCGCGCAGAACCCGGCGATTTGCAATCCGGACAGATCGGATTTCGAGTTGGCCACGATGATGCCTCGTGCCTGGAGGCCAATGATCAAGAACACCGTGTTCTCCATCAGGAATTCGATGGTGGCCCAGTTCACCCGCTCGCTCAGCCGGGATTGGCCTGACTGGATGACCGGCGACTTGTGGCCGAGGATCAAACCTGCGGTCACGACGGAGATGACACCCGACCCGTGAAAGTCCCCGATGCTGAGCGCCTCGGCAGGCAGATAGGCCGCGAACGGCACCAGGATCGAGATCGCCGTGTCGAAAACCGGTTGAGTGATCCGTGCCCGGATGGGGATGACGAACAGCGCCACCGCGAGGCCGACCGCAGCTCCGCCGATGGCGGCGAGGAGGAAGCCGAGTGTTGCCTGCGCTGCCGTGACGGTGCCCCCGATGGCGGCAATCGCCAGTCGGAGACAGGTGATCGCGGTGGCGTCGTTCACCAACGATTCGCCCTCCAGGATGGTCACCAGGCGGCGCGGCAGCCCGATCCGGCGGGCGATCGAGGTTGCGGCGATGGCATCGGGCGGAGCCACAACGGCGCCCAGCGCAAAGGCCACTGGAAAACTCACCGGCAGGATCAGCCAGGTGATCAGACCAACACCCAAAGCAGTGACGACGACGAGCAGCACCGAAAGCTGCGCGATGGATCGACGATTGGCCCGGAAGTCGATGACGGAGGTCCGGATCGCCGCGGCATACAGCAATGGCGGGAGGAAGCCGATCAGTATGACCTCCGCCGACAGCTCGGGAACGTGAACGAAGGGCAGAAAGGACACGCCGATTCCGACGAGCATCAAGAGCAGCGGCGCGGAGAACCTGATCCGATTGGCCAACGCCGTCACGGCGAGCACCGTGCCAACCAGGGCCAGGATGCTAAGTGCGACAGTCACGTTGCCATGTTTCCATTTGTATCCGATGGCCCGTCGAAGCCGTGTGGAAAGATCGGCTCCGTGACCGTTTCGGGGGACCCGGACGGGTCGAACTTGCTGACTTCTGCCGAAGTGACGAACCTGCTTTCGGCCGCTGTCGAGCATGCCGGTGGCAGCCTCATCTCGTGGCGGCTGGATCACGTTGATGCCAACCCAAGGCATTCGACCACTGCGACGTACTCAGCATCGGTCGACTGGCCGACCGGACGTCGCACTGAGTTGCTGGGAGCCAGCACCCGAGTAGGAGGTCGCAGCGGCAACGACGAGCGAGCCATGATCCTTGGTGACGGGGAACGTGAGGTTGCAGTCTGGCTGTACCCGAACGATCCCGATCTGCCGGGTTTGCCACGTGCAGCCGTGCCCAACGCGCTGGCCGCATTACTCAACGAGCATCGAGTTCTTGATCATCCAGTGACGGGCGAGAGCGTCGCTCTGGAGATGATCAGCTATCGGCCGCGCCGGCGTGCGGTGCTTAAGGCCGTGATCAGAACCGGCGGCGGGTCAAGAACCTTCTTCGTCAAGGTGTTACGAGAATCCGCGTACGGGCCTACCTTGCAGCGCCACGAGCTGCTGCGGCGCGCTGGATTCCCTGCCGCCCTGGTGGCAGCGGCCACCCCAGACTTCATTCTGGTGCTCCACGAGCTGCCGGGTAGGGCGCTGACGCGCGCGATCTTCGACGAGGCGATGCCCTGCACTGCCGAGAACATGATCATGTTGCTCGATTCCTTGCCATCGGCGGTTGTGGGGCTGCCGCGTCGGCCACCGTGGACAGGTGCCGTGGGTACGTACGCGGAGATGATCGCCGCCGCGCTGCCGGCGTTGGATCCGCAGTTACGGTGGCTGGTCGCGCAGGTTTCCGGTGGTCTGGCCGGGGCGCAGCCGGGTCTGGAGCCGACGCACGGCGACTTCCACGAGGGCCAGGTGTTCGTGGCGAACGGTTTGATCACCGGTTTGCTCGACATCGACACCATGGGGCCGGGCCGGCGCGCTGATGATCTTGCTTGCATGATCGCCCACCTTTCGACGATGCAACGGATGACTGCCGAACAGGCAGCCGGGCTGACGCGTTTGATCAATCTCTGGCTGCAGGTCTTCGACACCCGGGTGGATCCGGCCGAGCTGCGGTTGCGTGCTGCCGGGGTGATCGTCTCGCTCGCCACCGGTCCCTACCGAGGGCAGGAGCCGAAGTGGCAAGCCGAGACGGTACGCATGATCGAGTCGGCTGTCGCCCTGGCGCAGAGCTCGGTCCAGGTCTGAGGTTCGACAGGCAGCGGCTTCCGAGCGCGATCCTCGCGAGCGGGGTGAGCCATAAGGCACTGCGCGAGCAGGGCACAAAAAGGCATGCGACTATTCCCAGGTGAGTGCAGAGACGGAGTCTGGAACGCCTTTCAAGGCCGTCTACGGACCAGAGGATCTCGCCGAATTCGATCCTGATCTTGCGCTCGGTGAGCCTGGCAACTATCCGTACACGCGGGGCATTCACCCATCGATGTACACCACCAGGCCGTGGACCATGCGCCAGTACGCGGGCTTCGGCACCGCCGCTGAGTCCAATGCCCGCTATCGCGAGTTGATCGCACACGGGACTGCGGGCCTCTCTGTTGCCTTTGACCTGCCGACTCAAATGGGCTACGACTCGGATGCGCCGATCGCGGGCGGCGAAGTGGGCAAGGTCGGGGTCGCCATTGACTCGATCGAGGACATGCGTGAGCTCTTCGCTGGCATTCCCCTTGACAAGGTCTCGACGTCGATGACCATCAACGCCCCCGCCGCTGTCCTGTTGTTGCTGTACCAGTTGGTTGCCGAGGAGCAGGGTGTCTCTCCGGCCGCTCTCACCGGAACCATCCAGAACGACGTCCTCAAGGAGTACATCGCGCGCGGCACGTACATCTTTCCGCCGGCGGCCTCGCTGCGGCTAGTCAGCGACACCTTCGCCTACTGCCGTGATCACTTGCCAAGGTGGAACACGATCTCGATATCGGGCTACCACATGGCTGAGGCCGGTGCCACACCGGCACAAGAGATCGCCTTCACGCTGACCAACGGGATTGCCTACGTCGAGGCGGCATTGACGGCTGGTCTGGCGGTGGATGATTTCGCGCCGCGGCTCTCGTTCTTTTTCGTCTCGCGCACCACGCTCTTGGAAGAGGTCGCCAAGTTTCGGGCCGCGCGACGGATCTGGGCACAGCTCATGCGGGATCACTTCGGCGCGCGGGAGGAGAAATCCATGATGCTGCGCTTCCACAGCCAGACTGCCGGGGTGCAGCTGACGGCTCAGCAGCCGGAGGTGAACCTGGTACGGGTCGCAGTACAGGCGCTGGCCGCGGTGCTGGGGGGTACCCAGTCGCTGCATACGAACTCCTTTGACGAGGCAATCGCGCTACCCACTCCCAAGGCAGCCCGGCTCGCGCTACGAACCCAGCAGGTGCTCGCGTACGAGACCGATGTGACCAAGACGGTTGATCCGTTCGCCGGCTCGTACGCCGTCGAGTCGCTGACCAATGATGTCGAGACAGAAAGCCGCCGCCTTATGGAAGCGGTCGCCGAGCGGGGCGGTGCGGTGGCGGCGATTGAGCAGGGTTTCCAGAAGGCTGAGATCGAGCGCTCGGCATACCAGGTGGCGCGTCAGATTGACGCTGGAGAGCGGGTTGTCGTCGGGGTGAACCGATTCCAGCTGGACGAGGAAGAGCCGTACGAACCGCTGCAGGTGGATCCAGCCGTCGAAGTGACGCAAGCCGCCAGGCTTGCTGCGCTGCGAGCAAGCCGAGACCGGGCTGCGGTCGAGGCCGCGCTAGACAAGATCCGAGCTGTTGCGCGGAGTACTGGCAACGTGCTGGTGCCGATGAAGGACGCTCTCAGGCTGCGAGCCACCGTTGGCGAGGTCTGTGATGCTCTTCGTGATGTTTGGGGCGTTTACCGTCCGAGAGCATGACTGTCTTGTTACGAGTGTGAGCGTTTCCGGCCCACGGGCGATCGGCGTGAAAGACTGACTCCGATGCTCGTACCTGACTCTGACACAGCACGGCGCGCTGAGATCTCACGCCTAGCAGGCGCTCTGAATGAGCGCCTGATCGCCATCCGGCGCGACATCCACGCTCATCCAGAGATCGGCAACCACGAGCATCGCACCACAGCCCTGATCGTCGACCAGCTCGAGCGGTACGGGCTTGTGGTGAAGGTGCTTCCCGTCGGCACCGGCGCCTATTGCGATGTGTTGCCGGATGGCTTCGACGACTCCACCGGTCTCGTGGGACTGCGCGCCGACATCGACGCTCTGACCATCCCCGACGGCAAGAACGTCGACTATGCCTCCAAGATCCCCGGAGTTTGCCACGCATGCGGCCACGACGTGCACACCGCGATCTTGCTCGGGGTCGGCATTGTGTTGTCACGACTTCGTGACCTTGATCTGCTGACTCGAGGTGTGCGGCTGATCTTCCAGCCGGCGGAGGAAACCAGCCCCGGCGGAGCCCTCGACGCGATAGAGGGGGGCGTGCTGCACGACCTCACTGAGATCTACGCGCTGCACTGCGACCCGCGAACCGATGTTGGCCAGATCGCCCTCAAGGTCGGGCCGATTACCTCAGCGGTCGACCAGGTGAACATCAGCCTGAGTGGCGCCGGCGGCCACACCTCGCGGCCGCAGCTGACCCAGGACGTCATCGGCGCACTCGGTGCCTTGGCGACGATGACCCAGCTGTTGCTGTCCCGCCGAGTCGATCCGCGCAGCGGGGTTTCGCTGATGTGGGGATCCATGCATTCCGGCTCGGTCGCGAACGCCATCCCCCGCACTGGGGAGATCGTGGGAACGCTGCGGGCACTCGACGCAGCCGGCTGGCAGCTGGCCAAGCAGCTCATTCCAGAGCTGGCCGCGGACATCGTTCGGCCGTTCGGAGTCGACGTGGACGTCGCTGTCACCGACGGAGTGCCCCCCGCAGTCAACCACGCGCGCGGCGTACGCCGGCTGACCCGGGCAGCTGAGGAGATGCTCGGCCCCGATGCCGTGACGACGACCGAGCAGTCCCTGGGCGGCGAGGACTTCTCCTGGATGCTGCAGCAGGTCCCCGGCGCCCTGGCGCGGCTTGGCGTACGAACCCCAGGCAAAATCTGCCCAGACATTCACCAGCCCACCTTCGTTGTGGATGAGGGATGCATCCCGGTAGGCCTCAAGGTGCTCGCAGAAGTGGCCACCACCTTCGAGCGAACGGCGATCTAAGGGCCAACAGCTGCGGCGGAGAAAACTGGTACCGAGTCCTTATCCGCCTGCAACCCGCGACTTCACAGTCGGAGTTAGAGTCGGTCCGAGACCTGACCGGGGCGAGGATGCGCTTTCCGAGGCGGTTGGGGCGACAAAAGTTGTGAACTCTTGCCGAGGAGGCATTGCGTGAAGAAAACCCTCACCCTGGGCGGTGCGCTCATCTGTGCTGCCGCCCTGACCCTCACCAGCTGCGCTCAGGCGCCCGGGACTGGCTCGTCGGCTGCTCCGAGTGCTCCGGGGAGTGCCAGTGCCAGCGCGTCGGGTGCTGCTTTCAAGGCCTGCATGGTTTCCGACTCGGGCGGTTTTGACGACAAGTCGTTCAACCAGACCTCCTACAAGGGCTTGACCGACGCCAAGGCCGAGCTCGGGATCGAGACGGGTCAAGTCGAGTCGCAAACGCCCGCCGACTTCGCGAAGAACATTCAGGCGATGGTGGATGCGAACTGCAACATCATCGTTACCGTCGGCTTCCTGCTCGGCGATGACACACTCGCCGCCGCTAAGAAGAACCCCGACATCAAGTTCGCCATTGTCGATAGCAACAACCCGAAGACCTACCCGGCGGCCAAGAACCTCAAGCCGCTGATCTTCAATACTGCCCAGTCGAGCTTCCTTGCTGGGTACTTGGCCGCAGGTATGACCAAGACCAAGAAGCTTGGCACCTTCGGCGGGCAGAATCTTCCGACAGTCACGATCTTCATGGATGGCTTCAGCCAGGGCGTCAACTACTACAACAAGCAGAAGAGCGCGGATGTGAAGGTTCTCGGCTGGGATGCCGCCAAGCAGGACGGGCAGTTCACCGGTGACTTCGAGGACCAGAAGGGCGGCCAGCGTACGGCGCAAGGCTTGATCAGTCAGGGTGCTGACATCGTCTTCCCGGTCGCCGGCCCAGCCGGCCTCGGCGCGCTGCAGGCCGCCAAGGGAAGTGGCGGCAAGGTCAATGCCATTTGGGTTGACACCGACGGCTGCGTGAGCGCGGAGACCTACTGCCCCAACGTCGTCACCAGCGTCTACAAAGGCATGGATGTGGCGGTGGCAGATGCGATCAAGGCTGCCAAGGATGGCTCCTTCTCCAACGAGCCGTACGTCGGCACTCTCGAGAACGATGGCACCGGCTTGGCGCCGTTCCACGACTTCGACTCCAAGGTTCCTGCGGAACTGAAGTCCGAGCTGGACGCACTCAAGGCTGACATCATCAGCGGCAAGATCACCATCGAGTCCAAGTCGCAGCCCTCGGCATGATTGAGGGGTGACACCGACCTCGGCCCCCGCGGCCGGAACGGGCCTTCGGCTGCGGGGGATCACCAAGCGGTTCGGCGACCTGGTCGCCAACAACTCGATCGACCTGGACATTACGCCCGGTGAGATCCATTGCCTGCTGGGTGAGAACGGGGCGGGGAAGACCACGCTGATGAACGTGTTGTACGGGCTGCTCCAGCCCGACGAAGGCACGATTTCCATCGACGATGTTGAGCATGTCCATAGCAACCCGAAGGAGGCCATTGCCGCCGGGATCGGCATGGTGCACCAACACTTCATGCTGGTGGACGTCTTCACCGTCGCCGAGAACCTCATCCTCGGGCGGGAGGACGGCACGGCTGGACTGCTCAACATGGGTGAGGCGCGGCGCACCGTCCAGCGGCTGTCGGAACGCTATGGCCTCGATGTGGATCCGGACGCGCTGATCGAAGATCTTCCGGTAGGCGTCCAGCAACGGGTCGAGATTCTGAAAGCGCTGGCCAACGACGCCAAGTATTTGATCTTGGACGAGCCGACCGCTGTGCTTACGCCGCAAGAGACCGACCAGCTGATGGCGGTGATGCGTTCGCTTCGCGACGAGGGCAAGGCGATCGTGTTCATCACCCACAAGCTGCGGGAAGTGCGCGAAATCGCGGACAAGATCACCGTGATCAGGCACGGCAAGGTGGTTGGAACCGCGAAGCAGACCGATTCCGAGGCGGACCTGGCAGAGCTCATGGTGGGCCGCGCTGTCAAGCTGGTCGTGGACAAGAAGCCGGCCTTGCCCACAGCAGAGCCACGACTGGTGATGAAAGGCGTCTCAGCTGCCAGCCCGAACGGCACGCTAGCCGTGCAGGATCTTGATCTTGAGGTGTCCGGCGGGGAGATTGTCTGCATCGCCGGCGTCCAAGGCAACGGCCAAACAGAGCTCGCCGAAGCGCTGCTCGGCGTGACTCCGGTCATAAAAGGATCGATCCACCTGGACGGCAAGCCACTGACCGGGCTGTCGCCAAGGGAGACCATTGACGCCGGCCTGGGGTTCGTCCCCGAGGACCGTCAGCAGCACGGCTGCGTCGGCTCATTCACCGTTGCTGAGAACTTGATCTTGAACCACTATGACGAGCATCCGTACGCGCGCGGAATCGCCCTGGATCTGTCGAGAGTCAGGCGTAACGCCGCCCATCGCGTCAACGAGTTCGACATCCGTACGCAGTCGATCGAATCAACGGTGTCCTCGCTGTCCGGTGGCAACCAGCAGAAGGTGGTGCTGGCTCGTGAGCTGTCCCGGCCTTTGGTGCTCCTGGTCGCTTCTCAGCCGACCCGGGGGCTCGACGTCGGGGCCATCGAGTTCGTCCACAAGCGGCTGATGGAGGAGCGCGACCGCGGAACAGCTGTCGTGATCGTGTCGACGGAGCTTGACGAGGTCGTCGCCCTTGCCGACCGGATCGCCGTCATGTATCGCGGCCGCATCGTCGGCATCGTGCCGCCGGACACCTCTCGTGAGGTACTCGGCTTGATGATGGCGGGCATTCCGACCGAAGAGGCGTTGGCTAGCGCGTCGATGACCACGCTGGCTGAGGAGGATGCCGCCTTGGAGGCCAGTCTCCAAGAGGTGCCACATGAGTCCTGAGCGGCGTAGCCGTCGGATCGTCATCCCATGGTCCGACGTGCTCATCACCATCGCATCGATCGTGCTCGCATTCGTCGTGGGCGCGCTGCTGATGATCTTCTCCGACACCGAAGTCCGCAGCAAGTTCGCGTACTTCTTCGCACGCCCTTCAGATGCACTGATCGCCTCTTGGGACAAGGTCAGCAACGCGTACGGCGCGTTGATCATGGGTGCGATTGGCGGCTACGGAGCGATCACCGAGACGACCGCTCAGGCAGCTCCACTGATCTGCGCCGGACTCGGGGTTGGTCTGGCCTTCCGCGCCGGCCTGTTCAATATCGGCGCTCAGGGACAGGCGATTCTTGGCACGATCGTTGCTGCCTATGTCGGCTTCACCTGGCACCTGCCACCAGGCATCCACCTCCTTCTGGCTGTCCTCGGCGGGTTGCTCGGCGGTGCAGCCTGGGGCGGCATTGTCGGCTGGTTGAAGGCCAAGACCGGCGCGCACGAGGTCATCGTGACGATCATGATGAACTACATCGCGGGCGGCTTGCTGGCCTTCCTGCTCACCACACCGGCTTTTCAGCGGCCTGGGCGGACCGATCCGATTTCGCCCATTGTGGACTGGAACGCCACCATGCCCCGGCTCGAGGGCGGCCAACTGCACCTGGGTTTCGTCCTGGCCCTCCTTGCCGCCGTAGCCGTCTGGTGGATCCTGGACCGCTCGACGACCGGCTTCGCCATCCGCGCGGTTGGCGCGAATCCCCACGCCGCGGCGACTGCCGGAATGAGCGTTGGGCGGACGACGGTGATCACGATGCTTCTGGCCGGCGGCTTGGCGGGCCTCGCTGGAGTTGAGGCCGCCCTCGGTCCGAGCGCCTCGGGACTGCCGGTGCCGTTATCGGCCGGGATCGTTGGCTCGGTCGGCTTCGATGCGATCACCGTTGCGCTGCTCGGCCGTTCCCGGCCCTTGGGCATTGTGCTTGCCGGCCTGCTGTTTGGGGCATTGCACGCCGGTGGACTAGCTATGCAAAGCGTTGCGCAGACGCCACTGACCCTGACAACGGTGCTGCAGGCCCTGATTGTGCTCTTCGTGGCAGCCCCCGCGCTGATTACCAAGATCATTCCCTTCCTCAAGCCTCGCCAGACTCGGGCGCTCGGACCGGTTCCTGAAGGAGGACTCGCGTGAGCGTCGACACCGTCGAGGAGGCCGCGCCGCGCACTGAGGCGGCTCGGGTCGAGACGCCCCAAAAGCGCCGGCAGCGCATCTCCACCGGCGTGCTCATTGCGGTCGTCGGGGTACTTCTCCTGATCGGTCTTGGATTCACCACCGGCAGTGCGCGATTTGCTCTTTCCGATGCATTTGACGCGGTGCAACTGCCCACTGTGACGGTGCCGGGCTTCGCCACCGTCATGGTCTGCGCGCTGCTCTGCCTCTCGGCGGCGGCCGGATATCTGTCCGGCCGAATGAGCGGTCGGTGGCCGGTGTTGGCCGGAGCCGTCGCCGCTCTCGCCGTGGTGATGGGCTTCGTGACCTGGGCGGCGTCCGGTCGAGATTTGCCTTTCCCGGTCAGCAACCAATTCGCCGGCACGTTGTCGCTCGCTACGCCTCTGGTCTTTGGTGCGCTCTGTGGGGTGTTGTGCGAACGGTCCGGGGTCGTCAACGTGTCGATCGAAGGTCAGTTCCTCTCGGCAGCTTTTGCTGCGGCGGTGGTCGGGAGTCTCACCCAGTCGGCGCCGGCGGCCATGATCGCTGCGATGCTTGCAGGCCTGGCGATGGCCGCGTTACTTGCCCTGTTTTCGATCAACTACTTGGTGAACCAGGTGGTGCTCGGCGTCGTGCTCAACCTGCTGGCCGTCGGGGTCACCGGGTTCCTCTTCGACCAGCTGGTCCAGCCAGCGTCGCTGAAGTACAACTCCGCGCCGGTGCTCGAGCCGATCCCGATTCCCGGCCTCGCCAAGATCCCGTTCTTCGGCCGGGTTCTCTTCGAACAGAACATCCTGGCCTATCTGGCAGTAATTTCAGTCGCGCTGGTCTGGCTGGTGCTCTACCGGACCACGTGGGGCCTGCGTATCCGAGCGACGGGCGAGCATCCTGAGGCGGCCGACACGGTGGGCATTAGCGTCCGTGGAATCCGTTGGTCAGCGGTGCTGGCGGGAGGGGTGTTCGGCGGGCTCGGTGGCTCCTTCTTCACACTGGCTTCGACCGGCTCGTTCACCAAGGAGTTCACTGTTGGCAACGGCTTCATCGCCCTCGCGGCAGTGATCATGGGCCGCTGGCATCCGGTCTGGGCGTCGATTATGTGCCTGTTCTTCGGCTTCGTCACCCAGATGGCCTCCCAGCTACAAACTTTGAACACGCCGATGCCGAGTCAGTTCTTGTTGATCTTGCCGTACGTCGCCACGATCATTGCTGTGGCCGGGCTGGTGGGCCGGGTCAGACCACCGGCCGCCGACGGCATTCCCTTTGAGAAGTAGCTGTGTTGAATTGCTCCGCTCCGCTCCGCGCGGATCGCGCTCAGAACCCGCCTACTTCGTCGTCGCTCGCCGACGAAAGGCGTGTCGGCTCCCTCCTCCTCAGCACGGCGGCGCGCGATCCGGCCTGCGGGCTATTCCATCACCACTGGAGTGGTAATGACTGACATCGACTGGGACCAGCTGCGTGCCGCCGCCAGAGAGGCCAGTCGCCACGCGTATGCGCCGTACTCGCACTTTCCGGTCGGTGCGGCCGCACTGGTCGACGACGGACGCGTAGTGACTGGTTGCAACGTCGAGAACGCCTCGTACGGCGCGACCCTCTGTGCAGAGTGCGGACTGGTGTCGGCGCTGCACGCCAGCGGCGGCGGTCGGCTGGTCGCATTGGCCTGCGTCGAGGGAGCGGGATCCGTCCTGATGCCGTGCGGCCGCTGTCGGCAGCTGCTTTGGGAGCACGGAGGTGCTGAGTGTCTGGTCGATACCCCCTCCGGCGCCCTGCCGATGAGCGCCCTGCTGCCTCAGGCCTTCGGGCCCGACGACCTGGCGCGGGGGCGATCATGAGCCTTGACGCGGAGGAGCTCCAGGCCTTCCCGAAGGTGTCACTCCATGATCATCTCGATGGCGCACTGCGGCCGCAAACGATCATCGAGCTGGCCGCCGAGATTGGACACGTACTGCCGGCCGACAACGCCGATGATCTTGGTCGCTGGTTCGCCGGGTCGGCGAACTCGGGATCCCTGGGGCGCTATCTGGAAACCTTCGATCAGACCATTGCAGTCATGCAGACGGCGCCCAGCCTGCGGAGGGTCGCTGCCGAGTTCGTGGAGGACCTGGCCGCCGATGGAGTCATCTACGGCGAGGCGCGATGGGCACCAGAACAGCATCTGAGGGCAGGGCTGACGGCGCCTGAAGCCGTCGAAGCCGTACGTGATGGCCTGGCCGAGGGGGTGGCGACGTGTCGAGCGCGCGGGCACGAGATCGAAGTACAGCAGCTGATCACCGCCATGCGGCAGGCCGAACCGACCTGCGATACCGCCGAGCTGGCGCTGAGCTACCGCCACGACGGCGTCGCCGGCTTCGACATCGCCGGGCCGGAGAACGGGTATCCGCCTTCTCGATTCCTGGAGTCCTTTCAGCTACTGCGGCGCCAGAGCGCTTACTACACCATTCATGCCGGTGAAGCTGGGAGATGCGAGTACATCTGGGAGGCGGTGCAGGTCTGCGGCGCCAACCGGATCGGTCATGGTGTCGCGATCATCGAGGACATTCAGCAGGATGATGCCGGCGGTGCTGTGTTCGGCGACTTCGCGGCGTACGTTCGCAACGAGCAGATCCCGCTCGAGATCTGCCCGTCCTCCAATGTGCAGACTGGCACGGTGGCCTCGATCGCCGAACATCCGATTCATCGCCTGGATCGGCTCGGCTTCCGCGTGACGGTCAACCCCGATAACAGGTTGATGAGTGCGACCACTGTGACGCGGGAGTTCGCCCTCCTCGCCGAGGCATTCGACTACTCGCTCGAGGACGTACGCCGGCTCGGTATCAACGCTGCCAAGAGCGTCTTCGCGCCGTACGACGTACGCAAGACCCTGGTGCAACGCATTACGGCGGCTGGTCAGGGGCGCTCCTCCCGAGCTTGAAACACCGGAGAGGGGAGTGCCGTACCGGACTAGGGTTTAGCCCATGACTTCGCGTGTCCTGACCGCAGTGGCATGGCCGTATGCAAACGGCCCTCGCCACATCGGTCACGTCTCAGGCTTCGGGGTTCCCTCGGACATCTTCGCGCGTTACATGCGCATGAGCGGGCACGACGTCTTGATGGTGTCCGGGACAGATGAGCACGGAACGCCGATCCTGGTTCAGGCCGAGCGTGAAGGGCTCAGCCCTCGGGAGACGGCCGACAAGTACAACCGCGTGATCGTCAACGACCTCCGTGATCTCGGTTTGTCCTACGACCTCTTCACTCGGACGACTACGCTCAACCACTACTCGGTGGTCCAGGATCTCTTTCTGGGGCTTCATCGCAATGGCTATGTGGTGCCCAAGATCACGATGGGTGCGGTGAGCCCATCGACTGGACGAACCCTGCCGGACCGCTACATCGAAGGCACCTGCCCGATCTGTGGGTACCCCAGTGCGCGCGGTGATCAATGCGACAACTGCGGCAACCAACTGGATCCGATCGACCTGATCAACCCCGTCTCAAGAATCAACGGGGAGGCGCCCAAGTTTGTCGAAACCGAGCACTACCTTCTTGACCTCCCGGCGCTCGCGGGATCGCTCGGGAAATGGCTGGGCTCCCGTACCGACTGGCGGCCGAACGTGTTGAAGTTCAGCCAGAATCTGCTCGAGGATCTCCGGCCGCGGGCGATCACTCGTGATCTTGATTGGGGTGTGCCGGTACCGCTGGATGGCTGGCGCGACCAGCCGATGAAGCGACTCTACGTGTGGTTCGATGCCGTCATCGGCTACCTCTCGGCGTCGGTGGAGTGGGCGCGGCGCAGCGGCGACCCAGACGCTTGGCAGCGGTGGTGGATCGACCCGGAGGCGCGTGGTTACTACTTCATGGGCAAGGACAACATCGTTTTCCACACCGTGATCTGGCCGGGAATACTGCTCGGCCACAATGGCGAGGGCGATCATGGTGGCACTGTTGGACCGCTCGGTGAACTTCGGTTGCCCGACGAGATCGTCTCAAGTGAGTACCTGACCATGAGCGGCTCCAAGTTCTCCACCAGCAGAGGCAAGGTCATCTACGTCGGCGATTTCCTGCGTGATTTCGGGCCCGATGCCCTGCGTTACTTCATTGCGGTCGCAGGCCCGGAGACCACCGATACCGACTTCACCTGGGACGAGTTCGTGAGGCGCACCAACTTCGAGCTCGCCAATGAGTGGGGCAATCTCGTGAACCGCTCGATCTCCATGGCGCACCGGAACAATGGGGCAATCCCGCCGGCCGGGCCGCTGCTCGATGTTGATCATGAACTGTTGCGTACGTCGCGCAACGCGTTCGACACCGTGGGTGCGTTGCTCGGCCGCAACCGGTTCAAGCTCGCGATCAGTGAAGCTATGCGGGTTGTCGGCGCTGCGAACAAGTACCTCTCCGACACCGAGCCGTGGAAGCTCGCAGACGATCCCGGGCGACGCGACACGGTGTTGCATACGGCGCTGCAGGTGGTCTCGGATGCCAACACCCTGCTGACCCCGTTCCTCCCGCACGCCGCGCAGAAGGTTCACGAGGCACTCGGTGGCAGCGGCGTATGGGCGGCCGAGCCAGAGATCCGCGAGGTGAACGAGGAGGGCGGGCCCGACTATCCGGTGATCATGGGCGACTACGCGAGCGAGCAGGCACGCTGGGAATCCCGGCCGATCACAGCGGGAACGTCGCTGCAGCGGCCGACGCCGCTCTTTGCCAAGCTCGATGAGACTCTTGGCGAGACTGGCCCTGATTGGTCCCCCATCGAGCGCTGACTGGCTGTCAGAGGCGGGCCACCTCACTCCGCATTAGCGGGGCGCTAGCTGTTCCGCTTGGCGGACGCCAGGGCCGCAGACAGTTCTTCGGCGTTCAACCGCTGGACGTAGCCGGGCGTACCGGGTTGGATGCGCCAACTTTCGGCTAGCCGACCGGCATCGACCACGTCAAAACCGAACTCGTCGATCAGTTCGGCCACCCGGGCCTTTGCAACTGGGTCGTTCCCCGCAATCACCAGCGCTCGTCTGTTCCGCGTTCCCGGCGGCGTGCCGTCGCTCGTGATCTGGCGAGCGTAGATGTGGTTGAACGCCTTCACCACTTGGGCCCCGGGTAGCCGGGCCTGTAGCAGCTCGGAGCTGGTCAAACTGGCATCGTCGATGACCGCGATGTTGCCGTCTCTCCGCGGGTAATAGTTATTGGCATCGATCACGGCCTTGCCCACGAGTGGCTCGACGGGGACGTCGCCGATCGCCCTTAGCGGAATCGCTACGACCACGAGATCACCGGCTTCGGCCGCTTCCTCAGTGGTGCCGGCACGGGCTCGCGGACCCAGCTCGGACACCAGATCGGTCAGCGTCTCCGGTCCTCGTGAGTTGCTGATCACCACGTCGTAGCCGCTCGCGATTGCTGCGCGGGCGACCTGGCTGCCAATATGCCCTGCGCCGATCAGCCCTATTGTCTTGACTCCGTCAATGGTCATGCCGGTCCGAACTCACGCGCGCCCTTGGCTATTCCTCGGGAGCCTCACTCACATCCGACTTGTCAGCGTCCCGGAGTGCTATAACCCTCTGAGACGCTGACAAGTCGGCTAGTACGAGGTGCCGCCTGAGAGTGATAGGGCACCGGTTGGATGCCACACCGTCTTGATCTCCACGAAGGCGCGGAGTCGTGCGGTGCCGGGCGCGGCAGCGAAATCCGGTACCCCCTTGGGGACGTAGACGCGCTTGACGGTCTCGGCCGCAGCCTGCTCCAGAGATTTCCGCAGCTCTGCATCGGCGCCGGTGAGGTCCAAGGCGTTGACGTCCGCGTGCGCCGCGAGGTGCGGAGCTACTTCGGCAGTCCTTCCGGTCAGAATGTTGATCACTCCGGCCGGTACGTCGGAGGTTGCGACGACCTCAGCGAAGGTCACCGCCACGCAGGGATCTTGCTCGGCAGCGATC
Organism: Propionibacteriaceae bacterium; assembly: GCA_035535875.1. GTDB lineage: Bacteria > Actinomycetota > Actinomycetes > Propionibacteriales > Propionibacteriaceae > Microlunatus. The sequence continues at coordinate 44,063 of DATLPF010000060.1, forward strand.
ACTACGCAGGCATTGCCCCCAGTGATCACCGGGGCCAGCACTGATACCAAGCCGAGCAGCGGCGATCCCGGTGGCGCAAGAATCCCGACAACGCCAGTCGGCTCGGGAGCCGAGTAGGAGAAATGGGGACTCGACACCGGGTTGGCGCTGCCGAGCACGGCTGCCAGCTTGTCGGTCCAGCCGGCACAGTGAACCAGCCGATCAATGGCCGCATCGACCTCAGCTGTGGCGACCTTGGCCGACGCGCCGGTACTGATCATGATCAGTTCGACGAATTCGGTCCGGCGGCCTTCCAACATCTCCGCGATCCGGTAGATCACCTGGCCGCGGTTGTACGCCGTGGCCTTCGACCAGGCGGTGTAGCCCTTGCGGGCTGCGACCACCGCATCGCGTAGGTCCTTACGCGAGGCCAGCGCTGCATTGGCTAGGAAGTCGCCCTTGTTGTCGCGCGCCTGGTAGGTACGGCCGGACTCCGAGCGCGGGAACGCGCCGCCGATGAAGAGTTTGTACGTTTTAGAGACCGCCACGTGGCTCATCTGGCGCGCTCCCGTGTGTCGCTGCGCACGCCGCGGGGGTTCAAGGGGGTCGCCCCCCTTGCTGGTGCCAGGACCGCCTCGTCGTCGGTGTTCAGATAGGCGGCCAGACCTGATGGTCCGCCTTCGCGGCCGAATCCCGACTCCTTGTAACCGCCGAAGCTGGCTGCCGGATCGAACCGATTGAACGTGTTGTCCCAGATCACACCAGACTGCAGCGCCGCGGCCATGCCCATCGCCCGCGAGCCCTTCTCGGTCCACACGCCCGCTGACAGGCCGTACGGGCTGTTGTTGGCCTTGGTGACCGCCTCATCTGGGGTCCGGAACGTCATCGTGGTGAGCACCGGTCCAAAGATCTCTTCGCGTGCGATCCGCATCGAGGGGGTCGCATTGGTGAAGATCGACGGGGAGAGGTAAAAGCCATTCTTCGGCAGCGGGCAGGAGGAAGACCAAAGCTCCGCGCCTTCGGCGATCCCGGCGTTCATGAGCGAGGTAATTCGGCCCAGCTGTGCCTCGGAGTTGATCGCGCCAACGTCGGTGTTTTTGTCCATCGGGTCGCCAACCCGCAGTGTTTCGACGCGCTGTTTCAGTCGCTCGACGAACTCGTCGGCGATCGACTCCTGCACCAGCAGCCGGGAACCTGCACAGCAGACCTGGCCCTGGTTGAAGAAGATGCCGTTGATGATCCCCTCGACGGCCTGGTCCTGCGCAGCGTCCTCGAACACGATGTTGGCGCCTTTGCCGCCGAGCTCCAACGTGATCTTGCGGCCCGTTCCGGCCAGCTCACGCTGGATGCGGCGGCCGACAGCGGTGGAGCCGGTGAACGCGACCTTGTCGATGCCGGGGTGATTGACCAGCGTCGAGCCCACATCTCCCGCGCCGGTGACGATGTTGACGACTCCCGGCGGCAGCTCGGCATCAGCGATGATCTCGGCCAGGACCAAGATCGACAGCGGTGTGGTTTCGGCCGGCTTGATCACCACGGTGTTGCCGGCAGCCAGCGCCGGCGCGATCTTCCAGGCGGCCATCAGCAGTGGAAAGTTCCAGGGAATGACCTGTGCTGCGACGCCCAGCGGTTGCGGCGCCGGTCCCAGGCCAAGATGCTGCAGCTTGTCAGCCCAACCAGCGTGATAGAAGAAGTGCTGCGCGGCGGCCGGGACGTCGAAATCTCGAGTTTCCTTGATCGGCTTGCCGTTGTCGAGGGTCTCTACGACGGCCAGCTCGCGGGATCGTTCCGCGATGCTGCGAGCGATCCGGAAGAGATACTTGCCACGCTGGGCGCCCGGCATGGGGGACCAGACGTCCTCGTACGCCCGGCGGGCGGCTTTGACCGCTCTGTCGATGTCGGCCTCCTTGACTGTGGATACCGTCGAAAGCCTTTCACCGGTCCCGGGGTTGACGGTGTCGCGATCCTCGCCGCTGCCTTCCTTGAACATTCCGTCGATGAACGGCAGGTAGCGGTCTTTGATATCGGCAATGGCACTCGACTCGGGCGCCGGGGAGTATTCCCATTCCATGATCAAACTTCTCTCAGTCCACGGTTACGTAGTCGGCGCCGGAGTAGTGGCCGTTCAACTGCGCCCGGCGTTGCATGATCAAGTCATTGAGCACCGATGAGGCTCCGAACCGGAAGTAGTACGGATCGAGCCACTCGGGCCCGGCCACCTCGTGAACCGCAACGAGATAGCGGATCGCGTCCTTGGCTGTTCGGATGCCCCCGGCGGCCTTCACCGCTCGCTGTTCGCCGGTCTGGGCCTTCCAGTCCTTGACCGCCTGCAGCATCACGTGGACCACGGGCAACGTAGCGGCCGGGGAGATCTTGCCGGTCGAGGTCTTGATGAAGTCCGCGCCTGCGAGCAGGGCAAGCCAGGAGGCGCGGCGTACGTTGTCGTAGGTTGCCAGCTCACCGGTTTCCAAGATCACCTTTAGCCGCGCGCCACCGCACGCCTGCTTGATGGCGACGATCTGTTCGAAAACGGTGCCGTAGCTTCCGGCCAGGAAAGCGCCCCGATCGATCACCATGTCGATCTCGTCGGCACCGCCTTCGATGGCGATCTTGGTGTCGGCGAGCTTCACCTCGAGGCTCGAGCGGCCGGAGGGGAACGCAGTGGCGACCGATGCGACTTTGACTCCAGAGCCCTTCAGCTCAGCGACAGCGATCGGCACCATGTCGGGATAGACGCAGATGGCCGCAGTAGCTGGGGTCTCGGGATAGTCCGGATCGGGCAGCATTGCCTTACGCGCCAGGTTGCGTACCTTTCCAGGCGTGTCACCACCTTCCAGCGTCGTGAGATCCACCATTGAGATTGCCAGGTCGATGGCCGCGAGCTTGGAGGCGCGCTTGATCGACCGAGTGGCTAGCCCCGCGGCTCGCTGCTCGATCCCGACGGGGTCCACGCCGGGAAGCCCAAACAGGAAGCGTCGCAACGACGACTCGTCCGCGGTCGCATCGGCGAGGTACGCCGGCAGTGGCGCCTCCGAGGAAGAGACAATCGACGACTCATGTCTCATATCGCGATCCTAGATTGCGAGCCGACGGTTTAGGCATCCGGAACTCCAATGACCTGTCGGTAGCAGAATCAGCTGCGAGTGACGACGACGGCGGTGAGTTCAAAGCGCGATGCGCGAGCAGCTGGAAAGATTGTTCACGTGCAAGCAGGTCACTCACTCATGCGTCAGGACCTGGCGCAAGCCAGCGTCACCCCGCTGGAGCTGTTCTTCGACCTGGTGTTCGTGTTCGCCCTGACCCAGGTAACAGCGTTTATGGCTGATGAACTGAGTTGGCAGGGGATCCTGCGCGGGGTGCTGGTCCTCATGCTGCTCTGGTGGGCGTGGACCGGGTACGCCTGGCTGGCCAATGTGGCCAGCGCCGAGGAACGGCCCATCAAGCTGGCCATTCTCACAGGGATGGCGGCAATGTTCATTCTGGCCCTCTGCATTCCGGAGGCCTTCGATGATGCGCCCGGCGGGTTGCGTGGGCCTGTGGTGTTGGCGCTGTGTTACCTGCTCTTCCGCGCCATGCATTTCGTCATGTTCCTGATCATTTCTCGGGAGGATGCCGGGCTGCGGTCACAGGTCTTCCGGTTCGCTCCCAGTGTCGTCGTGGGCAGCGCCGTGCTGCTCGTGGCGTCGCAGACCGAAGGATGGCTGCAGACCGCCCTTTGGATGCTAGCGCTGGTGGCCGACTACGGGGGGACGGCGTTGGCTGGCTTTTCTGGTTGGAGGCTGCCGGCCCCAGGACATTTCTCCGAGAGGCACGGGCTAATTGTCATCGTCGCGCTCGGCGAGTCGATTGTGGCCATCGGTCTCGGGGTGGCCAAGGAGCCGATCTCGTGGGTCATCGTGGCGGCCTCAGTGCTCGGCCTGCTCCTGTCTTCTGCGCTCTGGTGGGCCTATTTCGACGTCAGTGCCCTGCTAGGCGAGCATGCCCTGGCAACGGAGCCGCCGGAGACCCGTGCCCGGCTGGCACGCAACGCCTATTCCTACGCGCATATGCCGCTGGTGCTTGGCATCGTCTTGGGGGCCTTCGGGTTGAAGGAGGTACTGGCGTACGTCAGCGACAGCACTCATCACAAGCTCACCGATCCCTTGCCCGGCGTGGCGCTGGCGGCTCTGGTCGGCGGCACGATCATCTATCTGCTGGGTCACGTGATCTTCAAATGGCTCACGGTACACACCGTCTCCCTGGTTCGGCTGGCAGCTGCGGGTGCGCTGCTGCTGGCGGTTCCATTGATCATCGCGCTGCCGGCATTGGCTCAGCTAGGTGTGGTGGCGTTCATCGTGACCGGCGCGGTGCTGATTGAGTCGGTCGTGTTCGCTGAATCGCGGCGCAAGATCCGAGCCGAGCTGTCCCACCACTAAGCCGAGGTTCAGGTGAAGGCGTTCTCCCCAGTCAATGCCTGCCCGATCACCAGCTGGTGAACCTCCGACGTGCCCTCATAGGTCAGCACCGACTCCAAGTTGTTGGCGTGGCGCAGCACCGGGTACTCCAAGGTGATGCCGTTGGCGCCGAGGATGGTCCGGCATTCCCGGGCGATGGCCAGCGCCTCGCGTACATTGTTGAGCTTGCCCAGGCTAACCTGCTCCGGCTTCAGGCGATGATCATCTTTGAGCCGCCCGAGATGCAGCGCCAACAGGAACCCCTTCTGCAGCTCCAGGGTCATGTCCGCCAGCTTCGCCTGCGTCAGCTGAAGGGAAGCGAGCGGACGATCGAAGACCTCCCGCGAGATGGCATAGTCGATCGCGGTCTCTAGGCAATCGCGTGCTGCGCCGAGGGCACCGAAGACGATGCCGAAGCGTGCCTCGTTCAGGCAGGACAGTGGGCCGCGTAGGCCGGTGGCTTCCGGAAGTACCGCGTCACGTGGCAGGTGGACATTCTCCAGCACCAGCTCTGAGGTAACGGAGGCTCGCAGCGACAGCTTCTTGGTGATCTTGGGAGCCGAGAGTCCCGGTGTATCGGTGGGGACAATGAAGCCCTTGATCCCTTCATCGGTCTGAGCCCAGACAATGGCGACGTCGGCAACAGATCCATTGGTGATCCACATCTTCGTGCCATTGATCACCCAGTCGTCGCCGTCCCGCTTGGCGCGCGTCCGCATGCCCGCCGGGTTGGATCCGAAGTCAGGTTCGCTGAGTCCGAAGCAGCCGATGGCCTCACCGGCGGCCATCCGGGGCAGCCAGTTGGTCTTCTGCTCCTCGCTCCCAAACTTCCAAATCGCGAACATGGCAAGGGAACCCTGCACCGACACCATGCTGCGAACACCCGAGTCGCCGGCTTCTAGCTCAAGGCAGGCTAGCCCGTAGGAGACTGCGTTGGCTCCTGCGCAGCCATAGCCCTGCAGATGCATGCCGAGCAGTCCAAGCGCTCCTGCCTCGCGCATCAGGCCAAGATCAAGGTCGCCGCGTTCATACCAGTCGGCGATGTTGGGCTTCACACGCTGTGCCACGAATTCACGAACTGTCGCTTGGATATCGCGCTCGTCCTCGGTGAGAAGATGATCAATGCCAAGTAGCTCGAGCGGTCCGGTCCGGCTCATACATTTCTCCATGTCTCAGGTGCTTGGTCCGTCGCTCCCGTGCTCCGAGCGTCGGTCAACTCCAACACTGCCTTCTCAATTTCGTCCTCACTCAGCAGCACGTGCTCAGCGGCGGTGCCCAAGGGCACGAAGCTGTCCTGGCTGGCCACGCGGTGGATGGGGCCAGTGAAGCCACCCTCGACGAGTGCCGTGACCACACCCTCGCCGACGCCTCCAGTGTGTCGAGTCTCGTCAACCACCAGTACTCGGCCCGTCGATCGGGCTGCGGCCAGTATGTCCTCAACAGGAAGGGGAGCGAGCCACCGCAAGTCCAGTACCTGGGCGTTGATGCCGGCGGCCGCAAGTCGGCGGGCAACCCGCAAGCTCATCGGTACGCCATTGCCGAAGCTGATCATGGTGAGCGTTGCCGACCCGTTGCCGTGTCGGCGCGCTGAACCAATCTGCACATGCTCGTCATGATCAACAGCCAGCCAGGCCTGATCGCCCGGCTCGTAGAGGTCCCGTCGGTGGTACAGCGCAATCGGCTCAAGAAAGACCGACAGCGTCGAGTCGGTGATGGCAGCAGCAACACAGGTCCGCAACATGGCAGCTGCGTCGTCGGCCCGGGCAGGGCAAGCCACCACGAGCCCGGGAATGTCGCGCAGTACCGCGAAAGCGTTGTCGTTGTGGAAGTGCCCGCCGAAGCCCTTCTGGTAGCCAAGACCCGCGACTCGGACAACCATCGGATTGGTGAAGCGACCACGGGAGAAGAAAGGCAGAGTGGCGCCCTCACCACGTAATTGATCTTCGGCGTTGTGTAGGTAGGCGAGGTACTGCAGCTCAGGGATGGGGATCAGCCCCGCTAGACCAGCGCCTAGCCCAAGACCGAGAATGGCCTGCTCGTCGAGCAGCGTGTCAAAGACCCGGGCGGCACCATGTTTGCGGGCCAGGCGTGCGGTGACGCCATAGACGCCGCCCTTGACGCCGACGTCTTCACCAAAAACGATCACTCGATGATCGGCCGCCAACAGCTCATCGAGCGTGGCATTGATCGACTCGGCGAGCGTGCGCGGCCTGGCCTCTTCCACGGGTCGAGTGGATCTGAGCGCACGAACGGTCTCCGCAACTCGGTCAGGGTTGCGAGGCGCGATCGGCGCCATGACCTCTGCCGCCGAGCTGAGCCGGGGGTCGTCTGCGAGCCTTTCGACCTCCTCGTCGATTTGAAGGCGGATCGCCTCGTAGCCCGCCACGATGTCAGCAGTGCTTGCGCCGCCGGCACGCAGGCATGATGCGGTAGCCAGCAGCGGGTCACGTGCGTAGTCCGCCTCAATCTCCCGCGGTTTGCGGTAGCTGATCTCGGCGTCGCTACCGGCGTGGCCTCCGAAGCGTACGGTCCGCAGGTGCAGAAAGACTGGTCGCCGCTGCTCCCGTACGGTGTTGACCGCTTGCATGATCTTCGGCCAGGCGGCCACCGGGTCAGAGCCGTCGGCCGCTACGTACGCGAGTCCCGGCCGAGACTCGTATGCCGCCTCGATCCAACCCTTCGGCGTTGGTACCGAGATGCCGAAGCCGTTGTCCTCGCAGACGAACAGGATCGGTACGGGCAGGCCGCGGAATGCTGTAGCAAGGGCGGTGTTGATCGCGCCAGCGGCGGTCGAATGGTTCGCCGAGGCGTCTCCAAACGAGCACACCACCACTGCGTCCTGGGGCCACTCGCAGTCCACCCTGAGCCGGTGTGCTCGGTGCAGCGCGATAGCCAGACCAACGGCCCTCGGGAGATGAGAGGCAACCGTAGAGGTCTGCGGGATAACGGCCAGGTCGGGATGGCCGAAGACCTTGTGCCGACCGCCGGCAATGGGCTCGTCTGCCAGGCCCATCAGCCCCTGCAGCACGTCCCGGACTGGCGTCGATCCCGGCAGCTGTCGGGCCCGGGCGACGTAGAACGCCCCCGAGCGGTAGTGGAGCAAGGCCGGATCGGTCGTACGCAAGGCCAGAGCAACCATGGCGTTGCCCTCATGCCCCGCCGAGCCGATCGTGTAGAAGCCCCTGCCAGCTTGCTGCAGCTCCCGCGCCACAAAATCAAGGTGCCGGCTGGTCGCCTGCGCCTCAAACAACCCCCACCACCACGCCGACTTGTCAGAATCTGACCACCAAATATGGTGCTCAGATTCTGACAAGTCGGCGAGAGAGTCGCGGAAGTGACGGTCCAGCGGGTCCATCGAGAGCTCTAGAGGCGGAAGGTGGTGTCCGGAGTGAGCTCGACGATATCCATCTGCGCCTTCTGGAGCCGGCCGGAGTAGTCCCAGTTCACCGCTTGCCAGCGAGTGAACTGGTCCAGCACCCAAATGCCAGACTGCCGCGATCCATTACCCGACTTGCCGTTGCCCCCGAATGGCAGGTGGGCCTCGGCGCCCGAGGTCGAGTTGTTGATCGACACCATGCCGGCGCTGATCTTGTCACGAAAAGTGAATGCATCCTTGGGATCCGTGGTGTAGATGGAAGAGGAAAGACCGTACCCAGGGGCATTCGCCATCTCGATCGCCTCGTTCAGCGACTGATAGCTGGCCACCCCGACGAGCGGCCCGAAAGTCTCCTCCATGAAAATCCGGTCACCGGGGCGTACGCCGTCGACCACCATTGGGTGGTAATACAGCCCGGTGCTCGGGTCACCAACGAAGCCGTCTCGCGGATTGTCTTTCGTGATCCTGCCGTACACCGTCTGGACTGCGTGGTGCGGCTGGACCCAGCCCAGAAACTCCTCGAAGCGTTCCGCAAACTTGGCGTCCATCATCGGCCCCATCAGCACGTCCTGAGTCGGATCGCCAACCCCGGCGGCAGCCACGGCCGCATTGAACCGTGCCAGGAACTGATCATGGACTGACTCGTGCACGATGACCGTGCCAAGCGAGGTGCAGCGCTGCCCAGCAGTGCCGAAACCCGAGAAGAGCGCACCCTCCACGGCAAGATCAAGATCGGCGCTCGGAGTAACGATCAGCGGGTTCTTGCCGCCCAGCTCCAAGCACGCTGTCTGCAGATAACGCCCGGTCAGAGCTCCAATCTCCCGGCCGACAGCAGAGGAGCCAGTGAAGCCGACCTTGTCGACGAGGCCAGCTTCCAGCGCTTGCTCCAGCCCTGAGAACGTCGCGGCGCCGCCGGCGTGTACGACATTGAAGACCCCATCCGGCAGTCCGCCACCTCGGACGAAGAGTTCGTGAAATGCTGCGCTGCTGACTGCTGAGTATTCGGCGGGCTTCCAAACGACGGTGTTGCCCGCCAGCAGCGCGGGCACGATGTACCACGCCGGCACGGCCACCGGAAAGTTCCCGGCGGTGATCACTACGACCGTGCCGACTGGCCGGCGGAAGGTGAACAACTGCTTGTCCGGCATCTCGCTCGGCACGGTTTGCCCGTAGAGCCGCCGGCCTTCACCGAGGAAGAAGTCGCAGGTGTCGATGATCTCGCGTACCTCACCCAGCGCTTCTCCGTACGGCTTGCCGATCTCAGCAGTGACCAGCCGTGCAAGCGCCTCCGCATTGTCCTCGACCAGTCGGCCGATGTGTGCGATGGCGCGGCCTCGGATCGGCGCGGGTATCGCCGCCCACTCTTCCTGTGCCTTCTTGGCTGACTCGGCGGCCCTCACGAAGGTGGAGGCATCGCCGAAGGACACCTCACCGACAACCTCGTCAGGGCGCGCCGGATTCGTGCTCGGCAGCGTACGGCCACCGGGCACTGGTGCGCCATCGATTACTGAGGTCACCAACCCGCGACGCTCGGGCGGTCTCAGGGCGATCGCCTCCCCTGACGTAGCTTCATTCACGAGTACTGCAGCTCCTTGCTCGCGACGCGTATCACGGAGCGGCGGGTCGCTCCGAGCGCCTCGTCAATCTCATCCTGACTCACTGATAGCGCAGGACGGAAGCGGATCGAACGCTCGCCACAAGGCAGCACGATGACCCGCTCCTCAACTCGCAGATCGGTGACCACGGCATCCCGCTCTTCGCGGCTTTCCAGGTCGAAGGCGACGAAGAGACCGCGACCGCGGACGTTGCTGATCAGGCCCCACTCATCGCGAAGCTCCTCGAGCCCGGCCACCAGTTGCTCACCCTTCGGCCCCGCCTGCTCGATGAGGCCCTCAGCCTCGATGATCTCCAGGGTCCGGCGTGACCGAACCATGTCGACCAGCCCGCCACCCCAGGTGGAGTTGATCCGTCCGGAGACGTTGAATACGTTGTCTGGCACCTCGTCGACCCGGCCGCCGGCCATGATGCCGCCGACCTGCGCCTTCTTGGAGAACGCGACGACATCGGGTTGGATACCCAGCTGCTGATACGCCCAGGCAGTTCCGGTGGTGCCAACTCCGGTCTGCACCTCGTCCAGAATGAAGAGCGCATCGTGGGCATGCACCAGCCGGAGCATGGCCTGCAGGAACTCCGGTCGTATGTGGTTGTCGCCGCCCTCGCCCTGGATCGGCTCGGCAATGAACCCCGCAATGTCGTGTGGATTCTCCGCAAACGCACGCTCCGCTTGACGCAGGGCGCGTTCCTCCGCCGCGATTACTTCCTCGAGATGATCACTGAGCGGATGCGTGATCGCCGGCACGTCGATCCTCGGCCAGTTGAACTTCGGGAATCGGTCGGTCTTGTTGGGTTCGGTGTTGGTCAGCGACAGGGTGTAGCCGCTCCGGCCGTGGAAGGCGTGCGTCAGGTGCATGATCTGGGTGCCCAGGTTTCGGTCGCGCCCAGCGGCCTCGTTCTTCCGGCTCTTCCAGTCAAAGGCGACCTTGAGGGCGTTTTCAACGGCCAGCGCTCCGCCCTCGATGAAGAACAGATGGGGGAGCGCGGGATCGCCGAGCACACGTACGAACGTCTCGACGAACTCGGCGTAGGCAGTGCTGTACATGTCCGGATTTGCCGGCTTGTTGACAGCGATCTCGGCAAGTTCGGCCATGAACGTCAGGTCGTCTGCGATGCCGGGCGGGTTGAGCCCGAGCGGAGCTGAGGCGAAGAAGGTGTACATGTCGAGATAGCGCTGCCCGGTTTGGGCATCGAGTAGCCGGCTACCTCGGCTGCGCCGCAGATCGAGAACCAGCTTCATACCGTCGGTCAGAACGTGCCGCGCAAGCACCTCCCGCACCTCCGACGGCTGGAGGTGGGTCTGTTCGGCCATTGGAACTCCTTCCCCGAGCAAAAAAAATCCATGTGACCCCCACACAGGTGCCATAGATTCTAACGCAGATACGCCGATTTGCGCCAATATGGCGAAGGCTGAATGGAGGAAGTCGTGCATACTCCGGTCCAGCTGGTTTGCCGGTCTACTGGAAGGAGGATGTCGTGAGTCCCAGGGCTGCCGACGTCTCCGACCGGATGGTCGCCAGGAGGGAGCGCGCCTCGGCCCGAGCGGTCATCAGGTTTGCGCTGTGGGCGGCAGGCAGATGTGCCTCGAGGTAGCACTTGAGCTTCGGTTCGGTTCCTGAGGGTCGGACTACGACCCTGACCGTTTGGCCACTGATCAGCACCGCATCGGTGGGTGGCAGATCGGCACCACCATGGGCCAGATCGACCACCGAGGTGGGTTGCCCAGCAAGCATTCCTGGCGGCTGCGCCCGAAGCCGGGCCATGGCCGCCGTGATGATCTTGGGATCCTGGACGCGTACCGACAGCTGATCGGTCTCGTAGACCCCGTAGCGGCGTGCGATCTCGTCCAGCCGGTCTGTGATGCTCCGTCCCTCCGCTTTCAGGCCAGCAACGAGCGTCAGCACCCGTACCAGCGCGGATATGCCGTCCTTATCACGCACCGCTTCGGGATCGACGCAATAGCCAATCGCTTCCTCATAGCCGTACGCGAGGCCAGGCGCCCGTGCGATCCACTTGAATCCGGTCAAGGTGTAGACGAAGGGTTGACCGTACGCGGTAGCTATGACCGAGAGCAGGGAACTGGAGACGATCGAACAGGCGTACGTCCCGAGTACGCCGCGCCGTAGCGCGTCCTCGCCAAGCAGCACACCGAGCTCGTCACCGCGTAGCATCCGCCACTCTCCATCCACCACCGCGGCAACCGCGCAGCGGTCGGCATCCGGATCGTTGGCGATCACCAGGTCCGCGCTGATCTGCCGTGCCCGAGCTAGAGCCAGGTCGATGGCACCGGGTTCCTCTGGGTTCGGAAATGGCACCGTCGGGAACCTCGGATCCGGGTTGGCCTGCTCGGCAACCACAGATGCAGCAGGAAACCGGCACGCATCGACCGCGCGCTCCACCAGTGGGCCGCCCACGCCGTGCAGTGGGGTGTAGACCCAGCGAAGTTCTCGCGGCGCGTCAGGTGGTACGAGGGACGTGACCCGATCCAGATAGGCGGCTACCAACTCCTCTCCGAGGACTGCGTAGGACTGGGAGCGTGGCACGTCGTCCAGGCTGTGCTTGGCGACCTCCTCAATCCTGGAGGAGATGTCAACGTCGGTGGGCGGGACGATCTGCGAGCCGTCGCCGAGAAAGACCTTGTAACCGTTGTCCTGAGGCGGATTGTGCGACGCGGTGATCACGACGCCGGTCACACAGCCCAAGTGGCGGATCCCGAAGGCCACCACGGGTGTCGGCAACGGCTCTGGGGTGATCAAGGTCTGGAAGCCGGCACCCGACATGATCTCTGCCGTGTCTCGAGCGAAGACATCAGAGTTGTAGCGCGCATCGAAGCCGATGATCACTTTTCCGCCAGCCAGACCATGATCAAGAAGGTAGCTGGCCAGCCCGGCGGTCGTCTGCCCCACAACGACCCGATTCATGCGATTCGGTCCTGGACCGAGCGCCCCGCGAAGCCCGGCCGTGCCGAACTGGAGTCGGGAAGAAAACGCGTCCACAAGCTCAGCCATCGCGCGGGCGTCTCCCGAGTTGGCTGCTACCAGGAGATCGTCCAGCTGCAGCCGAGTCTGCGGATCCGGGTCCTGCTCAGTCCAACCAGCGATTGCGCGCGCGAGGTCGTCGGAGAGAGCCGGCGCATTTGATGTCACAGTGCCGCCGCGATGCCGGCGAGTAGCCGCCGCAGCCGCGGCGCAGCTTCCCGCCCGGCTTCCAGCACCTCCTCATGGCTGAGTGGTTGCGGCGAGATGCCCGCTGCCAGATTGGTGACGAGGGAGATGCCGAGCACTTCTGCGCCCATCTCCCGTGCAGCGATGGTTTCGAGCGTGGTTGACATGCCCACCAGGTCTCCGCCGAGCACCCCGGCCATCCGCACCTCTGCCGGAGTCTCGAATTGGGGTCCCCCAAACTGCACGTAGACCCCGTCCGGCAGCCCTGGATCGACCGACCGCGCAAGATCACGGAGCCGCGCCGAGTAGGCCATGGACAGGTCGATGAAGCGCGCACCGGTCAACGGAGTGGTGCTCGTCAGGTTGATGTGGTCGCGGATCAGCACCGTTGAGCCGGGTGCCCAATCCACGTTCAGACCACCGCATCCGTTCGTCAGCACGATGACATTGGCGCCCGCACACACGGCCGTGCGTACCCCGTGCACCACCTGGTCTGGCCCTTGGCCCTCGTACAAGTGGGTACGGCCAGTGAAGATCGCCGCGGTCCTGCCCGTTGGCGTCGAGGCGATCCGGAGCGCTCCTCCGTGACCAACGACTGTGGGCTTCGCGAAGCCCGGCAGCTCGGCTAGCTCGCAACTGCCCATCGGCTGACCAAGATCATCAGCGGCGGCCGACCATCCGGACCCCAGCACGAAAGCGACGTCAAGCTGCGCGATGTCGAAGCGTTCAATGATGGCTGATGCAGCGACCTTGGCGAGGGCGTACGGGTCGGACGGCAAGCCAGCATTGGGCATGGTCGCACTCTAATCGCGGGAGGATCGCCAGTCCCTCGACGCCACGTGGCTCGTTCTTGCTTCCCACCCCATTTGGCGGCCAGCCGTCCATGGTTTGCGGGGCGACAGTGTCGGTGCTGATCTGTACGTTCTTCCTTGTTTGGTTGGGTTTTCGGGGAAGGCGCGCATGTTGAGCACGAATGTGCAGGTGTTGAGAACCTGGCCAGGACTGGTCCGGACGTTCCCGCAGGAACGGTTCAGCCGGCTGCGGCGGTGTGTCAGGTTGAGGGGGTGGCTGGCCTGCGACAGCGCGGTGTTGGGCGCCATCGTTGACAAACATGGTGGCGCATCATGTGATGCCGTGGAGTCTGGGTGGCCGCACCGATTTAGATAAAACCGCACTTCCTCCGGTTCGCCAGGCTCGGCAGGCCAGAATGGATTGATGGCGGCGCTGCTCTGCACCATCGCACGCCATCCCGTACTGGCGTTCATGGTGCTCGGCCTCGGCGCTGGCTTCCTGACCGCGGCGATCCGGCCGATTGCAGAAGCCGACGTCCTGCCGTACGGCCTGCCCCTGTACGGATTCTTGGGTACGGTGCTCGGCGTCGGATTAGGCGCATTTGTGGTCACCGCGGCGCTCGCAGGCCGTGAAGGCGTCGTTGATCTTGCTCGGCGCAGTGTGCGGTGGCGGGTCCCGGTGCGCTGGTTTCTGGTCGCACTGCTCACCGTTCCGGTCGGAGCGACGCTTATTTCACTCGCCATCTACGGCCCACAAGCGCTCGCGTCGCCAGCCGGTGGCTGGCCGCGAGCGCTGGCGGAGGTCGCCGCCGTCTTCCTGCTCCAGCTGGTGCTCTTTCAACTTGCCGAAGAGATCGGATTCACCGGGCTCCTCCAGCACCATTGGCAGGCCCGGTATCACCCCATGAAACTCACCTTGTACGTCGCGCTGCTGTGGGCGCTGTGGCACGTCCCCGACCACTTCGCCGAAGTAGGCTGGGCGTCGAGGCGCTGATATCGGCACCTGTGGTTTTCGCTATTGGGTTCGTCTCGTTGTTCTTCGCCCGCGCCTTGTTCGTCTGGTTCTACAACCGGACCGGGTACAGCGTGCTGCTGGTGGCGATCTTCCATGCCAGCTTCGATGCCGCAATCAGCCAGCTCTCCTCCGACGTGGTACCGGGGTCGAACACGGCAAGATTCCTGATCTTCACAGCCGTCATCGTTGTTTTCGCGGCGGCGGTGATCATCGCCACCAAAGGCCAGCTCGGGCGAGCCAAAGAGGCTGTTGAAACTCAGGCTGGTGTCTCCGATCTAGACATGTAGCCGGAAGCTGAGAACCGGGCCGCACACCCAACCGCGGTGACATGCGAGGCGATGTGTTGGAGTTGATCGACTCGGCTGGGAAGCCAATTCATTCATGCCGAGGCAACCGAGCAGTGCCGGTTGGCAGCAACGCGGCAGACACGCCTCCCTGGAGTGGCGGCGCTTGAACTTCGATGTGTCCGCGGAGGACGTGGTTCGTAGGATCGGACGGGAGAGAGCGCGTCATGACCGTCAGGTAGCCGCAGGTACCAGACCTTTGGGAGTCGCCATGGACGAGCGCGCAACGACCAACGACCACCACTCCAGCCCAGTTCGCAGGCTCGCCCGCCGTCATCCAATCGCGATGTTCCTTGTCATCGCGCTGAGCCTGTCGTTGCCTGTGATGATCGCCTTCTTGGTCAGCGGCCGGGACG
>DATLPF010000061.1:0-35979 GCA_035535875.1 Propionibacteriaceae bacterium
CCTGCCGTTGGCGACCTAGGTCCGGTTCGTCGTATGGCTTGCCGTCGGGATCGTGATCTACCTGCTGTACGGGTACTCGCACTCCCGGCTGCGGCACCACTACCGCGACGCCCCCGACCTGCCCGACATCGAGCCCGACGCCCCAGCGACCCCAGAAACACCAACCCAGAAGCCCGCTAAAAAAGCGCATCATGACCAGTCGCGTTGTCATCGGATACGGCGGCTCCGAGGCCAGCGAGGACGCGGTCGCGTTCGGGCTGACCTGGTGCCGGTCCACCGGCGACGTGCCCATAGTCGCCACTGTGTATCCCGAGGAGTCCGCCCTCGAGGTCGGGCGCGTCGACGTCGAGTGGGCCAACTACGTCCGCGAACAAGCCCAGATCATCCAGGACAACGCCCGGGCCACGGTCGGCGACGCAGCGCTTTACGCAACGTCGCCTCGACATCAGCGGCGCACGGCTTTGCCGATCTCGCCGAGGACGTCGAGGCGGTCCTGGTGATTGTGGGCACGGCACAGGAGACCGGTCTCACCCGGGCGTTGCTCGGCAGCAGCACCGAGCGGCTGCTGCACGGGGCCACGGTGCCGGTCACCGTGGTGCCGCCGGGGTGGCGGAAGTCAGCACCGGACCAGATCTCCCGCATCGGGGTGGCCTCATCGACACCCGGGACGCCCGCGAGGCGTTGCGGATGGCGGTACGGGTCGCCCTGCGAATCCCGGCCCGGTTGACGCTCTACACGGTTCTCGGCCAATCGTCGGAGCGCTATTCCTACCTCGTCGGCAGGACGGACGAGCAGGCGTTCTGGGACAAGGCGCGCGACTCCTTTCGCACAGCGCTGGAGTTTGCTGCGGCGGGGGTGCCGCCCGAGCTCGAGCCGCGGACGGTCCTCCTCGAGGGAGCGGTCGTGGAGTCGTTGGCTGCGTTGGGCCCGGACGATGTCGACGTGCTCGTCAGTGGCTCCCGAGGCTATGGCCCAGCCCGCCGGGTTCTGCTTGGTGGCGTCTCGTCGCGGCTGATCCGACGCGCCCGGCTGCCGGTAGCGGTCGTGCCCCGGGCCACTCACGCATCCGCGGAGTAGCTGCCCGACCGTCGTGCAGCATACCGAACAGCTAACGTGCCACAGCGAACGCAGTCCGGAAGCGTTCCAGCGCGAGCTCGCTGTCCACAGATGCCCAAGCCTCGAGTCCAACGGTGCCTTGGTAGCCGATCTCGCGTAGCGCCTGGGCAATGCGGGGATAGTTGATCTCCCCGGTCCCAGGCTCGCAACGGCCCGGAACATCGGCAACCTGGACTTCGCCAATGTACGGCGCACACTTATTGATCAGCTCAACGAGGTTTCCCTCGCCGATCTGAGCATGGTAGATGTCCAGCATCAGCCGCAGATGCGGGCTGTCGACGGCTGCGACTAGTGCGAGGGTGTCGGCAGCCTTCGCGAACGGGGTACCAGGATGATCAACAGCGGTGTTGAGATTCTCCAAACAGAAGATCACTCCCTCGCGTTGGCCGAGATCGGCGATCCGCGCCAAGGTGTGTTCTGCCTTCAGCCACATGTCGCCGGTGATCACCTCCACTGCCTTGATGGGGAAGCCTCGGCTGTCCAAGCCTGTGCCATGCAGGTTGAGTCGAGGGACGCCGAGCTTCGCTGCCACCGGGATGGACTGCTCAGCTGTGGCAAGCAGCTCGTCGGCCCCATCCGAGTCGATGAGATCGCCGGTCACATAACCCGTCATCGAGGAAAACCTGGCCCCGGTCGAGGCGAGACCATCGATGTCATGCCTCGTCCAATCCCAGATCTCCACTTGGAAACCAAGATCGTCAATCCGCCGTACTCGCTCGGCGATCGGCAGCTCAGTGAAGATCATTTCCGCACACGCGGCGAGGGTGAAGTCGGTGATCATCGCGCCACTCTAGCGATCATGAGACCCGCTCACCGGCCAGCACATCGGCAAGCATGTGCGCGAAGACGGCAGTCGTGGTCGTGTGATTGCCCACGAAGTCCGGTGGTCGGCCCATCGAGTCGCGGCTGGCGCGGATGTAGTCGTCACTTTCCGGCCGCGGCTTGATATACAAGAACATTGGCAGGCTGTATCGCAGACAGATGAACGCGACCAGCAGCCGCGCGATGCGGCCGTTGCCGTTGGCGAAGGGGTGGACCCGCAGGCATTCGCCGTGGGCAAGCGCGGCAAAGCTGATCATTTCGAGTATCTGGTCGGCGGTTGTAGGTGACTGGCCGACAGGCAGCCGCCCGTCCAGTTCAGCGAAGACCGCGTGAAGGCCAGCGAGCACCGCGTTCATCTCGTCATTCACCGTACGCGCCCAGACGCCCATCTTTTCCAGATTGCCGTCTTTGAGCCGCGCCCCCAGGCCGACCTCATAGTCGAGAAGCTCCTTGACGGTCGGGTCCCCGCGGAAGTGTCCGACGTAGCCCACGATCGGCACGTCGCAGCCGGCATACAGCCGTGCATGCCAGCGGCAAAGTTCTTCGCGCGTTGGCAGGATCCGCTCAGCAGCGGCAGCACGCAGCTCGGTAATCAACTGAGCGGCATTGCTCTGAATGAGGGAAAGATTGTTTGGGTCGTCTTCCTGCCACGACGGAGCCGTCATGCGAGCTCAGTGCGTGCCGATCTGTAGATCGCTGTGACGTCCCGGGCGATTGCAGGACGGTCGACGGCGACACTATCGACTGTGGCGGCACGCGGTGTCAGTCGAGCTTGAACCGGCTCAGGAAGACCCTCGCCAGCGACGAAACCCTCGACGTTGCGGGCTTGGAGTCGTTCGTACTGCTCCCGGGTGAGCTCGGCCAACCGATCGGCGGCTGCTCGTAGATCCTCACTGAGCATCGCTCCCCGGGCCACGACCTCGTGTTCGATTGCCTGCTCGATGAGCTCGTTCTGGCTGATGCCCAGCCGGGCGGCGACCTCAGCGGTTAGGGCTCGAAGCCTCTCATTGCGCCAACGCAGTGGAAAGACAGCGCGCGATGCCATACCTCCAGCATGACGCTCATCCGAGTGATGTCAAGTAGCACACATGACATCATCGCGCCAGCCCAGCCAACAGCTGCCGCGCCATCACGATCCGCTGGATCTGGTTGGTTCCCTCATAAATCTGGGTGACCTTTGCGTCCCGCATCATGCGCTCAACGGGGTAGTCCTTGGTGTAGCCGTAACCGCCAAGGAGCTGAACCGCATCCGTGGTGATCTCCATCGCGACATCTGAGGCGAAGCACTTGGCGGCAGCCCCGAAATAGGGCAGATCGGCGTCTCCACGCTCGGACTTGGCGGCCGCGGCGTAGGTGAGCTGCCGCGCTGCCTCCAGCTTCATGCCCATGTCGGCGAGCATGAACTGTAAGCCCTGGAACTCAGCAAGTGCCTTGCCGAATTGCTTGCGCTGCTTGACATAGCCCAGCGCATAGTCCAGAGCCCCCTGAGCAATGCCCACTGCCTGCGCGGCGATGGTGACTCGAGTGTGGTCAAGGGTGTGCATTGCCGTCTCGAAGCCGGTTCCCTCTGCGCCGATCATCCGCGACTCGGGGATGCGCACGCCGTCCAAGTACACCTCACACGTCGGAGAACCCTTGATGCCCAGCTTCTTCTCCGGGGCGCCGAAGGACACTCCGACGTCGGACTTCTCAACGACAAAGGCGCTGATGCCCTTCGAACGAGCGTCTGGATCGGTCACCACGAACACCGTGTAGAAGTCCGACAGCCCTGCGTTGGTGATCCAGCGCTTGACGCCGTTCAGGACAAAGTGGTCGCCGTCGCGTACGGCCCGAGTCCGCATGCTCGCCGCGTCGGACCCCGACTCCGGCTCGGACAGGCAGTAGGACGCCATCGCCTCGCCTCGGGCGATAAGCGGCAGGTAGGTCCGCTTGATCTCCTCTGATCCGACGAGCAGCCACGGCAGCGTTGCCAGCTTGTTTACGGCCGGGATGAGTGAGGTGGCGGCACAGGCCCGAGCGACCTCCTCGATGACGATCACCGTCGCCAGCGCGTCCGCCCCAACGCCTGAGTACTCCTCGGGTATATGCGGCGCATGGAAATCCGCCGCGACCAGCGCTTCAAAGGATGCTTTGGGAAACTCCGCCAATTCATCGGCCTCGGCGGCGTTCGGAGCGACTTTCTCCTCGCACACTTCCCGGACAGCGGCGCGGAATGCCTCATGCTCTTCAGTGGGTCGGTAAATATCCGCAAAGTCCCTCACACGCGGAGCCTAGCCCGGCAGCGATCGCACGGACGCCACGCTCGACCCCTGGCTCGAAACCTACGTGCACGTAGCTTTCTGACGGTCTGCATAGGTAGCAACCTGTGCAGGCCACCAACAACCTATGTCTACCTAGGAATCCGACAAGGGGCACTTTGCTCAGACCGTTCGGGCTAGCGGATCCCAGCTATCCGGCAGTAGCGAGGGCTTGTCGACTGAGCTCGCGACATCGACGAAGGCACGCGATTCGACCGACTCTGCCACGGCGATCATGGTGTCAAGGACGTGATAAGCCAGCGCTCCCTGAGCGCGATGCGGCCTGCCCTCACGAAGAGCGCGAGCCATCTCCAGCACTCCAGTGCCGCGGAAGGACTTCGCTGTCGTGGTGGCCACCGTCTCCCAATCCTCGCCGTCTCGTCGTCTGATGGCGATGTCGCCGTCGAAGTAGTTGGGATCAGGAAAAAGCATTGTTGCGTCAGTGCCGTTGACCTCCAGCAGAGTACGCGGAAGGGCTGAGTCGAAAGAGAACATTGCCTGCACAGACTGCCCCGACTCAAATTGGGCGAGCGCACTCACGTGACTGGGCACCATCACGTCAAACTCTTCTCCTGCCTTCGGCCCAGAGCCGATCACCCGCCGTTCTCGGGCCTTCGACCCAAGCGCAGCGACAGAGGAAACTGAGCCGAAGACCTGGACGAGCGCCGTGAGGTAGTAAGGCCCAAGGTCGAAGAGGGGGCCAGCTCCCGCGGCAAACAGGAACGCGGGGTTGGGATGCCACGACTCCGGTCCAGGCAACTGCAGCAGCGCCAGAGCCGTGAGCGGCGTCCCGATCATCCCCTGCTCGGTGAGCCGGCAAGCCGTCTGCAAGCCGGTGCCCAGGAAGGTGTCAGGAGCACAACCAACCCTCAGCCCCACCGCCGCGGCGTCGTTGAGCAACCTCTCGCCGCTGAAGCGATCGAGGGCAAGCGGCTTTTCGTTCCAGACGTGCTTTCCGGCCGCGATCACCTGACTTGCGACCTCGGCATGAGCCGCCGGGATCGTCAGGTTAACCACGATCTCCACACCCGGGTGGTCGAGCACGGTGTCGACATCTCCAGCGGCGGCAACGTCGTACTTGGCGGCCTTCAGCCGAGCCGCCTCGGGAACGATGTCGCCGAGCGCAAGGACGTCGGTGTCGGCGAAGCTGGTGAGGTTCTCCAGATAGGTGTCGCTGATCGTTCCAGCCCCGATTACCCCGATGCCTACAGGGCCATTCACAGTTGGACCTGCTCGCGGAGCAGGAACTCCCGGCTCGCCCGTACAGCGTCGAACAGATTGGTTTCGGAGTCATCCAGCTCGACGACCCGTAGTGCGTCTGGAGCCGCAGCGATGATCTCCGACACCGGCAGCACGCCGGATCCCACCGCCACCTGCTTGCTCGTATCGAGACTCCCATCGCCATCCTTGAGATGCAGTGCGGCCACCCGATCACCGAGGCGCTTGAGCAGAGCGGGCACATCGGCACCACCCGCGTACGCCCAATAGGTGTCCACTTCTAAGACCACCTCAGGCGCCAGCTGAGCTGCCAGCACCTCGAGCGCATGGGCGCCGTTGATCATGGATTCCAGCTCGAAGTGATGGTTGTGGTAGCCGACCGTAAGACCGTGACGGGCAGCGTTCTTCGCTGCTGCGTTGAGCTCGGATGCGATCTGGCTGACGTCAGCCTCCGTTTGCCAGCGGGCGGGGTCGACGTACGGGTCGATGATTGTCTGGATGCCGAGCTCGACTGCGAGCGCACAGATCTCGTCCTGGTTACCGCTGAGCAAGCCGACATGTGTAGTCGGCGCGGTCAGGCCGCTCTGGCGGAATCCGGTGCGCAACTCATCGGCGAACTTGACGAGCTGGAATGGCTCAACTTGGGTGAACCCGACCCCAGCGAGCCTTACCAAGGTGCCACCAAAATCCTGCTCTAGATCCTTGCGCAGGGTGTACAGCTGGACCGACAGTTCGGACATGAACGACCTCCTCTTGACAGTGGGCATGCTACGTGGGCTCGTCGAGCAGTTGACGGGCGAGGAGGGTGCCGCCGGCTGTGGCAACCGGGAACACCACAATCCCCACGAACGGGATGGCGAGTAGCAGGAAGGTGGGCACCGCGAAACCGAGTACTCGAAGACGCCGGGCCCGCATCGCAGCCCGGCGATCCGCCAGTCGAAGCAGCCCGCGTCGTTCGAAGGGCGACCCGACCAGCTCGATCCCGAGCATCCAGCCGCCAAAGATCGCCGAGAGGACCGGCACGACGGTCTGTCCGACGACCGGCACGAACCCGGTCGCGAACAGTAGCAGCGCCCCGAGTATGGCGACCGCGATGAGCGCGAGCGCCTGCCGCAGGGCCCGTGCCATGCCACGTGCCACGTTTTCGTTGAGCTCAGGTACGTCACCGAACTCTCCCTCGACAGACTCCGACAGCTTGTCGTAGAGAGGCGACCCGAGGGCCAGGGTCAGTGTGGTGAAGGAGATCACCATGATCAACACGGCACCAGCGACCACGGCGCTGCCGATGAGCACCCGGATGGTGGTGGCCAAACCTCGAGCCCAGCCGTCGGCAAACGGCGTGAGCCAGTCGATAAGCGGGTGAAGCTGGGTGATGAGCACAATCAGCAACCCGGTGAAGATCACCGAGGTGATTGCAGGCGGGATTGCCCCCAGCAGGAATATCCGAGGCCGACGCGTTATCAGGCTCAAACCCCTCGTCAGCAACCCGGCACCGGTCACCAACTCGCCTACCGCTGACCGCACCATCGCGCTGAGACTAGCGGAGTCCGCCGACCTGGTTCTGCGCGTCTGCCCGGACGGCGGCGCCCTTGGCCTCTGCCGCCTGTCGAAGTTGATCTTGGAAATCAAGCATCTGCTGGCGCAGGTCAAGATCGCTGGCCGCGAGGATGCGCACCGCCAGGAGGCCGGCGTTACGCGCGTTGCCGATGGCGACAGTTGCCACGGGAACCCCCGCCGGCATCTGCACGATCGACAGCAAGGAATCCATACCGTCGAGGTACTTCAGCGGTACCGGCACCCCGATCACCGGCAGCGGCGTGACAGCTGCCAGCATGCCGGGCAAGTGCGCCGCGCCGCCCGCCCCCGCAATGATCACTTCCAGACCGCGACTGTGAGCGGTACGCCCGTAGTTGATCATCGCGTCGGCCATCCGGTGCGCTGAGACCACATCGGCCTCGAAGGCCACTCCAAACTCGTGCAGTGCCAGCCCGGCGGCACTCATCACCGGCCAGTCCGAATCCGAACCCATCACAATCCCGACCCGTGGCCGAAGGATGTCTTTAGGCATTGGGATCTCCCATCAAGTAGGCCGCGGCGTGCAGCGCCCGTTTCCGTGTTTCGTCAAGATCATCTCCGAAGGTCGTGACATGGCCCACCTTGCGGCCGGGCCGGACCTGCTTGCCGTACAGTTGCACCCGCAGCCGCCGGTCACGGGCAAAACAGTGCAGCAACGCCGAGGGCAAGTCCTCGATGCCGCCGCCGAACACATTGGCCATCACGGTCCATGTCTCCTTGCTGCGCGGGTCGCCGAGCGGTAGATCGAGCACAGCGCGCAGGTGGTTCTCGAACTGCGACGTGTGAGCTCCGTCGATCGTCCAGTGGCCGGTGTTGTGGGGCCGCATGGCGAGCTCGTTGACCACCACTGATCCGTCAGCGCGCTGCATCAGCTCGACCGCGAGCATTCCCACAACCCCCAACTCGTGAGCGATCATCAGGGCCAGCTGCTGGGCGGCGGTCGCGTGCTCATCTTCCAGGCCAGGTGCAGGTGTGACGGTCTCGACACAGATCCCGTTGCGCTGCACGGATTCCGAGATCGGGTATGCGGCTGCCTGCCCGGACGGCGAGCGGACAACGAGGGCGCTCAGCTCCCGGGTGAAATCCACGAACTCCTCGCCGATGATCTGTACGCCGTCGCTCAAGCGCGCGAAGGGCTCGCCCGCCTCCGCAGCGGAGTCGAGTCGCCACACACCGTTGCCGTCGTACCCGCCACGCGAGGCCTTCGCCACGATCGGCCAGCCCAGCTCGCCGCCGAAAGCAGCCAGGGCCGCTTCGTCGGCTACCACCCGACTGATGGGACAGGGAGCACCGAGAGCTGTCAATCGATCACGCATGATCGCCTTGTCCTGGGCATGGATGAGCGCCGCCGGCCCTGGCCGAACCACTACCCCGGCCGACTCAAGATCTCGGAGCAGACCGGTGGGTACGTGCTCGTGGTCGAAGGTCACCACATCGCACTCGGCGGCAAAGCGCCGCACGGTCGCCGGGTCTGTGTAATCGCCGACCGTGACCTCATGCACCACGGCTGCAGCCGAGGTGTCCGCGCCCTCGGCGAGCAGCCGCACGTTGATTCCTAGACCGATTGATGCGGCGTGCATCATCCGAGCAAGCTGACCACCGCCGATGATGCCGACGGTGAAGGTCCGACCACTGGTCACTCGCGGAAGCGTACCGCTCACTGCAGTCTGAAGATCACCGAACGCTGCACGATGAAGTTGACGGTGGTGGCGACCCCTTGGGCGATCACGAACGCGATGATCTGAACCGCGAGCCGGCTCAGGCCCTGAGTGGTGAGAAAAGTGAAGAGCACGCTGAACAGGCCGACCTGCAAGGCAAAGGTCACGGCGTACAAGACCACGACCGCGATGAATCGGCGCGTCGAGGGCGAGGCCCGGAAGGTCCAACGCCGGTTGATCAGATACGCGGTTGTGGTTCCGGCTATGAAGGAGAGTGCCTTGGCCGGTGTGTGCCCCAGACCCACAGCCATCAAGATCACCAACAGTCCGAAGTCGACGATCGCCGAGAAACCGCCGGTGATGATGAATCGGGTGAGCTGGGCGGGCAGTGGGAGGGCGCTCTCACGTTCGTCAACCGGCAGCTCGACTGGCTGCGGGAACTGGTGGGGATGCTCGGTCATGAACCGCTTTCTTGCCAGCTCGGCCAACGCGGAGTCCGGCGCTGGTTGAAGGCCTCGATGCCCTCCACCCGGTCGGTGGAGAATGCGGCTTCTTCCCACGCGCGGCTCTCGATCTCCAGGCCACTGACAAGGTCGACGTCGACACCTTGCCGCAGCGCGCGCTTGGCCGCACGGAGGCTAATTGGAGATTTGCTCGCGATGTCCGCGGCAAGTTCCAGTGCTTCGGTACGAGCCGCGCCTTCGGGAACGAGTCGGTCGACAAGCCCAATCCTGAGCGCTTCCTCGGGTCCAACCCTCCGTCCGGTCAGCAGCAGATCGGCGGCCCTGTTCAACCCAATGCGACGAGGCAGCAGCTGTGTGCCGCCCTCGCCGGGAATCAGGCCAAGCCCCACCTCGGGCAGTCCAAAAGTTGCCGTCGCGGATGCAATGATCAGGTCACAGCAGAGCGCGAGTTCACAGCCTCCTCCCAGTGCGTATCCCTCTACAGCCGCGATCACTGGGACTGGCAATGCGCGCAGGGACCCGAAGGCTTCCTGGAATACCGGCCGCTGGCGGCGAAGATCACCGTTGTCGAAGCCACGACGCTCCTTGAGATCAGCCCCTACGCAGAAGGCCCGATCAAGAGCGCTGGAAATGATCACGACGCTTACCTGATCATCGGCAGCAAGCTGAGTTGCTGCCGCCCCCAGGCGCATGACCTGATCGGTAGACAGCGCGTTCAGTGCCTCCGGACGGTTCATGATCACCTCAGCTATGTGCGCCGACGGTCGCCCAATCTCGACAGTCATGAGCGAGAAGCAGGCGGGTTCTGAGTGCCCTGGGAACCGAACAGCAGCTGGGTGATCTCCCGACTTACGTGCTCAACATTGGGCACATCCCGCAGCACGACCATGCCGTCCTCGGCGGCAGTCTGAACATTGAGCGAGCCACAACCGAGCATCCGATCTATCAGGCTGCGTTCGTAGGACACCTCATTGATCCGGTTCAGCGGGAGATCCTTGCCGACCTTGTTGACAATGCCGCTGCGGGTGATCAGACGCCGGTTGGTAATCGTGTATGTGGTGGTCCGCCAGCGCAGGAACGGCAGTAACACGAGCCAGATGGCCAGCACCACACCGAGCACGGCGATGGCGAGCTGGCCGATCGGGCGGGCCTCGCGCGGGATCAAGGCGGCTCCGGCACCAACCGCGGCAGCGATCAGAACGAAAGCCAGCGCAGGCAGAAGCATCGCCTTGACGTGTGTCCTGGTATGGATGACCACGTGCTCGTCCGCACTGAGCAGTTTCGCCGGGAGAGCCACGCCCTCAATGCTGACACACACATGCACGATGACGAGCTGTTCGCTCCGACGACTGCAGGAGCTTGCGGACCGAGCAACGATGACACATCCGCCTACAACGCAAGCGACGAAGGAGTCGGACCTCCGAACAGCTTGTCAGAGTGCCAATTCAATACGGCCACTAGGACTGTAGATGAACGACGTCGCCGGCACCGTACACGGCAGATCCTGAGCTAGTCCGGACGACGAGTCGACCGTCCCCATCAATGCGGTCAGCGATTCCCTCCACGGTCCGCTGCGCGCTCAACAGCACCTGAACCTGGCGACCGATCGTGTCACAGCGCTCCGCATAGGAGGCGGCGAGAGAGGCGTCGTTGCCTGCCTGCGCCTCCCATCGGCCATAGAGGAGTTCAAATGCGGCCAGCACAGTAGCAATGACCGCCGTACGCGACGGCGGCAAGGCACCGAGCCCGCGAGCGGCGATGGCAAGTGAGGTGGCAGTCGGTACCGGCAGTTGCTCCTCGTCGAGGCTGACATTGATGCCGATACCAACCACACAGGCCGGGCCCTGGAAGGTGTCGACTCGCTCGGAGAGGATGCCGCAAAGCTTGCGGCCGGCAACCAGCACATCGTTGGGCCACTTCAGCACCGCAGGCAGGTTCGCTGCGCGTCGCACGCCGTCGGAGACCGCAAGACCCGCCAACAACGACAACCAGGTCCAGCGGCTCGGATCGATACCGTCCGGCCGCACCAGGACGGACATCGCTATGCCCGATCCGGGTGGCGCCGTCCAGGAACGGCCCTGCCGGCCGCGACCTGCCGACTGGTAGTCGGTGATCAAGACCGTGCCCGGAACTTCGCCCTGCCGGGCCCGAGCCGCCAGATCGGCGTTCGTCGACCCGGTCTCGGCCACTAGATCGACTTTCTGCCAGAGCCCGCCCGGCCTAATCAGCTCCTGCCGGAGCTCCGCGAGGTCAATCACGTCATCGGTCGGCATAGGGGGACCCTAGCCGTGCCGATCTGGCGTCATGCACAAGAGGCTTTGTAACTGGTTAGAGTCCGATTCATGAATCGTACGATTCCAGCGCCGGACATCCACACCACCGCCGGCAAGCTGGCCGACTTGGACCACAGGATGTGGGAAGCGGTCCACGCTGGGTCAGCAGCCGCCGTCGAGAAGCAGCACGCCAGAGGCAAGAAGACAGCCCGTGAGCGGGTCACGATGTTACTGGACCCGGACACATTCACCGAGCTGGACGAGTTTGCCAGGCATCGCTCGACCTCGTTCAGCATGGAGAAGCGGCGGCCCTACGGTGACGGCGTGGTCACTGGCTTCGGCACCATTGACGGACGGCCGGTCTGCGTATTCAGCCAGGACGTGACCGTCTTCGGAGGCAGCTTAGGCCAGGTCTACGGAGAGAAGATCGTCAAGATCATCGACTTTGCGCTGAAGACGGGCTGTCCGATCATCGGTCTCAACGAGGGCGGCGGCGCTCGCATCCAAGAAGGCGTTGTCTCCCTGGGTCTGTATGGGGAGATCTTCCGGCGCAATACGCATGCCTCTGGAGTCATTCCACAGATCTCCTTGATCATGGGTGCGGCTGCCGGCGGCCATGTCTACTCCCCTGCCCTGACCGATTTCGTCGTCATGGTGGACCAGACCTCGCAAATGTTCATCACCGGCCCAGATGTGATCAAGACGGTGACCGGCGAGGACGTGTCCATGGAGGAGCTGGGTGGCGGCCGTACCCACAACACCAAGTCGGGCAACGCCCACTATCTCGCTGCAGATGAGGAAGACGCGATCACTTATGTACGAACCCTGATCGGCTTCCTGCCACAGAACAACCTCGAGGATCCGCCGGTATTTGACGTGGAGAATGCACTCGAAACAGATGAGTTGGACCGTGATCTTGACTCGCTGATCCCGGACTCCCCTAACCAGCCGTACGACATGCACGAGGTGATCTCGCGCGTTCTTGACGACTCGGACTTCCTGGAGGTGCACGCACTCTTCGCTCCCAACATCGTGGTCGGCTTTGGCCGGATCGATGGACGCAGCGTTGGTGTGGTGGCGAATCAGCCCCTGCACTTCGCCGGATGTTTGGACATCGACGCTTCGGAGAAGGCTGCGCGATTCGTCCGAACCTGCGATGCGTTCAACATCCCAGTGATCACCTTCGTCGACGTACCCGGTTTCCTTCCGGGAACTGATCAGGAATGGAACGGCATCATCCGGCGCGGTGCGAAGCTGATCTATGCGTACGCGGAGGCGACGGTCCCGCTCGTCACGGTGATCACCCGCAAAGCCTACGGTGGCGCGTACGACGTGATGGGATCCAAGCATCTAGGCGCAGATTTCAACCTGGCGTGGCCTACTGCCCAAATCGCGGTCATGGGAGCACAGGGAGCGGTGAACATCCTGTATCGCAAGGAACTCGCGGCAAGCGATGATCCTGAGACGATGCGCGCGAGGCTGATCACTGAGTACGAGGACGAACTGGCCAACCCCTATCTTGCTGCGGAGCGCGGCTACGTCGACGCGGTGATCAACCCCCACGAGACGCGCGGGGAGATCACCCGCGTGCTGCGGTTGCTGCGTACGAAACGCCAGACCCTACCTCCGAAGAAGCACGGCAACATCCCGTTATGAACAGCGCCGATGATCAGAAGCTGGAGTTCTCCGTTGTCAAAGGCTCACCGACGGAGGACGAGCTCGCAGCAGTGGTAACCGTGCTCACGACGCACTTCGCTCGACCGCCCGAAGGCGAGGCGACGCCAGCTCGGTCTGGCTGGTCGGCGTACTGGCGATCGGTCCGTAGCCCGATCCAACCTGGTCCGAGTGCCTGGCGAATGTCTGGACAGCCGCAATAGTGTCGCTGCCGACTATTCGGTACTAATCTCGCCATCAGTGCCTCTATGTTCCGACCCGGGCGCTGCCTCTGGGCAGCTGGCAGAAAGGCTCAACGGTGACTGCTGTTGAAGACATCCTGGCCGACATTCCGATGGACCAGCTCGCTGCGCAGCTGGGAGTTGACGAGGCCACCGCCGAACAGGCGACACGTCAGGCAATCCCCGCGCTTCTCGGTGGAATGCAGGCTAACGCCGAGGATCCCGCCGGCGCCACGTCGTTGGCTGGAGCGCTCGGCGACCATCCCAGCGAGCTGATCGAGGGCGGAGTCGATCTTGACCAGGTGGACCCCGATGACGGTGAGAAGATCGTCGGCAACATCTTCGGCCCCAATCAAGATCAAGTCGCGCAGACCCTGGGCGGCAATCTCGGCGGACAGGCAGGCGGGCTGATCCAACGCCTGCTGCCGATCTTGGCGCCAATCGTGCTCGCCTATCTGTCAAAGCGCCTCATGGGCCAGCGCCAAGGGATCCAAGGAAGCGGCCAGGACGACCCGCTGGGCTCCGTCCTGGGTGGCGGCGCCAGTGGGTCGAGCAATCCGCTGAATGATCTGCTGAACTCAATGCTCGGAGGTGGCGCAGCTGCGGGTGGCTCTGGGCAATCGTCGGGCGGGTCCATCCTCGACGTGCTGGGTGGCCTCCTCGGAGCCGGGCGTCGCTAACTCCACGGCCCGGCCTCATTAGCGAGGGCTCGGGGCCATCTCGCGGGCCCACGAAAGCCGCAGCTGAGCACCCCTCTACGCTGTCCCTCATGTCCGCGCGCTCAGGGACTCAGCCAGATTCGGACGAGCACTCCACACCACGCATTCGCGAGGTCGATGCCATTGCGGATCGTTACGTCGATGAGTGCGTCGCGCGCTATCCGGAGACGGCAACTTTCCTTGGGATCCCCGAACACGACGACTCCTGGAGCGACTACTCCCCAAGCGGCCTGGCGGATCGGGTCGCCCATATCCGCCGGACAATCGCTGCACTGCATGCGGCCGCGCCCTGCGATGAGCGGGAGAACACGGCAAAGGAAGCCATGCTGGAGCGGCTTGGCATGGACGTCGAGCTGTACGACGCCCACATCGCGGCCTCACGGGTCAGTGTGATCGGCGGCCAGGCACAGGAAATCCGCGCCATCTTCGATCTGATGCCGACCGATTCCGAGGATGCCTGGCGCAACATAGCCGCCCGGCTTCGCTCGGTGCATCGTCCGCTCGGTCAGGTCCGCGAGACGTTGAGCGCCGAGGCTCGAGATGGCAATATCTCCGCGGTCCGACAGATCTACGCGACCATCGATCAGATCCGGTCCTGGACGGGCGAGACCGGAGACGACGACTTTTTTTCGGCGTTGATCACCCGAGCGCCAAAGGACGACACACTGCAATCCGATCTCAGCGTGGCGGCAGACGAGGCAAGGCATGCGTTCTCAGGCTTCGCTGACTGGCTGGGTAGCTCACTGGCACCCCTTGCCCCAAGTCTCGATGCCGTCGGCGAGGAGCGGTACGCCCTTGACTCACGCTATTTCCTCGGGGCGGTGATCGACCTCGACGAGGCCTATCAGTGGGGATTCGATGAGTTGCATCGAATCCAGGAGGCTCAACGGGCCATTGCTCAAGATCTCGTGGGCGAGCCAGACATCAAAGCGGCGTGCGCGGCACTCGATGCAGATCCCTTACGCCGGATCGAGGGTGCGGAGGCGTTCCGGTCATGGATGCAAGACCTCGCCGACCAGGCCGTTGCCAACCTGGCGGGCAAGCACTTCGACATACCAGATCCGATCAAAAAGCTCGAGTGCTGTATCGCTCCGACTCACGACGGCTCCATTTACTACACCGATCCGGCTGAAGACTTCTCTCGGCCAGGGCAGATGTGGTGGGCGGTACCGGAGGGGATCGACACCTTTTCCACCTGGAAAGAAGTCACCACCGTCTACCACGAGGGTGTGCCGGGTCATCATCTGCAGATCGCGCAGAATGCCTATCGGTCCGAGCTGCTGAACCGATGGCAGCGCAAGCTCTTCTTCTGCTCAGGCCATGGTGAGGGCTGGGCGCTGTACGCCGAGCGGCTGATGGATGACCTCGGATACCTCGAGCCAGGCGACCGGATGGGCATGTTGGATGCCCAAGCGTTCCGGACGATCCGGGTGATCATCGACATCGGCATGCATCTGCAGTTGCAGATTCCCAAGATCAATGCGTGGCGCTTCCGACCCGGCGAGCGCTGGACCCCGGCCGCCGGATTTGAGTTCATGATGGACAACTGTTCGACCGACGAGCCGACGCTGCGCTTCGAACTCAATCGGTATCTCGGCTGGCCGGGCCAGGCGCCGTCCTACAAAATCGGTGAGCGGATCTGGCTGGACGCTCGTGAGGAGGCGCGCAGGCGAAGAGGCGCCGCCTTCGACCTCAGTAAGTTCCACACCGACGCGTTGAATCTAGGGCCATTAGGACTTGATCCGCTGCGCGCCGCGCTCGCTCGGATCTGAGCGCTGGTGGCATCCCAGATTCGGCTTGTTCTGGCCTCGGCATCTGACGCCCGGCTTCGGACGCTGCGCGATGCGGGTCTTGATCCTGAGGTCATCGTGTCTGGAGTGGACGAAGACTCAGATTCAGTCGAGAGTGTGCCGGAGCTGACCGCGCTGCTCGCGCAGCGCAAGGCAGAAGCTGTCAGCGCCCGGATTGACCACGGATCCGGGACGACAGTGGTGATCGGCTGCGACTCGATGCTCGAACTCGATGGCATGGGCCATGGCAAGCCGGCAACACCAGCCGAGGCTGCGCGACGCTGGGAACGGATGTGCGGGCGTGTTGGGCTGCTGCACACCGGTCACCACGTGATGCTTCATCAAGGCAAAGCAATCACCACCCGAACCGCAGTCGGGTCCACCCTGGTGCACTTCGCCGAGCTCACCGACGAGGAGATCGAAGCCTATGTGGCCAGCGCTGAGCCCCTCCACGTAGCCGGCGGGTTCACCATTGACGGCCTCGGCGGCCCGTTCATCGCCGGAATCGAGGGCGATCACCACAATGTTGTCGGTCTGAGCCTGCCGCTGCTCCGCACCATTCTGAACGAGCTCGGTATCTCCTGGCCGAGTCTGTGGCGACCCGCGAGCGACAGCTGAACTTGCTGCTGCTAGCTGAAGGGTTGCTGAAGGACCGTCGTCGTCAGCCGGGGTTTGCGCGACTCGTGTCCAAAACTGGGATCAGCCCGGGAGAGGTCCGTGGCCGACTGTCCAGAACAAAGGGGAGCCCACTGTGAACGAGTTCACCAAGATCATCGTTGCCGGAGTCAGCACCGTTGCTCTGGCCGGAGGCATTGGCGCCGGAATCGCGTACGCGGACACGCCAGCGGACGAGCCGGCATCAAATCCGAGCGCGACAGCGCCGACCAGCCCAACGGAAACAGCCGAACCCAGTGGCAAGCGTGATCAGAACGGCTTCCGCAAGCGTTTTGTTCGCCGGCAGCTGCGATCTGTGGGGCGCGCGCTGCATGGCGAGGTCACCCTTGCCGGCGAGAAGCATCGAGTGATCGCCTTCCAACGCGGCGGTGTGCAGAAGGTCAGCCAGACATCGCTGACGGTCAAGAGTAACGACGGCGTCGTCGAGACGTACGTGCTGAGCGACGACACCCAGGTGCGGGAGAACGGGGACAAGTCAAAGTTGTCAGAGATCGATACCTCTGACCGGGTCCTGGTAGTCGCCACGAAGGACGACTCGACTCTCACAGCGCGACGAGTGATCGTACGCGACCAGTGAGCGTCAGCCCTTAAGGCCGCGCAACGGTGAGCACGATCAAGATCACATTCAGCGCTGTGACGATGCCGATCACTAACCAGGCGACGCCAACTGTGGCTCGTCTGGTCGGCACCAGGTGCATCAGCTCGGAATCGGAAGCAATGCGAACCAGCGGGACCAGCGCAAACGGAATGCCAAACGACAAGATCACCTGAGACAAGATCAGCAATCGAGTTGGTTCCAGCCCCAGCCCGAGCAAGATCAATGCCGGAACCGCGGTCAGCACCCGACGCCAAATGATCGGGATCCGGCGTCGCAGCAGGCCATCCATGATCACCGAGCCCGCATACCCGCCGACCGAGGTTGAGGCCAAGCCAGAGGCGAGCAGGGCCAATGCAAACAGCCCGGCGAGGAGCGGGCCCAGCTCGGCTCCGATGGCGCTGTGAGCGGCTTGCAACCCGTCGACATTCAAACCGTTCAGGGTGCTGGCGGCCAGCAGCAGCATGCCGACGTTGACGGTGCCCGCAACCACCATGGCCAACCCAACGTCGAGTCGGATTGTCTTCAACATTGGAGCGGCACAGTCCGGATCCGCCCGCCCATGCCGGTCGCGGATCAATGCGGAATGGAGGTAGATCGCGTGTGGCATCACGGTTGCGCCGAGCATGCCGACCGCAAGGACTGCACTTTCGGCGCCATCTAGTCGTGGCACCAGGCCGGCAATAGCCTCCCCGGGGTCCGGCGGTGAGGCGACCAGGCCAGCGAGAAAACCGATCGTGACGATAGCCAGCATGCCGGTGATGACACGCTCGAACGTGCGCTGGCTGCGACTGTTTTGCAGGAACAGCAGTCCGGTGGACACAGCAGTGGTGATGAGCGCTCCGGTCACGAGCGGCACACTGAAGAGCAGGTTAAGCGCGACTGCGCCGCCGACAATTTCGGCCAGATCGGTTGCCATCGCTACCAGTTCGGCCTGGATCCAGTAGCAGAGTCGCGGCAGTCGAGAATTGCGCCGGGCAACCAGCGCCGGCAGTGTCTCTCCGGTCAGCCAGCCCACCTTCGCCGATAGATACTGCACCAGACCAGCCATCAACGTTGCGCCGACGAGCACCCAGAGCAACAAATAGCCGAACGCGGC
This sequence comes from Propionibacteriaceae bacterium, assembly GCA_035535875.1. GTDB lineage: Bacteria > Actinomycetota > Actinomycetes > Propionibacteriales > Propionibacteriaceae > Microlunatus. The sequence continues at coordinate 18,197 of DATLPF010000061.1, forward strand.
GCCAGCCTGGGTGTTGGTCGCAACATTGCCCGGATCGACGTACGCAACGGCGGCGACGAAGGCCGGGCCAAGCAGTCGGGTGCGCTGCAGGAGCATCTCTCTCTTCTCTCTGCAGCAGCATCAACTCATGCGTCCTGACGTAGTATCCGACCTTGCTCTGAGGAGGCTACCGCCGGCGCGCATAACGTCTAAGACCAACCGTCTCAGCGCGGCCGCAGCAGCACCGCCGATGCGCGATCATCGCCGGTGAAGCTCCCGCTCCAGCCGTAACCAGCAAAAGTTATGGTGTTCGCCGCCGGACGATCCGCGGTGATCTCGAAGCCGGTTGCCGGTAATACGCGGAGCAGGTACGACCTCATCTCTGCCGGCGACGGAGACGAAAGGACGGCAGCGACGTTGTTCGGCTGGTCCACCTTGGCCGTGATAACGGCGGTACGCGGCAGCGAGAACTCCTGAACCGGACCATTGAGGTAGCCGAGGGCAGCCAGTGTGATGCCGTCCGGCGGAATCGACGGCGGTCGCACGGATGAGGCAGTCGGCGCAGCTGAACTGGCGTCACCCGGAGAGCCTGCGCTGCACCCCACGAGCAGACACCCAAGAAGCGCCGCCGTGGCCGCGACCACATGACTACCCTTGATCCGCACGGGCTCCAAGGTAGTGTCCTCAACGCATGGCGGCCGCAGCTACAAGGGATGGATAACCTAGCGTCTTGATGTCTCAGTCCACGGAGGTTGCCGTTCGTCGCAGCCGGGTACCAGCCACTCTCCGCGCTACGCGACCCCGCCAATGGGTCAAGAACCTCCTCGTCTTCACCGCGCCCCTGGCCGCTGGCCGACTCTTCGAGCCAGCCGTGATCAAGGGGGCCGCATTGGCCTTCGTCGCGTTCTGCCTAGTGAGCGCCGCCGTTTACCTCGTGAACGACGTACGCGACGTGGAGGAGGACCGGCAGCATCCCACCAAGCGCTTCCGGCCGATCGCCGCCGGCGAATTGAAGCCCGCCACTGCCCTCGCGCTGGCAGTCGTGCTCGGCCTCTGCGGGCTGGCTCTTGGTTTCGTGGTGTCCGTGCCGTTGGGGATCACCATGGTGGTCTACGTAGCTATCCAGCTGCTCTACTCGGCCTACCTCAAGCACCTTCCGGTGGTCGATCTGGCCGTAGTGGCCAGCGCCTTTTTGTTACGCGCGATCGCTGGCGGTGTGGCGACCGATATTCCACTGAGTCAGTGGTTCTTGCTGGTCGCCGCCTTTGGTTCCTTCTTCATGGTTTCGGGCAAACGATATTCGGAGATGAAGGCGCTCGGCAGCGACGCGGGCACGCGACGATCACTGACCCGCTACTCCGAGTCCTATCTTCGCTTCGCGTGGATGATGGCCGCGGTCATGGTGCTCATTTCGTATAGCCTGTGGGCCTTTGAGAATCGCGGCGATGGAGCGCTTGGCATCCCCTGGACCGCCATCTCGATCGCACCCTTTACCTTGGGGCTGCTGCAGTACGCCCTGGAGGTCGACGCCGGCACCGCGGGCGAGCCGGAGGATGTCGTACTGCATGATCATGTGCTGCAAGGGCTTGGCGTGGTGTGGCTCGCGGTGATCACCGTGGGGGTCTTCTTCTAGTGAGCGGGTTGGGAATGAGTGACGAAGCCGTGCCGGCGATCAAGCCCTCCTTGCCGGAGGAGCAGCCCATGATTCCGCAACCGCTCGTGGAGCTTCACGGCTGGGGTCGAGCCTCCGGAACGATGTCGCATCTTGCGCAGATCGACTCGGTGGCCGACGCCGTCAGCGCACTGCGCCGATCCGACAACCGGGGTGTGGTACCGCGCGGTCTCGGTCGCAGCTACGGCGACGCAGCCCAGAACGCTGGCGGCACCGCGCTCGATCTCACCAAGATGAACCGCATTCTGTCCCTCAACGCCTCGAGCGAACCGGCAACCGTGACGGTCCAGGCCGGAGTCAGCCTCGATCTGCTGATGCGCGCACTGCTGCCCTTCGGGCTCTGGGTCCCGGTGCTACCTGGCACACGGCAGGTGACCGTGGGCGGCGCCATCGCTGCCGATGTGCACGGCAAGAACCATCACACTCAAGGAAGCTTCGGGAACCATGTGCGCTCGCTCGATCTGCTGATGGCAGACGGAGAGGTGCGGACAGTGACTCCGGACGGCGGTACCGAGGCGCTGTTCTGGGCAACGATCGGCGGGATGGGTCTCACCGGCGCGATCTTGAGCGCCACTGTGGCCCTTCAGCGCGCCGAGACCGCCTATTTCACAGTCGATACCCATCGAGCCACCGACATCGATGACCTGATGCAGCAGATGTCGGTGGGCGATGAGAACTACACCTACTCTGTCGGCTGGTTCGATGCCGTGACCAAGGGACGCCATATGGGTCGAGCTGTGCTCACCCGGGGAAATAAAGCCTCACTCGCGGAGCTGCCTCTCAAGCTGAGGCGTGATCCGTTGAAGTTCGTGGCGCCATCCCTGGGAACTCTCCCCGAGATCTTTCCCAACCGGATGATCAACAAGGCGACCGCGAAAGCCTTCAGCACGGCATGGTATTTGAAGGCGCCGAAACATCGCACCGGTGAGCTGCAGAACATCACGCAGTTCTTCCACCCGCTGGACATGGTGGCCGAGTGGAATCGGGTCTACGGGCCCAACGGCTTCTTGCAATATCAGTTCGTCGTGCCGTTCCAGGAGGCTGAGGCGTTTCAGCGCTGCCTGGAGATGATCGTCAACTCCGGCCACCTGTCCTGCCTCAATGTGCTGAAGCGATTCGGCCCCGGCAACCCGTCGCCGCTATCGTTTCCCATGCCGGGTTGGACTCTGACCGTCGATCTGCCTATCGAAGAAGGGCTGGACAAGTTGTGCGACGCCCTTGATACCGAAGTGGTCGGAGCAGGCGGTCGGGTGTACCTCGCCAAGGACTCGCGACTCAGCGCGGCGACGTTCCGCCAGATGTACCCGCGGCTGGACGAATTTCTCGCCGTGCGCCGCGAAGTCGATCCGACTGGGATGTTCAATTCCGATCTTGCTCGTCGGCTCGAGCTCAGCAACCGGACGTCCGGCAGTGCGGCATGATCAACGCGGTCGGTGCACCCCAGTCACTGCTGCTGCTCGGCGGCACTTCCGACATCGCTTTGGCGATCGCCCGCAGGTATGCGCGTTCCGGACTGCGGGTGGTGCTCGCCGCCCGCCCGAGTGACCGGCGTACGGCCGCGGCGAGCGATCTCACGAGCCTCGGCTGCAACGTCACCGAAGTTGATCTTGATGCGCGTGATCATGAATCGCACGCGGCGACCATCGAGCAGGCCTTCGCTGGCGGTGATATCGACATCGCCGTGATCGCCTTCGGCCTGCTCGGGGATCCGGAGCGGGCGTGGCGTGACCCCGACCTTGCCCTCGAGCTGGCTGAGGTCAACTACACCGCACCAGTGCATCTCGGCGTACTGCTGGGCCAGCGCATGCAGGCCCAGGCGCACGGCTGGATTGTGGCGCTGTCCAGCGTCGCTGGTGAGCGGGTACGGCGCTCCAACTTCGTCTATGGCTCGACCAAGGCGGGCTTGGACGGGTTTTTCCTAGGCCTGGGTGAGGCGCTGCGCGACTACGGCGTGCGCGTGCTCGTGGTCCGGCCCGGTTTCGTCAAGTCGAAGATGACCACTGGCCTCGACGAAGTACCCCTTTCCGTGACGCCAGACCAGGTGGCCGACGCGGTCGTCGACGCCATCAAGGCCAAACGCGAGCTCGTCTGGGTGCCAGGACCCCTGCGCGTAGTGATGTCGGGCCTTCGGCACGTGCCCCGTCCGCTTTTCCGCAAGCTGCCCCTTTGATTTGGGGGCGCTCGCGCATCGCGCTTGGAATCCGCCGCCGTCGTCGTCGCTCGCAGAGGAAAGAACGCCTCCGCTCTCTCCTCCTCCGTGCGGCGGCGCGCGATTCCCGACGCTCGCGCCCATTTGAGCTTTCGCTCTAAACCGGCGGTACGCCGTGCCGCCGGTAGGAAAAGTGACGGTCCTTGGTGGTTGCAGCTGCGAAGCGTGCAATCAACTCACGACGTACGTGGCGCGGCTCGACGATCGCATCAACAACGAGCTCGCTGGCCAGCCGCAGGATGTCGATGTCGATCTCGTACTCCTTGCGCAGCCGCTCGACATAGGCCGCCCGTTCAGCCTCGTCGTTGACCTCGGCGATCTTGTTCGCATAGACCGCGTTGATAGCGGCTTCAGGACCCATCACTGCGATCTTGGCGGTGGGCAACGCCAGGCAGGCGTCGGGACCAAAACCAGGGCCAGCCATGGCATAGAGTCCCGCCCCGTACGCCTTCCGAATGATCAACGAGACGGTCGGTACGGTAGCCTCTGCCACTGCGGTGATCATCTTCGCGCCGTGCCGGATGATTCCTTGCCGCTCCACGGCACTGCCGATCATGAATCCCGGTACGTCAGCCAAGTAGAGCAGTGGGATGCTGAACGCGTCGCACTGCCAGATGAAGCGGGCACCCTTGTCGGCGGAATCGACGAATAGCACTCCCCCCTTGACGGCCGGCTGATTGGCCACGATGCCGATCACTTCGCCATCCAGCAGGGCCAAGCCGGTCACCAACTCGGGGGCAAACAGTGGCTTCACCTCAAAGAAGGAACCGTCGTCCACGATCGCCTCGATGATCGTGCGAATGTCGTACCCAGCTGACTCCTGCGCCGGCACAAGATCATCGGTGAAACGTCGCGCCGGTTCTGCCGAGTCGTAGGCCGGCAATGGATTTCGCCAGTTCTGTGGCAGATATGAGAAGTACTGCTTTGCCTGCTCGATCGCCTCGGTGTCGTCAGCCGCCAACTGATCTCCGCAACCTGAGATCGTCGCGTGCATCCGGGCGCCGCCCATCTCCTCGAGCGTGACCTTCTCACCCACCACCATCTCGGCCATCCGGGGCGATCCCAGGTACATCGAGGCATTCGCCTCGACCATGATCACAATGTCGCAGAAGGATGGAATGTACGCCCCGCCGGCCGCGCTCGGGCCGAAAAGGCAGCAGATCTGGGGAACCTTGCCAGACAGCGCGACCTGGTTGTGGAAGATCCGACCCGCCCCCCTGCGGCCGGGAAATAGGTCGATCTGGTCGGTGATCCGCGCACCAGCCGAGTCGATAAACCAGAAGATCGGCAACTCGTCACGTAGCGCCACTTCGGTCATCCGGATGATCTTCTCCACCGTCCGGGCGCCCCAAGAGCCGGCCTTGACGCTCGGATCATTCGCCACCACGAGCGCTGGTCGTCCTTGGATTAGGCCGCGGCCGGTGACCACGCCGTCGGCTGGCAGATCGGCGGCCATGGCATTGGCGAGCTGGCCGTCCTCCACGAAAGTACAGTCGTCGAACAGCAAGTCGATTCGCGCACGCACGTAGAGCTTGTTTGCGCTCGCCAGCTTGTCGGCGGCCCGCTCCGTTGGAGCCAGCGTACGGTCGCGCGCGGCATTGATCCCGTCCATGATCGACTACTCCACAGGGAGCCCGAGCCTGCGGGCGATCAACAGCCGCTGGATCTCAGAGGTCCCCTCACCGATCTCGAGAGCCTTTGCGTCGCGATAGAAGCGCGCCACCGGATACTCCTCCATGAACCCATAGCCACCGAATACCTGCGTGGCGACCCGCGTGGCGCTCACCGCGGACTCGGTAGCGTAGAGCTTTGCGATCGCAGCCGCTCGATTGAACTCACGTCCACCAACGCCATGATCACGCATGGCCGCCGCGGCGTACACGAGCTGATGAGCGGCCGAGGCCATCACGTCAAGATCAGCAATCTGGAACGCGATGCCTTGCCTGCGGCCAATCGGCGCACCGAACGTGATGCGCTGCGTCGCGTACTGGGTCGACAATTCGAGGCAGGCTCGGATGCAACCCAACGCCAGGGCTGCAATCCCGACGCGCCCTCCGTCCAAGATCGACAGAAACTCCTGATACCCCTGCCCGCGCTCCCCCAGCAGATGATCTTCGGGCACACGGGCGTCCGTGAAGGTCAGCGGATGCGTGTCGGAGCCATGCCAGCCGAGCTTCGCGTAGCTGCGACCGACCAGGAGTCCAGGGGTGCCGGCGGGCACGATGATTGCCGAGATTTCGGGTTTGCCATTGTCGCGCGTTCCGGTCCGAGCGGTCACCGTGCAGATCGAGGTGATATCGGTGCCGGAATTGGTGATGAACTGCTTACTGCCGTTGATCACCCATTCATGATCACGTAGCGTGGCGCGCGTCCGGGTGGCACCGGCGTCCGAGCCCGCTTCTGACTCGGTGAGCCCGAACGCACCCAGCGCCCGGCCCGCAAGCAGATCAGGCAGCCAGCGCGCCTTCTGCTGCGCGGTGCCGAAGTGAGCGATCGGGTTGCTGCCCAGCCCCACAGCAGCCTCGAGGGTGAGCCCGAGTGACTGGTCGACCTTGCCGATCTCCTCGATCGCGATGCACAAGCTGGTGAAGTCCCCTGCGCCGCCGTACTCCTCGGGTCCGTTGAGCCCGAAGAGCCCGAGATCGCCCATCAGCTTGATCGCTTCGAGCGGCGCCTCGTGGGCGGCATTCCAGCGCTCGACATGAGGCGCGAGATCGCGAGCAGCGAAGTCAGCGACCGCGGCCCGAAAGTCGCTGTGCTCTTCGCCGAGCGAGAACGTACCGGCCATCAGGCCCCTTCCGTCGTCACGGACATTTGTCAGCATAGCTTGACGTTTACGTAAACGTAAGGCCTAGACTTTCGGCCAGAAGGAGTGCCGATGAGTGATCGAACCTGGAGCATTGGCGAACTCGCCGAGGAGTTTGACACCACCCTGCGGACCATCCGGTTCTATGAGGACCGCGGGCTTCTCGCTCCCGAGCGCCAGGGGACTACTCGGATCTTTCACGATCGGGATCGGGTACGACTGCAGCTCATTCTGCGCGGCAAGCGACTCGGGTTCACCCTGGACGAGATCGCTCACGTGATCAACATGTACGACGAAACTCCGGGTGAGCGCGGCCAACTGGCCTTCCTTGTCGCCGACATTGGCAAGCGTCGTGAAGCCCTCTTGGAAAAGCGACGAGACCTCGATGAGGCGCTGGCCGAACTCGATGATCTTGAAAAACGCTGTCGAGACGATCTGGAGCGCCTGAGCGATTCTCCGTGATCATTCGACTTGCCGTGGCAGGGACGGACAACTACTCCAAGGCGAGTGAGGCCGCGGCGTCCTGCTGGCCGGTGACGTCCCAGAGATGGTGAATCACGTCGTGCAGGAAGTACTGAATGAACGTCACAACCGTGAACTCCGCGCCATCAGAGCGGATCCCACGTCGTCGGTACTGCTCGGGTTTGAGCGACTGTATCCGGGCAACGAAACGCTGTGCGACAGCCTCCAGCTCGTCGGCGACCACCTCAGGGTCCTGCTCCTTGTACCGCTCCTCGATGGCTGTCTCGTCCTGGTTCCAGTTGGCAAAGGTCGGCGTGTCCTCGGTGAGCATCTGGGCCAGACGAGCGTCGAACAGACGATAGACATCGCGTACATGGGCGCCGTACTCCAGAGGTGACCAGACGTCCGGCTGCGGGCGTGCCGAGACAGCGGGACTTGAGCGCAGTATCTGAACCCATTCCTCGGCAGCGATGAAGGCACGCTCAGCGAAGTCAGCTGGGTCGAGGTCGGCCGCCGACAATCCACACTGGTCGCAGCGTCGCGTCAGCGTCCAGGTCCAATCCTTGGTGTCTGGCGCAGGTTCCACGAGACGAAGCCTAGTGCCACTTCCTCCGGGAATCTGTCGTCCACCAGGCTGCCTCCACTGTCCACAAGACGGGCGTCACGACTGTGGAGAAATTGATCACTTCGGTGCATGAACTACGCCGCTTTGTGGACAGCCCGGTGGACAAGGAAATTGCTCGATTTTCTTTTCTGGATTCGGTTGCGGGCCGCCTCCTAAAGCTGTAGAAATCTCTTACGCACTTCCGCAAGGGAGAGCGGGGCTGGGACAGAACCGAGGATTCGTACGGTGAGGCAACTCGCCGCAGCGGCCGGTGACGGGCCGCTGGGATTCGCCGGGTCGCCTGGTCAGCTGGAGACGTCGCTTAACTCCGGCTACACAGTGGGCCCCTGCAACTCATACTTGGAGGGGCCCACACTCATTTTGTTTGGGCTTGCTGCTCGCGCAATCGCGCTTGGAATCCGCCGCCGTCGTCGTCGTTCGCAGAGGAAGAACGCCTCTGCTCTCTCCTCCCTCCGTGCGGCGGCGCGCGATTTGCCGACGCTCGCAGCCCACGTAACTGCTCCCTCTCCCCGGCCGCGCGCCCTACCTGCCGGCGCTCGCAGCCCACGTAACCGCTCCCTTTCCCCGCAGCGCGCCCTACCTGCCGGCGCTCGCAGCCATGTGGCCGGTCTCGGCCCGCTGCGTTTGCTGAAACCTGGGTTAACCCAGCTTTCAGGCGGCCGGCATATGTTGCAACCTGTGCAGACCGCCAGAAACCTATGTATACATAGGTTTCTGACAAGCGACGAAGGTTGCGCGACGACACCGTACGGGCGGCAGAGGGCGGCGATGGATAGCAAACGCGTGTGGGCCCTCACGCGCTGGGATTGTCCGCCATTGCTCAGGTCAATCAAGCTCGCCGATACGGCACTAGATGTACAACTAGAGTGGCGAGAGTTGGGGTTTTCGATGGGGAGGATGCGTGGGAATCAGCAAGGTGCTTGTCGCCAACCGGGGCGAAATCGCCGTCCGTGTGATTCGTGCCGCCGCCGACGCGGGGCTGGGCAGCGTCGCCATCTACGCCGACCCGGACTTCGACTCGCTGTTCGTCTCGCTCGCGGATGAGGCGTATGCGCTTGGCGGCGCGAGCCCCGCGGAGACCTACCTCAATATCCCCAAGATTCTCGAGATCGCCGCCCGTAGCGGCGCCGACGCCATCCACCCGGGATATGGCTTTCTTGCTGAGAACGCGACGTTTGCCGAGGCTGTGCTCAACGCAGGACTGATCTGGATCGGCCCTCCGCCCGAGGCCATCGAGGCTTTGGGCGACAAGGTTCGGGCCCGGCACATCGCCCAGAAGGTCGGCGCCCCCCTAGTGCCCGGCACCCCGGATCCAGTTGCCGATGCGGATGCTGTCATTGCCTTTGCGAGAGAGCACGGGTTGCCTATCGCGATCAAGGCTGCCTTCGGCGGCGGCGGCCGAGGCCTGAAGGTCGCCCGCGAGATGAACGAAATCCCCGAGCTCTTCGAGTCCGCTACGCGGGAAGCAGTCACCGCTTTTGGCCGTGGTGAATGCTTCGTCGAGCGATATCTCGACAGGCCCCGGCATGTTGAAACCCAGTGCCTGGCCGACAGTCACGGCAACGTCGTTGTGGTCTCGACCCGAGACTGTTCGCTCCAGCGCCGTCACCAGAAGCTAGTAGAGGAGGCCCCGGCACCCTTCCTCAACGCCGAGCAGACCGAACGCCTCTACTCCGCGTCCAAGGCGATCCTGGCCGAAGCCGGCTATGTGGGAGCCGGTACTTGTGAGTTCCTGGTCGGGCAGGACGGGACCATCTCATTCCTGGAGGTCAACACCCGGCTCCAGGTCGAGCATCCAGTCTCCGAGGAGGTCACCGGACTCGACCTGGTCCGCGAGATGTTTCGCATCGCGGAGGGCGAACCACTCGGATACGAGGATCCGGTCGTTGCTGGGCATTCCATCGAATTTCGGATCAACGCGGAGGACGCGGGGCGCAACTTCATGCCCGCACCGGGAACCTTGACGGCGTGGCGTCCACCGTCGGGGCCTGGCGTCAGAGTCGACGAGGGCTACGCCAATGGCATGACCGTGCCGGGTAGCTTCGACTCGCTGCTCGCCAAGATCATCATCACCGGTGCGAATCGCAAGCAGGCGCTCGAGCGATCGCGTCGCGCCCTGAAGGAACTGGTGATCGAGGGCATGCCGACCGTCGTTCCGTTCCATCTGACTGTCCTCGACGACCCGGCCTTTACTGCTGAGGACGGGCGCTTCGGCGTACACACTCGGTGGATCGAGACGGAGTTCAGCGGACAAATTGCACCGTACGCGGGCGCGCTCGGCGACGCTCCGGAGTCAATCCCGCGCTCCAAAGTTGTCGTCGAGGTTAATGGCAAGCGACTGGAAGTGCTGGTACCAGCCGGCCTGGGCACTGCCAATGGATCCGACACAGGCGCGCGCTCCAAGAAAAAGCCGGTCAGGCGGCAAAGCGGAGCGGCGACCAAGACGCCCTCTGGCAACGCCCTGACCTCACCTATGCAAGGCACGATCGTCAAGATCGCGGTCGCCGATGGTGACGTAGTAGAGGCTGGTGATCTTGTCGTGGTACTCGAGGCGATGAAAATGGAGCAGCCGCTGACAGCTCACCGAAGTGGCACGGTGAAGAACCTCACGGCCCAGGCCGGCGCGACGGTGACCAGCGGGTCCATTCTGTGCGAGATCGTCGACTGATCAAATTCCGAGCAACCGGTTGTGCGCCCGCCACCGCAAAGCTTCAATACGGAATAAAAGGTCGGTAAGAAGACGCGCTCACAAGGGGAAACCACAGTAGGCACAGGCACACTGTGACCCATGGCGGAACTCTTGGTGCTGCTCATTGTGGCGGCACTGATCGTGGGCGGTGTTGCCCTTTACCGGCGGCATGCCATCCAGCAACGCCAGGCCAATGAGCGGGCGGCACTGGAGACTCAACTCTCCACGTCCAAGCGCGCAGCGGATGAGGATGTTACGAAGTTCGGCGAGGAATTGCAGCGGTTGGACTCCGATGTTGCTGGGCATGCACTCGACGAGGCGATGCAACAGGACTACCAGCGTGCCCTTGACGCGTACGACAACTCGAAGGTGTCATTGGACGCGGTGACCAAGCCCGAGGAAATCCGGCACGTCACCGAGATTTTGGAAGACGGGCGCTACGCGGTCGCATGCGTCAAGGCACGGATCGCTGATGAGCCGCTGCCGGCCAAGCGTCCACCCTGCTTCTTCAACCCCGCGCACGGCCCCTCCTCACAAGACGTCTCATGGGCACCTCCCGGAGGCGTGCCGCGATCCGTGCCCGCCTGCCCCGCCGACGCCGAACGGGTGCTTGCCGGAGCCGATCCCTACATCCGCACCGTGCAGGTCGGTGCTCAGCGCGTGCCCTACTGGGAAGGCGGCCAGGCGTACGCGCCGTGGGCCCAGGGCTACTACAGCCGCTGGGCGGGTAGCGACATGCTTTCCGGCATGCTGATCGGTGGCCTGCTGTTCGGTGGCATGGGCAACAACATGTTCTCCGGAGTCGGCGAGGGGGTCGGTGACCTCATGGGCGGAATTGGCGATGGCGTCAGCGATGTCGGAAGCGGGATCGGCGACATGTTTGGAGACATGTTCGACTAGCAGGCGCTACCCGAGGAGAGCCGCGCGAAGCTCAGTCAGCGTTTCCGAACAACCCCGATCGATCTTCACGCTGGCGAGCTCGTCACCCCGTGTCGGACCCCGATTGATGATCACTACTGGGCGCTGACGCTTCGCGTTGTGCCGGACGAAACGCAATCCCGACATCACGGTCAGTGACGAGCCCAGCACCACCAAGATCTCCGCACGTTCCATGAGCGCGTACGCTGCCTCGACTCGTTGCTTGGGCACGGACTCGCCGAAGAACACGACATCTGGCTTGAGCCGTCCGCCGCAGTGCGCACAGCCGACCAGCCTGAACTGCCGCCAATCCTGGACCACTGCATCGCCGTCCGGCCGCAGCTCTGCATGCCCCAGAACGCGTGACTCCTCGAGTTGCGGATTGGCGCTCGCCAACCGAGTCTGTAGCTCGCTGCGCGCTGAACGATCACCACACTCGAGGCACACGACGCTCGCGATGTCGCCGTGCAAGTTGATCACGCGCTCGCTGCCGGCGGCTGAGTGCAGCCCATCGACGTTCTGCGTGATCAGTCCGGCCAGTCCGACCACTTGCAGGTCGGCCAGGGCACGATGACCAGGGTTTGGCACTGCACGACCGATCCGGCGCCAGCCGAGATAGGAACGAGCCCAGTACCGCCGCTGCGCCTCAGCAGAGCTGAGGAACTCGTTGTACTGCATGGGCGTCGCACGTACCGAGGTCGGCCCGCGATAATCCGGGATCCCGGAGTCAGTCGACATGCCAGCACCGCTCAGCGCAACCCAGGTCCGGCCGCGGAGCAGCTCAGCGGTCGCCGCAACGGCGGCGGGCGATGCCACTGTCACGCAAAAACCGTACCCGGAAACGTCGGTGCGCCAGAAGACTAACTGTCGGGATCAGACACGAGGTGCACTAGTGGTGCCGGCCTGGTCAGCCCAAATCAGGGAGAATGCCGAGCTTCGTCAGCATTCCCAATCGATCCGCTGTGCCCCAGAGCTCGGCCACCCGGCCGTCAGCGATTCGTAGGATGGCGATCGCCTCGCTTTCGAAGTACTGCTGGGTCGGCGCTGGGAGGCCTCGGTAATCGCCGGTGTTGGTGCCCGACATGGTGAACCTGGCCACCACCTTGTCACCTTCGGCGAGGAGCTCCTGAGTCGTCAGGTGGAGGTCGGGGAAACCTTGCAGCAGCATGCGGATGCCTTCCTCCACCCCTCCAGGCACCTCGGGCTGCATAAAGATCACTGCGTTGTGGTCGACCACTTCCGCGGCGACCACCTGGGGCAGCTCATCAAGACTGGCGTTGTTGATGGCGTCAAAGAGCCGCTGCGCGACCGCCTTGTTCTCCTCCAAGCCCACGTGTCCCTCCTTTCATCCGGCGACTCAGCTAATGGTGCCCGTGCCCTTGAGCCGGCGCGCAGCCTCGGCGATCGAACCGGTCATCGATGGGTAGACGGTGAATGACTCCGACACTTGATCAACGGTGAGCCGCTGCGCCACCGCAATCGCTACTGGGAAGATCAACTCGCTGGCCCGCGGGGCAACCACCACGCCACCGATCACGATGCCGGTGACCTTTCGGCAGATAAGCTTGACGAAGCCGTCGCGGCTGCCCTGCATCTTGGCGCGGGCATTCCCGCCCAGTGGCAGAGTGACCACGCGCGCCGGTACCTCACCCGAATCGACCTGTTGCTGCGTTACCCCCACCGTGGCGATCTCCGGTGCAGTGAACACGTTCGCCGATACGGTCTTGAGATCGAGGGGAGACACGGCCTCGCCTAACGTGTGCCACATGGCGATCCTGCCCTGCATCGCGGCCACAGAGGCAAGCATCAGCACGCCGGTGCAGTCGCCCGCCGCATAGACGCCCCTTGCCGAGGTGCGTGACACTCGGTCGACCTCGATGAAGCCCCCTCGGTTCAGCTTGACCCCAGCTTCCTCAAGACCGATGCCTGCCGTGTTGGGTATCGATCCGACAGCAAGCAGGCAGTGTGAGCCGATGACGGTGTGCCCATCGGTCAACGTCACTGTGATCTGGTCGCCGTTCCGGGCGACCGATTGGGCCCGTGATCGCGACAGCACGGTCATGCCTCGCCGGGCGAAGACGTCCTCGAGCACCTGAGCAGCATCGGCGTCCTCTCCTGGGAGCACCCGGTCACGGGAGGAGACGAGCACCACCTCGCAGCCGAGGGCATCGTAAGCGCTGGCGAACTCCGCACCCGTGACGCCCGAGCCGATCACGATCAGCCGTTCCGGCAGCTCGGCCAGCCCGTACACCTGACTCCAGGTAAGGATCCGCTCGCCGTCCGGCTTGGCCTCGGGGAGCTCGCGGGGATGTGCTCCTGTTGCGACCAAGATCATGTCGGCGGGAAAAGACTTCTCACTGTCTGCAGTTTCGGCGATCACCTGCTCGGCGCCGTCAAGACGGCCGCGGCCGGCTACCAGATTGACGTTCTCGCGTAGCAGGCGCTCTTCGATGTCGGCCGATTGTCTTTGAGCGAGGTCGAGTACCCGCCGGTTGACCGCGGCCAAGCGAACGTTGACGCCGGCGTCGACGTCTCCTTGATCCAGAGGGCCAAACCGAAGTCCAAGATCGGCCGACTGGCGGACGTCGGTCATGACTTCCGCTGTAGCGATCAAGGTCTTCGAGGGAACACAGTCGGTAAGGACGGCGGAGCCACCCACACCATCGCTATCGATCAGAGTGACCTCGCCGCCAAGTTGGCTGGCGACCAGCGCTGCCTCGTAACCGCCAGGTCCTCCGCCGACAATCACAACCCGGGTCACCTTCGGCATTCTTGCATCTCGCTGAGGCGGCCAGGAGCAGATAGCCTGGGCTGCTGTGCTGTACGCGGCGTACGGAAGCAATCTTGATCCAGCTCAGATGGCCGACCGCTGCCCGCACTCGCCGCAGCGCGGCACCGGGTGGGCCGTTGGCTGGCGAGTCACTTTTGGTGGCGAGGGGTGGGACGGCGCGCTGCCGACGCTGGTCGAGGAACTCGACAGCCAGGTCTTCGTCGCCCTGTACGACGTGACGGCCGGTGACGAAAACGCGCTGGACGAGTGGGAGAGCGCCGACACCGGTCTGTATCGCAAGGTCCGGGTACGGGTGGCGACACTCGACGGCGAGGTGACCGCCTGGGTCTATGTACTGAACGACTTCGAGGGTGGCATCCCGAGCGCTCGGACCATTGGCATCCTGGCCGACGCGGCCGAGTCGGCCGGCGCTCCCAGTGACTACGTCACTGAGCTCCGCTCGCGCCCTTGCGTTAGCGGCTGGTGAACCCGGTTCTGCCGCCAGACCCAAGCGCCGAGGACTGCCGATCCGATCAAGAAAAAAGCGTTGTGGACGCGAGTCCGGCGATTTCGTCCTGCACGCTGACCGCCATCCCGGCGAGCTGCTGCCGGGTCGGCGTAGCCCACCTCGCGGCCGATCTCCGCGACATGCAGCACGGTCGTGTCGAGGAGCTTCCTAGCCAGCGCCATCTCCCCTTCGGATAAACCGTCGGTTGATCTGGCAGGTCCCGACCCTTGCGCGAAATGGCTGTGTGGTGGCGACAGAGCAGGGTGACATTGGTGATAGCCCGCGGCACCAATTGGTGACCGCACTAAGCGGTCCCGGTTCGCGTTGGCCCGTTCCCCGGACGTCGATGATCCGGGAGGTCACCGGGTCCATATCATCCCCCATCGAATTGGCCTCAGGTCAGGTCACCTTGACCGACCGGTTGGCCGTCATCCTCATCAGACCAACAGGTAGCCCGACCTTGATCTTGATCAACTGGCCGCCGAAGCCCACGGTCGTGGAGCCGCTGAAGTTGTGCAAGCCACTGTTGCCGCGATCGTCAAGGTCCTGGGCGCGGCGCAGATCGAGTACGCTGCGCGGCGAGCCGCTGGGCTATGATCCTGAACCGCGCCTTGAGGTTCCAAAGATCAACTCGACCGATTCATCGCACCTTGGTCATGTCCCACAACGGCCGCACGACGAGCCGCAGACAGGACCACCACATATAAAGTGCGTCGTAGCTCCATCCGGCGGCGTCGTCGAGTAGGCCGTGGGCAATATCGTGGCGCAGGTTTGCGGCGCCCTGGTCAACCAGCAGGGCCTTGAGCTCCATTACTATGCCAGCGCCGAAAGCCTCAGCGGCTTCGGGTATGTCCAGCAATGCTGCAAGACTCTTCTCGATTTCGACACCGTGCTCGCTCTGGGCTAGCTATCGAGACTGCTTGTCCTTCGTAGCTGCCTTCTTGGACTGCGTGTTGTCGCTAGCCTTCTCGGACTTCTTGCTGTCGCCACCCTGCACCCGGTGCACCCCGGCTCCCCCAACAGACAGGCCGCTCCGCCGCGCCTGCAAGTCGATAGAAGCAGAGTCGCCGTACGGGCGGAAATTGTCGCTGGAGCTGACGCTGGGCGGCCTGTTCTCCAAGCGACCCTCATCGCCGGAGTGCCTGGCGGTGATCGCGTTCCGCCCGGACCCGATGTTGATCATCACAATCACAGTGCTGCCGATGGCTGCGGTGTCCGCGCCGTCAGGGCTCTGCGTGATCACCGTGCCGACCGACGTTCCATCCGCGCCGTTGGCGAACTCGAACCGTGGCACTAGACGGGCATTCCGCAACAGGCTCTCGGCACCGACCTTGCTGAGCCCAAGCACAGCTGGAACTTCAATGGTGCTTGGCTCCGCGGCCGCGGATCGGCTGAATTGATGGACGCCGAGCACGCTGGCGCCCGCCACAACGAGAAGGACGATCGTGATGGCAAGAAGATGAGTCGCATTCCATTGATGCTCCGTCGCTATATTGCCGGCCCGAGCAGCCGATCGCCCAACAACAGTGAGCGGTTCCAGGAGTGTGGCTGCGGCCGGAGCATGCCCGCTGAGAACCCTGTGGATGTCAGCCTTCATCTCTGATGCGGTCTGGTAGCGGCCGTCCGGATCCTTCGCTAGGGCCTTCAGAGTGATCGCATCGATATCGGTGGGGATGTCACTGTTCGCCTGACTAGGCGCAGCCGGCGCCACAGAGACGTGCTGGACCACGATGCTTACCGGCGAGTCGCCCGTAAAGGGTGGCAGGCCGACAAGCAGTTCATACAGCATGCAGCCCACCGAGTAGATGTCGCTCCGAACGTCAACAGGCTGACCTCGGCCCTGTTCCGGTGAGAGGTACTGCGGCGTGCCCATAACCGACCCAGCGAGGGTGACAGTGTCCGTGGTGTCCGACACCGCCCGCGCAATACCGAAGTCGGCTACCTTGACCCCGCCGGTGCTGGTGAGCATGACATTGGCGGGCTTGATGTCGCGGTGAATGATGCCAGCGAAGTGGCTGCAGGCCAGGGCGTCTAGCACGGCAGCCGTCAGCTCCAGCGCTCTAACGGGCGAGAGCGTCCCCTCTTCCCGCAGCGCATCGCGCAGGGAGCGGCCCTCGACCAGCTCCATCACGATGAAGGGAATCGACGCCCCTGTCGCCTCGCGTTCCTCCCCCGTGTCATACACGGCCACGATCGCCGAGTGACTCAGGCTGCCCGCCGCCTGAGCTTCCCTGCGGAAACGCGCCCGGAAGACGGGATTGATGGCCAGGTCGGCGCGAAGGCGCTTGATCGCGACCGGACGCCGGAGTCGAAGATCGAAACCGCGGTAGACCTCCGACATCCCTCCTCGGCCGAGAAGCTCCTGAGTCTGATACCGGCTCGGGGATGTGAACGCCACCTTGCTAGTTATGGGGTGCGCTCCCGGACCGGAGGCACCGTACGTGGTCGCCGACGTACGGTGCCGATGTTTGGGGTGTGCGGAGGTTGCAACTGTGCCGTGATATGGATCGGATGAAGCCATGTGCATCGTCGCCCTAACCCGTTTGTCGTGAGGCAGCACTAGAGTCTCTTCGAGCCGTCAGATGACGGTCCGATCAGACCCTGGTTGTGTTGCGGCCCGTCAACGTGGAGGCAATGACGACAAGCACCGCGGCCACCACGATCGCAATCAGCCAGCGCACCCAATCGATTCCGGCGCTCCCGTTGCCGCCGAAGGCGCTGTAGATGAACCAGCCGATCAGTACGCCGCCGATCCCACAGAGGATGGTGAGCCAAAGGGGAGTGTTGTCTCTGCTGCCTGGTGCAACGAACTTGCCCAGCAAGCCGATGATGATTCCGGCAACGATCACTCCGATGACTTCCACGATGTCTCCTTCCTTGCAGCCAGCCACCTCTCCGGCCAGCTATCTACAGTGCGCTCGACAAGACGCGCCTACCCCCCCGGTGAACAGCCAAACGACTGAGGCCGAATCATTGGATGGTCATGCTGGCCCCAAGCCATCCGAGATGCGTTTATTCGATGCACGATCGAATCAGCCCTGCGCGTCTCGCAACGTATTTCAGGGAAGCTGGCTACATGCCTCCAGCCGGGCACAGACCAGGAACGAGGGCTGGGGTGCCACGGCACGAAACAGCAAGGCGATCA
>DATLPF010000062.1:0-10021 GCA_035535875.1 Propionibacteriaceae bacterium
GTGAGAGAGGTCTTACCGGCGTCGACGTGCGCCAGGATCCCCAGGTTGAGCGTGTCCAAGTCTCGTATCCTCGATGTCGATCGATTGGGTGGGTACGAGAAGTTGGCGCATCGGGTGATCGTCTCCTCTGTGGACTAACAGGTACGTTCGAGATACTACACTAACCCGTACAGGGCTGTTCAACAAGACTGGGGTCTGATGGCACGGATCGCCTCAGAAGGGAGCACGGAATGACCACCATCGATGGGGTGATCAAACCCCGACGCACCCCGGAACCCCTGCGACTGCTTCTGGAGAGCGCTGACAGCAGCGGCGAATTAGGTGTCGTTGAAATGCAGATGCCGCCACGGGCTGGTGGACCGCCGCTGCATGTGCACCCGACGCACGGTGAGGGGTTCTACGTTCTCGAAGGTCAACTGGCGTTCCAGGTCGGGAGTGAAGTTGTCACCGCCGGCCCAAGATCATGGCTTTTCGCGCCTCGCAACGTACCGCATACGCTGGCCAACCCGGGGGACCAGCTCGGCACCGTGCTGTGCTTCTTCGCCCCTGGCGGCTTCGAACGACGGTTCGCGCGTGCTCTCGCCCAGCAGGCAGGCGGATCCCTTCCTGCTGATCTCGAAGCCCTGTCTGAAGCTGAGCGTCTTACGAAGGCAGTCGGCCCCCCGCTGCAGTTCTGACGCCTGACCGCGACCCGACGGGCCCAGGCTGCCGTGTTGTGCCCGCTGCGAGGCGGCACTTATGGACAACACCAGCGAGGTGCGGGCCTTCTACTCCATCATGCTGCCGCTGGTACGCCCGGGCCTGGCCGCGGTCGCCATCTTCACAGCAATCCAGGCGTGGAAGGAGTTCCTCTTCGGTCTCACGATGACCACCGGGGGCCCTACCGCGCCGCTGACTGTGGGGCATCGCGTCCCTTGTCTCAGCGTTCGCACTCACCTGGGAGTAGATGGCCGCGGCTGGCTCGCATCTTGTCTGGTCGATGGCGCCCCCGGCGACGTAACCATACGCACCGAAGACGGGCCCCGCGAGAGGTTAGTTTCCAGCCGTCCGGCGCACCGCCTCGACGACGACGTCGATGAGCTGGCCAGTTTTTGCAAAGGTGCGGCGCTGGCCCGTGGCACCGGTGCCAACCCGCGTCAACCGGTCGATCCCGGCCTCGACGCGCTCGATATCGCCGAACCCCTCAAGGGAGTCGTGCACGTGGATGACCAGATCGCGCATCACTTCGATCCAGGGCCGGGGCCGTCGTGACACAGGGTCGATCAGCACTCCGCCGACGCCGTCGTGGCCCGCCCGCCAGACCGCAAGACGTAGCAGCGACGTCGGCATCTGCGGCACCGGATCACCGCGCGCCGCCTCGGCCGCGGCCGTCTCGACGAGCGCTCGGCACAGCGCCGCAACGACGAGGGTGTCTTCGAGATCGACGCACACGTCGGCGACTCGGATCTCGACCGTGGGATAGCGCCGCGACAGGCGTGCGTCGAAATAGATCATCCCATCGTCGAGGAGCACGCCGGACTCGACCATCGAGCGCACCAGTTCGTGGTACGCGTCGGGGGTCCCAAACGTGTCGGTTGGGCCCGCCGACGGCCAGCGCATCCACAACTGCGACCGGTAGCTGGCATACCCGGTGTCGCGACCGTCGTAAAACGGCGAGTTCGCACTCATCGCGAGGATGACCGGCAGCCAGACCCGGATCCGGTCGATGGCGGCGATGCCCTCCTCGTCTGATTCGACGCTGACATGCACGTGACAGCCGCAGGTCAACACCTCCTGCGCTGTCGGACCGAAGCGCTCCGCCATTCGCTGGTAGCGGGGGGCCGGCGAGATCAGACCGGCACCCGCCACCGGGGCGGTGGCGATGGCTGCGACGCCAGCGCCGGCTTCCCGGGCGGCACTGGCCACGACACGCCGCCACTCACGCAGCTCTTCTTCAACGTCGGCAAGCTCGCTCGCCACGGAGGATTGGGTTTCCACCATGTAGCGCTGGAGCTCGGCCTCGACTCCGCCGTCGCCGGCTCCGTGCACACTGTCTCCGTCCGTGGCTGCGATGACCTGGCTGGCGACTGAGCGCGGCTTCCCGGTGTGCACATCGACGAGCAGCAGCTCCTCCTCCACGCCCACTGTCCGCATGGCGGAAGTCTGCCCGCACACCTCCGGAGCGCCGCGGCGAGGCCACCCATCGCTCAGACCGACTAGAAACCGCGAAATGTCTGTCCTCATCCCCAAGTCCTCGACCTGTCGCGTCGCTCGACCGACTCATCACCGTGTGTATGAGCCGGCCCGATCTGGGAGAGCGTTCGCCCAATGATCTTGAGACGCCAGCGAGCGCGGGTGATGTCAGAGCCCTTTGGCCACGTGGCATGGTCTGGCGTCTGCCCTGGTGAGACCACGCATGGTTGACCACGCCTCCAACGCCGGGGCCTCCCAGAACTCGGCACCAACCGCCGTCATCGCAGACATCATCGCGGCATACCCCAGCCATTTCCTGTTCGCCCGGCTCGCCATCCACGAGACCATCGCTCGGTCGGCGCGGGCCGACTCCGCGCAATCCCTCGCCGAATTGGATTCTGCTACGTCCGAGAGACGGTGAAGCTGAACATCATCCCGCTTTGCATGTGTTCGGCGATGTGGCAGTGCGCCATCCACAGGCCGGGGTTGCTGACGTCGAACAGGATGTCCACGGTCTGGCCCGTGCGGATGAGCACCGTGTCCTTCCACACCAGGTTCGGCTCGACCCTCCCGTCGCGGGTCAGGACCAGGAACCGGCCTGCGCCGTGGAGGTGGAAGGGGTGATGCATGGGATGGTCGGAGTCCATTTCGTTGATCAACCGGATCTTGACCCGCTGTCCGACGCTGAACCGCCAGTCGATTGCCGTACTCTCGACCCCTGCGGTGCGATCGATGAACCTCCAGTGCATCGTCGCGGTCGTACTCAGCCGATTGACCTCGGGCATGTCGTCTTCCCACTCGATCCCCTCTGAGGCGCGATGCCCGGTGTGGGAGTCGTGGTCCGGCTGCTGGCGCATGACATCCGCGTCCATGCCCATGGCCATGTCGTGGTGCATCCCAACATCCTCGTTGCGTGTCGCGGCGTGGTGGTCCGCCATCGGCTGGCTGGCAGGCTCGACGGCGAGCAGCTTCATACCGCACTTGGGGCAGCGGCCGGGCTGGTCGCTGGTGACTTCGGGGTGCATAGGGCAGGCGTACGTGACGGGGCCAGCGCCTTCCGGCATGGCGGTCGGGTCGTCCATCTGCGCGACCAGCGCCAGCGTCTTGTCTGGCGGCGCTGCCAGCCAGTGGTCAAGCTGCTGCCGCTCGGCGGCCAGCTCTGGTGCGGTCCGCAGCTCGAAGAACTTGCCCGCAGACGACCGTCTCCTGGGCTCATCCTGCACATGCAGGCGAGCGAGCCGATAGGTCCGATCCGGAGTGTGGTGCTGCAGCGCGAGCTCCCCCAGTTCCTCGACGAGGACGTCGACCACGGCCCGCTCGGAAGGGGCCAGCAGCACGTGGTCGATGAGCTCCTCGTGCTCGACCCGGCCACCGTCCCCGCCGACCAGTTTCATCCGAGCACCAGGCAGTCTGACGTTGAACACGCGGGTGCTGGCGGTGTTGGTCAGCCACAGCCGGACCACCTCTCCTTCCGCCGCGATCAACTGCAAATTCGGGTCGCCGCCCACCAGAAAGACGTTGCCGAAACGGCCCATCGCCGCGTAGCTGGTTTCGGTGCGGCTGAATGGCGCAACTCTGCCGTCCTCTAGCAGCAGGTCGTCCAGGGTGAGTACGAGCTCCCGATCAACCGGCGGCCAATAGTTGCGTTCAGCGGGAACCACCACGATATTGCCGTATAGGCCTAGCTCCTGGGTGTAGTCCTCACGGATGTGTGGGTGGTACCAGTACAAGCCAGGATCTGGAAACTGGATGCGGTAGCTGAAACTACCGCCGATGGGGATAGGCGCCTGCGTCACGTGAGGGACCCCGTCGTACTTGTTCTCCAGCCGCAGCCCGTGCCAGTGCACAGTCGTCGCAAGGTCGCCCTCATTGCTGACGTTGACGACAATCTCAGAGCCCTGGTGGACCTTCAGCGTGGGGCCAGGAATTGAGCCGTTGTAGCTGAGCATCCGTACGGTGGTGTCGCCCAACCGCTTAGCCACCGGCCCGACCCTAAGGTTCAATGTGTCGCCGTCGGCCAGCTCCAACAACTGGTGTGGTCCGGCCTCTGGCAGCCCCGACGGGTCGGTCGGGAATCGATGGTGTTGATCATGATCGATATGTTGTTGCATCGATACCTCCTTGGCGACTTCCTTCCGATTGCGGGCGCGAGGATCACCTAGAGTCGATCCGAGCATCTGCTAGCTGCGTCGGGGGTTGGGTCGCGTTCGCGGAGCCCTCGGGGGCAACAGTACGGCGAGCATGGTGCTGGTGATCGTGTTTGATGCCCGATCCACGTCGAGGCGTCCGGCGTCGATCTCGTTCGCGGCGGCATGGATGATCGCGGCGAACGAAGCCATCAACCAGTCGGCGGACAAGTCAGACCGGAAGGCGCCGGTGGCCTGCGCGCGAGCGATGAAGCCGCGGACTCGCTCTTCCAAGCCACCGGCATGCGCCTGTCGCACCGTGGCCGCGGGCAGCGCCTTCTCGGCGGCAACCAGCAGGCTGCCAGATCGCATGGTCACCCGCCACGTTGCGTCGACGAGGCGTTCGAGCGCGGCGGCCGGGTCACCGGACAGGTCCACCTCATCGAGCGCTGCGTTGGCCGCGGCCAGCACGCGATGGACCACCGCCTCAATCAGGACCTGGCGGGAGGCGAAGTGACCGTAGATCGTCACGCGACCGAGTCCCGCCTCGGCGGCGATATCGCCCATGCTGGCATCCGGGTCTCGAGCGAGACACGACTCGGCAGCCTCGAGGATCAGCTCGATGTTGCGGCGCGCGTCGGCGCGCGGCTGCGGTGGTGCCTCTCGGGATGAGGTCGTCGTCACAGCCGTCTCCGATGTCCGATCGCCAGTCCACGTAGTTTTCTTGGACGTCGCTGTACGACTTAGGGTACCTCTCTTCACCGCTGACGCCGCCCAGGGGACGATCGGATCGTGTCATTTGGAAGGGATCGTCAGCGGACATCCCTTCAGCCTGAATCCGCGACTACAGTGGCGCTGCTCAACTTTGTTTGCCGATGGGCTGGCCGCCGAGGCGCCGCTCCCGGGGGATCTTGATCATCCTGTGGATGCCGGAGGCCGGACCGGTGATGTTCATCGGTTGATGGGTCGTCATCAGCGGGCGCGACAGGGGATATATGCGGGGTGGACGCTGGTCAATGTCGGCTAATGCCCTGCTCGTGCTGCTCGTCCTCGCAGCATGCACGAGCGGACGGCCATCGGTCGCAAGTACAGCGCCGGTCGCGCGGGCGACGATTACTAACCAGGTCGGCTCGAGTGGTGCCGTGTCCGCTGGAGCAAGCCAAAACATGGGATTTGTCAAGGGTGGTCGACTGACCTCGCTGAAAGTCGAGGTTGGTGATCACGTGACGGCTGGGCAGGTGCTGGCGAAGATCGACACCTACGCGGCTCGTCAGGTGCTCAAGCAGCAAAAGGCGAACCTCGCCGCCCAGCAGGCGGCACTGGACCGGATCATTGCAAATCCTGCGGTGTCAGGTGCCGAAGCGACTCTGAGCCAAGCGCGGGTGATCCTGACCGCGACGCGGCGCCAAGTCAGCGCGGTCAGTACCGCCGACGACTCCGCAATCGACCGGGCCCGCGCGCAGCTGCACGCCGCGCGGAGGTCGGAGGGGAAGGCGGACGACGCCGTCGACGCGGCGCAGGAGGCGTGCGAGGTGCCGGGCACGCCCCCTGCGACCTGCGCTTCGCAGGTAGCGACGGCGAGCTCGGCGCAGGCCTCAGCCGATCAGGGCGTCGAGGCGGCCAAGACGACCCTGGTAGCCGCAGAGCAGAAGAAGAAGGTGGATGCCGCCGCCGGGCAGGTGTCGGCGGAAACGTCCCGACAGAGTGTGGTGAGTGCCCGCAACGCGCTCAACTCCGCGTCCTCGGATCGGCCGCACGCCATCGACCAGCAGCTGGCGCTTGTCAGCGCTGCAGAAGCCTTGGTTCGCTCAGCCCAGAAAGACGTCGACGACGGCACGCTGACAGCACCGGCCGTCGGCGTCATCTCGGCAATCAACGGCGTGGTCGGCGAATACCTATCCCCGAGCAGCGGGACCACGGCACTGGCACCCGGAAGCCGCGCTGCGATCCCCGGTTCAGCCTCCGCCGGGGGTCCGGCAGTGACTGGCGCGACGGCGCCCCGACCCGGTGGTACCCAGTTCCTCGTGTTGTCGAGTATCAAGGGCTTCGAAGCGGTTATCCCGTTCGAGGAGTCGGACGCGGCCAAGATCGCAGCAAAGCAACGGGTGTCGGTGAGTTTCGACGCCATTCCCGGGCTGACCGAGGGCGGTACCGTGGTGTCGGTCGCGCCATCGGCGACCGCAATCGCTGGAGTGATTAGCTACTACGTGACGATTCGCCTCGATGACGCCGATCCGCGGCTGAGGGACGGTCAAACCGCGCGTGCAGAGGTGATCACCGCTGAGAGGACGAACGTGCTGAGCGTGCCCAATGGCGCTGTACGCCGGCAGGGCGACACAGATACCGTGATCATGGTGGATCCGGACGGTCGGCAGCGGATCGTGACATTCCAGCCTGGGCTCGTCGGAGCCGACCGCACCGAAGTGTTGTCGGGGCTGTCTGAGGGGCAACGCGTGGTCGTGAGTCCCGGCAGATGACAGGCGCGGATCGGCGATCAGTCGTGCAGCGAGCGCGAGAGCGGCAGGCGGGCGAACCGGCTTGTTGGAGGAAGCCGTGACAGAGAACGCGGTGACCGAGTCACCGAGCGAACCCGACGCAACGTCTGCAGATTCGGCGTCAAGCGCCCCGGTACGCCGGCGGCCCTTGAAGCGGGCCACCAAGATCAGGTTGCTGGTCATCCTCGTCCTGGCGGCGCTGGCCGCTGCCGCGTTCCTCGCCTACTACATCTTCAACAGCAGCAATTACGTCACCACAGACAACGCCCAGATCGACGGCAACCAGATCTCGATCAACGCACCTGCAACAGGCACCCTGATCGACTGGCGCGGGCAGCAGAGCACGTCGCTGCACAAGTACGCCCCAGTCGGGAGGATCGAGATCCAGGGTGGCTACGCGCAACCTCAGATGGTGATCCGGTCGCCCGCCGACGGGACCGTCGCAGTGGACAACGGCGTTGAGGGGTCCTTCGTCACCGCAGGCACTCAATTGGCCGTCGCTTACGACAGCTCCGGTGTCTTCGTCACTGCCCGTGTGAAGGAGACTGATATCGACAAGGTGCAGGTCGGCCGCGCAGTCGACATCTCAGTCGACGCTTTCTCCAACGAGCTCCTCAACGGCCGGGTCGTCGAGGTGCAGACCGGCGCGGCCGGAGTCTTCTCGCTGTTTCCGCAATCCAACACCTCGGGCAACTTTCAAAAAGTAACCCAAGTGATCCCGGTCAAGATCACTATCGATGACCTGAAGGGCCTGCCCCTGGTGCCTGGCATGAACGTAACCGTCAAGATCCACCGCAACTGACCCTTCTTGAGCCTTTAACGCATCGCGCTTTATTTGATTGCTCGCTTCGCTCGCTACGATGTTCGCTGGGTTGCCGCCGCCTTCGTCGGATCTGGCGGAACGGAAAAGCGTTGTTACGCCATCTCCTCCTGCAGATCGGCGGCGCGAACATCGAGAATCCGCCGCCGTCCCTCGCGAAGGAAAGAACGCCTCTGCTTGCTCCTCCTCCGGTCGGCAGTCCGCGGCATATGCTGGCGCTGTTGGGGCCCGCTTGGGTCGCGAGGTAGGTAGGTCCATGAGCACCGACACCGCGCCCGCCGCGACGACGGCTGTCCGCGACGAGGCTGCGCAACGTCTGGCTGAGCAGCCCAAGCTCAAGCCGAGCCCGCCCGAATCGGTCCCGGCGCAGCCGCTCGTAGCCTGGCGCATCCCACTCGCCGTGTTAATCGGCGGAATGTTCATGTCCGTGCTCGACGTGAGCATCGTGAACGTCGCCATCGCGACTATCCAGGCCGACTTCGGCGGCAGCACTGCGGACGTCGCGTGGATCACTACGGCGTACAGCCTGGTTCTCGGTGTTGTCGTACCTGCAAGCGCCTGGTTGGGTGATCGGTTCGGCCTCGATCGCGTGTACATGATCGCGTTGGCGGGCTTCGCCCTGGGCTCAGCGCTTTGTGGGCTGGCCTGGAGCCTCAACAGTTTGATCGCTTTCCGTGTGATCCAGGCAATCCCCGGCGGCTTACTACCGGCAGTGACTCTGACGATGGTTTATCGGATCGTCCCGCGCCACAAGATCGGCACCGCGATGGGAATGTATGGCCTGGGCATCGTGTTCGCTCCGGCCATTGGTCCTACGCTCGGCGGTTACCTTGTCGAGTACATGAGTTGGCGTCTCGTGTTCTACATCAACGTCCCCGTCGGGATTCTGGGACTGATCGCGGCACTAGTCGCGCTGCCGAAGTTCGCTCGAGCGCCGAACCGCCCATTCGACGTCTGGGGCTTCGTCACTGTGGCCTCGGGGCTGGTGGCGTTGCTGTTGGCCTTCTCCGATGGCCAGTCCTGGGGCTGGACGAGCTACCGTGTGCTGATCTTGATCGTCGGCGGCCTGCTGTTGCTGGCTCTATTCGTCACCATCGAGCTCGAGGTCGATCACCCGCTGCTGAATCTGCGCGTGTTTCACAGTGTCGCGTACAGCACATCGCTGATCGTGATGAGCGTCGTGATGACCGGTATGTTCGCCACGCTGTTCTACATACCGCTGTTCCTGCAAGCCGGACAGGGATATCCGGCCCTCAACACCGGGCTGCTGATCCTGCCGCAGGCCCTGGTGATGGCTTTCCTCATGCCTATCAGCGGTCGTCTTTACGACAGGATCGGCCCGCGCTGGCTTGTTGTGTCCGGACTTCTGGTGGCCGCGTTCGGCAGCTATCTCCTTGCCGGAATCAATCCCGACATGACGCGTGAAGAGGTCGTTTTGTGGACCTGCATCCGCGCCGCCGGGGTCGGCATGGCGATGATGTCGATCATGACCGGCGGTCTCGCCTCACTCAGCCCCGATCTGACCAATAGCGGTAGCGCGATCAACACCGTCGTGCAGCGGGTCAGCGCGGCTCTCGGACTCGCTGCCCTGACGGCCATGGCGACCGCTCAGCAAGCACAGCTTGCGCAGGGCCGGGCGGAGCTGCTGGAAGGTACGAACAGCCAGGCGGCGCACCTACACATCCTCCAGCTGTTCGGGCTGTACCGGCGCACACAGGTATCGGTGCTGGCCAACTCATATGCCAACTTGTTCCTGTTGACTGCGGCGGTCACCGCTATCGCTGCGGTAGGCGCGTTGTTCCTTCGCTCCGGTCCGGCTCAGCACACGGGTTCAGAGCCGGCGAGTATGGCAGTGGAGTAGTCGAGCTTGCTCGAGTTATCAGCCCGGGGGGTACCGCTCACTAGCGAATGGTGAGTGTCTTGAGCGCATCTTGAAACGGGCCGGGTTGATCACCCCCAAGCCGAAGAAGAAACCCAAATCGGCAGGGATCCCGGTGGCGGTCTCGCCCACCTCGACCCCGCCGGCTGACCGCGGGACCGCCGTCGACAAGGGCTGGCCGCCGGCACGGCGGTCGGCTGAACTGCAGCCGACGGGCGGACGCCGCGGGGGCGGGCCGAACCGGGTCGACGACCACCCAGGACCGGTGCGCTCCGCGACCCGGCAGGCACTACGATGCAAGCGCCATGGGCGAGCTTCCAACCGGGACCGTCACGTTCCTGTTCACCGATATCGAGGGGTCCACACGACTCCTCCAGGCGCTCGGCCTCGAAGCGTATCGCTGCGCCCAGGACCGGCAGGCCGAGATCCTCCGTCGGGCGATCACGGGCGGCGGCGGAACCGAGGTCCGCACGGAGGGAGACGCCTTCTTCGCCGTCTTCCCCACCGCGACGGGAGCCCTGGCTGCTGC
>DATLPF010000063.1:0-7533 GCA_035535875.1 Propionibacteriaceae bacterium
GCGCCGTAGTCTCCGTGACCCGGGCCGAGTTCGATCTCGCGGTAACCCTTGCGATCGACGGGGTCGCCGGTCAGATACAGCCGCAGCGTGTGGATGTCCTGCTGAACGAACTGCAACGCGCCCTTGCTTCCGACCAGCTCGATGCTCTGGTGCCAGGTGCGCCCCGTTGCCACCCGCGACGCTTCGATGTGACCGCTGGCGCCGTTCGCGAACTCGACCAAGAAGGTCGTCGCATCGTCGTTCTCGACCGCATGCTTGGGCGCTTCGAGATTGGCGCCGCTCCCGTACCCGAATACGCCGGTGGGCTCGGGACGGGTCTTGACGAAGGTTCGACTCAGACCGGCGACAGAGCTGATCGGTCCAACGAGGACGTGAGCGAGAGAGATGATGTGCGCACCCAGGTCGCCCAGCGCGCCGGTGCCGGCGAGCTTGCGCTCGAAACGCCAAGTGAACGGCACGTCGGGATCTGTGCACGCGTCCAGAACGAACCGGCCCGAGAATGTCCAGATGTCGCCGAGAACGCCCTCTCGCAGCAGACGACGTGCTTCTGCGATGGCCGGGTTACGGAGGTAGTTGAACCCAACGAGGGTCTTTACGCCAGCCTTCTCTGCGGCCTCGTACATCTCCTTGGCGTCGGCCGCGCTAAGGGCCAGCGGCTTCTCGCAGTAAACGTGCTTTCCGGCCGCGATCGCAGCCATCGCGATCTCCTTGTGCAGGAAGTTCGGCGTGACGATGTCGACGACGTCAACCTCAGGGGCGGCCACCGCCTCACGCCAGTCAATCGTCCAGCGGTCATACCCAAGCGACTCGGCACCGCTCCGCGCCAGATCCTCCTTGGCGTCGGCCAGGATCGCAAAGTGCGGACGGAACGGCGTCTTGCCGTACACACTTTCTACGTTGCGGTACCCCATGGTGTGAGACTTCGCCATCAGCCCGCTGCCGATCATGGCGACGCCGAGCTCGGGTACGGATGAGTTGACTTTCTGCAGGGTCATCAATGACTCCATGTCTCCGGCCGGACCTTGTGGGTCCAGCGGCTGTGGGTGCTCTCAACTGGAGCCGTCGTCAAGAAAATAACGATATTACCGTTGAGTGGACATTGCGTCCGTACGACGATACATTGATGTCTGCCCACCTAGCAAGCAGCCTAGGCAACCACCTCAGGCTCGACAGAACCGGGCTACAGCAAGTTCACTGACAACGGAGGTCAGACGACTTCATGAGCACGCCGCAGATCTTGCGCAAGGGCTGGAACAGCATCGATCCGTCCGACGCGGGCTGGACCTACGTGTCGTTCGCGGTCGAGACTCTGGCGGCAGGTGCGTCGCTGACCTTGCCGTCGAACGGGCAGGAAAGGGCCTTCGTCCCCTTGTCCGGAACCGCTGAAGTCTCGGCCGCCGGCCAGACCTGGACATTCGGCGGCAGGCCGAGCGTGTTCGCCGGCCTGGGTCACTGCCTCTACCTCCCCCGTGACTTCGAGGTGACACTGACGGCCAGCACCGACTTGGAGATCGCGATTGCCGAAGCCCCGGCTACTGAGAAGTTCGCGCCGGTCTTGGTCACCCCTGACGATATCGACATCGAGCTCCGTGGCGGCGGCAACGCCTCGCGGCAGGTCGGGAGCCTGATGCTTCCCGGATTTCCTGCTGATCGGCTGCACGTCATCGAGGTCTGGACCCCTGGCGGCAACTGGTCGAGCTACCCCCCGCACAAGCACGAGCATGACCAGGAGGGCGAGTCGGAACTCGAGGAGACCTACTACTACCGCCTCAGAGATCCCGAGAACGGATGGGCCGTGCAGCGGGTCTACAGTCCCGAACGGGACTTCGACCTCACCCAGACGGTGCACGACGGGGAGCTTCTCCTGATCCCGTGGGGATATCACACCACCGTCGCAGCCCACGGTCACGACCTCTACTATCTCAACGTTCTCGCAGGCCCCGCACCGAAGCGCACCCTGCAGGCTTTCCAGGACCCCTGCCTGAAGGCCACCCAGGATGTGTGGGAGAGCGTTGGTCTCGACAGCCGACTTCCCCTTATCCCTCGCTACCCGGACTCGCAGGGCTGATTCCCTGCCCACCAACCCCTTCACAGCGGAAGGACTTTCAGTGCCCAACTCCAACCCCACCCAACGGCTCACGGTCGGCCAGGCCGTCGTCCGCTTCCTCGCCGCCCAGCGCGTCGAGCGCGACGGCGACACCCAGCCTTTCTTTGGTGGCGCGATCGGCATCTTCGGCCATGGCAACGTCGCGGGCATCGGCCAGGCCTTGCTGCAGTACCGCAAAGACTTCCGGCTGTACCAGGCCCGTAATGAGCAGGGCATGGTGCACATGGCCACCGGCTACGCGAAGGCGAAGAACCGCCTCGGCGCGATTGCCTGCAGCACCTCGATCGGCCCTGGGGCGACCAACATGATTACCGGTGCAGCCACCGCGACGGTCAACCGACTGCCGGTGCTGTGTCTGCCCAGTGACATCTTCGCCAGCCGCCGGACCGGCGCAGTCTTACAGCAGCTGGAGTCCAGCTTCTCTTGGGATTCCTCCGCCAGTGACGCGTTCAAGCCAGTTTCGAAGTACTGGGACCGGATCAACCGACCTGACCAGCTCCCCACCGCACTGCTCGAGGCCATGCGGACACTGACCAGCCCCGCAGACACCGGCGCGGTCACCCTGTCCCTGCCCCAAGACGTTCAAGCCGAAGCCTGGGACTTCCCCACCGCTCTCTTCCGCAAACGGACCTGGCATGTACCGCGCGCCCGTGCCGACAGAGCGGCCCTACGCAGAGCCGCGCAGGTGATAGGCGCTGCGAAACGGCCCGTCATCATCGCGGGCGGCGGCGTGATCTATTCGGCCGCGACCGCCGAGCTCGCCGACTTCGTGGCCAAGACTGGGATCCCGGTTGGGGTAACCCAGGCTGGTAAGGCCAGCCTCCCGTACGACCACCCGCAGATGGTCAACGCCTTGGGAGCCAGCGGTTCCGTATTCGCCAACGCCCTCGCGAACGAGGCCGACGTCATCATCGGCATCGGCACCCGCTATACCGACTTCACAACCGCCTCGAACACGTTGTTCACGAATCCTGACGTCCAATTCGTCAACATCAACGTCACCGAGCTCGACGCGTACAAAGAGTCAGGGCTTGCCGTCATCGGCGACGCCCGCGAAACCCTCACTGAACTCGCCGACCTACTCAGCGGCTACACGGTCGATCCGACCTACCGGTCCGAAGTGGAGAAGGCCGCCGACCAGTGGCGCGACGAGGTGGATCGGATCGTCGAGGTGCAGAATGCCCCCACCTTGTCTCAGGCCGAAACGATCGGGATCGTGAACTCCGTCGCCGGCGACCACCACGTCGTCGTCAACGCAGCCGGTTCCATGCCGGGCGACCTGCACCGGCTCTGGCGGCCGTCCGATCCCAAGGCCTACGACTTGGAGTACGGCAACTCCTGCATGGGCTACGAGGTCGCAGGGGCGGTCGGTGCCAAGATGGCCGACCCCGGCCGCGACGTCTTCTGCTTCATCGGCGACGGCACCTTCCTGATGGCCAGCCAAGAGATCCTGACTGCGGTCCAGGAGGGCCTGAAGATCACGATCCTGCTGGTTGACAACTACGGCTACGGCTCCATCGCGGCCCTGTCGGAAACCCGCGGATCGCAGGGCTTCGCCTGTCGGTTCAACTACCGCGGCGAGGACGGCCAGTTCTCCGACGATCGGATCGACATCGACCTCGCCGCCAACGCAGCCAGCTACGGAGCCGACGTGTTCACCGCAACGACCGCCGACGAGCTGAAGAAGGCTCTCGCTGATGCTGCCGGCACCGAGAACACAGCCGTTGTCTACGTGAAGGTTGACGCCAAGGGCCGCTTCGGCGGGTCTGGGGCGTGGTGGGATGTACCGGTCTCGGAGGTCTCCGAGCTCGACAGCACCCAGGATGCCCGAAAGGAATACGAGGAGCAGATCGCCTCGCAGAGGTTGTACTTGTGAACGCCGCCGACAGCCTGCGGACGCACAGCAGCGTCGTCGCCGACATCGTCGCCAAGGTGCCGACCCAGCTGATCATCGGTGGGGCTCAACGCCCGGCCTCAGATGGGGCCGCGTTCGACGTTCTGGACCCCGCGACGGGCGGCATCCTCGCCGCGGTGGCCAGCGGCAGCGTTGACGACGCCCTCGCCTGCGTCGATGCTGCCTCCGCCGCCGCCCAGGCGTGGGCTCAGACCGCTCCGCGCAAGCGATCGGAGATCTTGCAGCGGACCTACCAGTTGATGGTCGATCGGGTAGATGAGCTGGCGTTGTTGATCACCGCTGAGAACGGTAAGGCCTTGGCCGACGCCAGGGGTGAGGTGCTCTACTCGGCGGAGTTCTTCCGCTGGTACGCGGAGGAGGCCGTCCGGATCCGCGGCGATATTCAAACCGCTCCGGGCGGCGCGAACAAGATCATCGTGATTCACCAGCCCGTCGGGGTCGCCCTCCTGGTCACACCATGGAACTTCCCAGCCGCAATGGCCGCCCGCAAGATCGGCCCGGCGTTAGCTGCAGGCTGCACGACGATCTTGAAGCCAGCCAGCGAGACACCGTTGACGGCTCTTGCCCTCGCAGCACTGATGGAGGAGGCCGGGCTTCCGGCCGGGGTGGTGAACGTGTTGCCCTCCAGACAATCCGGCAAGGTCGTCTCCGCCATGCTCGCCGACCCACGTGTGCGGAAACTTTCCTTCACCGGCTCAACCGAGGTCGGCCGCACACTGCTCAACCAGGCGAACGAGCACATCGTCAACTGTTCCATGGAGTTGGGCGGGAACGCTCCATTCGTGGTTTTCGCCGATGCCGACCTCGACGCAGCCATCGAAGGCGCGATGATCGCCAAGATGCGCAACGGCGGCGAAGCCTGTACCGCCGCGAACCGCTTCTACGTCGAGTCCGGCATCGCCGAAGCCTTCAGCGCCCGCCTCACCCAGGCCATGGGCACCCTCACGGTGGGACCCGGATCGGACAAGTCCGTCAACGTGGGCCCGCTGGTCAACAGTGCCACTCGGACCAAGGTCGCGAGCCTCGTTGCAGAAGCCGTTGCTGCCGGCGCCACGCTCGAGCTCGGCGGGAACACTCCGGAAGGCCCCGGCTTCTACTACCCACCCACCGTGTTGACCGGAGTCTCCTCCGACGCAGAGATCCTGCACACCGAGATCTTCGGCCCGGTCGCGCCGATTGTCACCTTCACCACCGAAGAGGAGGGGGTCGAACTGGCCAACAACACCGAGTACGGCCTCGTCTCCTACGTCTACACCGCCGACCTCGCTCGGGGTCTGCGGGTCAGCGAGCGAATTGAGGCCGGCATGGTCGGCCTCAACCGCGGACTGGTATCCGACCCGGCCGCACCCTTTGGTGGGGTCAAAGAAAGCGGCCTCGGCCGCGAAGGTGGGGTCGAGGGCCTCCTCGCCTTCACCGAGACCAAATACATATCTGTCAGTTGGTGACATTCACTATCGACAGTGGCAGCATCCCCAACAAGTGGCACCATCCCCAACAAGTGGCAGCATCCCTAACAAGTCGGCAAGCGCCGAAGTCGAGAGGTCATCAATGAAGATTGTCAACATCAAACGTGCGGCGGTCGCCGCCGTATCCCTGACGGCGCTACTCGCCGTATCGGCGTGCAGCGGCGGCGGTGCAGCGCCAACCAGCGAGAGCAGCGGCGGTGGTGGCGGTAACTCTGGCTACACCTTTGCCATGATCACTCACGAGACCCCGGGTGACACGTTCTGGGATCGGATTCGAGCCGGCGCGGAGCAGGCAGCCAAGGACACCGGGTCGACGCTGAAGTATTCGGCCGATCCCGAAGCCACCAAGCAGGCCACCCTCATCCAGGGCGCCATCGATGCCAAGGTCGACGGCATCGCGACCACGCTGGTGACCCCGGACGCTCTGATCCCGACCGTGAAGAAGGCCGTCGCCGCCGGCATCCCGGTCGACTCCTTCAACTCGGGCACCAACTTCTACCAGCAGGCCGGTTCGATTGCCCACTTCTCCTCCGATGAGAAGTTGGCTGGCCAGCAGGCCGGCGCCAAGGCGAAAGCGGCCGGGGC
Organism: Propionibacteriaceae bacterium; assembly: GCA_035535875.1. Classification (GTDB taxonomy): domain Bacteria; phylum Actinomycetota; class Actinomycetes; order Propionibacteriales; family Propionibacteriaceae; genus Microlunatus. The sequence continues at coordinate 6,074 of DATLPF010000063.1, forward strand.
CACGAAGATCCTGTGCACCATCCAGCAGACCGGCTCGGTGGCCTTGGAGGATCGTTGTGCCGGCGTGAAGGACGCCTTCCCGAACACCGAGAACATCCAGGTCAACGGCCAGGACGACTCCGCGGTCACCTCGGCGATCCAGGCCAAGCTGGCCCAGGACAAGGACATCAACTGGATCATCACCCTCGGTGCAACTCAGGCGGTGGACGCTCTCAAGGCGATGGACGCAGTGAAAAGCCAGGCCAAGCTCGGCACGTTCGACCTGAGCAAGGGCGCAGCGGAAGCGGTGAAGGCCGGGACGATCCAGTTCTGCATCGACCAGCAGCCGTACCTGCAGGGCTACCTGGCTGTCACCCAGCTCTACCTCTACAAGAAGAACGGCAACATCCTCGGCGGCGGCAAACCGTCTCTGACCGGCCCGGCGTTCGTCGACACCAGCAACGTCGACACCATCCTGCCGTTCATCAACCAGAACACCCGCTAGTCCCGACCCTGCCCGGCCGGGCCGGGCCGCTCGCCCCGATGTAGTCAGTCCTCGTTGTACGAGACGGGTTGAGCGGTCCGGTCGGGCTCGGTGGCCCGACACAACGGAGCCTAACCATGAGTCAAACTGTCAAGACTCCTCCGGCGGCGACGCCGTCGGAGGCCTCGAACCGCGTCACGCTCGGCCTGTCCAATCGCCTGCTGGCCCGGCCAGAAGTCGGTGCCCTCGTGGCCGCCGTCGTGATCTTCATCTTCTTCCTGATCGTGGCGCCCTCCTTCCGTACGGCGCCATCATTCTTCACTGTGCTTTACCAGTCCTCGACCATCGGCATCGTCGCCGTAGCCGTCGGCATGCTGATGATCGGTGGCGAGTTCGATCTGTCGGCCGGCGTCCTGGTCACCGCCGCCGGACTGTTCAACGCCATGTTCTGCTACCAGCTCGGCATCAACCTGTGGGTCGGTGCGGGGCTCTCGCTGATCCTCTGCCTGGCCATCGGATTTCTCAACGGCTATCTGGTGATGCGAACCGGGATTCCATCGTTCTTGATCACCTTGGGCACCTTCTTCATTCTGCAGGGTGCCAACCTCGGCGTGACCAAGCTGGTCACCGGATCGGTGTCGTCACCGAACATCAACCAGATGGACGGCTATGCGTCACTCAACTTCATCTTCGCTCACACTTTCCAAATCGGCGCAGTCCAGTTGAACATCACCGTTCTCTGGTGGATCGCGTTCGTCGCGCTGGCGCAATGGATCCTCACCCGGACCAGGATCGGCAACTGGATCTACGCAGTTGGAGGAAACGCCGCTTCGGCCCGCGCGGTCGGTGTGCCGGTCACTCGCGTCAAGGTCGGTCTGTTCATGACCGTAGGGTTTCTCGGCTGGTTCACCGGCATGCACTACCTGTACAACTTCAACGTCCTCCAGGCCGGCAATGGTGTGGGTAACGAGTTCCTCTACATCATCGCCGCGGTGGT
>DATLPF010000064.1:0-10715 GCA_035535875.1 Propionibacteriaceae bacterium
GGGCAGCAGGATCGTGCGGGCAACGACCGTGCCGCTGGGATCAAGGCGTTTCTCGGTGCGGGTCCGGCCGAACACGAAAGCCCCCGCATAGACCGGGTTGGTCAAGAAATCGTGCACCGCCGGATAGGTCGCCGCTGCCCAGTGCACCCGGCCGGTGCGGGTCGGCCGGCGAGGTAGCAGCAGCCCGTCGCCGCGCAGCGACAACAACACCTGCCGGCCGGTGCCCAGTTCGGCGAAGCGGCGGAACACCGTCGCGATCGCCTCCACCACCGCCTCGTCCGGCGTGATCACCACCGCGCCGTTCTCGTCGTAGTCGAAACCCACCGGCAGAAACTGCCGCAGTTCCCCGCGAGCCGCCTTGTGCCGCAGCCCGGCGGTCAGCCGGGATCGGATCAGGTGCAACTCGGCCTCGCTCATCGTGCCCTTCAAACCGAGCACCAGTCGATCGTTGAAATCGGCTGGATGGTAGACGCCGTCGGTGTCGGCGATCAACGTGTCGGTCATGGCGCACAGATCCAACAGCTGATACCAGTCGCTGTTGTTGCGGGCCAGCCGGCTGACTTCAATGCCGAAGACGATCCCGACCCGACCCAGACCGACGTCGGCCACCAGGTCCTTGAAGCCTTGCCGGGCCGTGGCGTCGGCCCCCGATCGGCCCAAGTCGGCGTCGATCACCCGCACCTGATGCCGATCCCACCCCAGGGCGACCGCGCGTTCGCGCAGCTCGTATTGGCGGAGCAGGCTTTCAGTGTGCTCACGCAACTGGGTCAGCGTGGACTGGCGGACATACACGTAGGCGTCCCGGCCCAGATGCACCGGGCCGATCTTGGCCGAAACCAACACCGTGGGCGGCTCACTCATCGCCCGACCTCCTCGTCGGGTCCAGAATCTGGATCGATCACCACGCTGCGGGCGATCAACCGGGCCAGCAGGGTCACCACCTCGCGACGGGTGGTGTCTGGCAGCGACCACCACCGCTCCCCAGGCGGCGCCGGTGCCAGCTCTGGAAGCGTGAGCTGGACTGTGTCAGGGGCTACTCTCAAGGCGCGCAAATAGGTTCACCTTCCCGAAATCGTTGGCGCGAACAAGGACAGGCCGAACCTATTTGCCCCTACCTCGAAACCCCGGCCGCCGCCGCAACCCGGCCACTAGAGCGTGCAGCGCCTGGATCCCTTCCCCGTCCAACACCAGTCCGGTCGGCGCGATCGGCACGGCCGCGAAGACATTCGTGGCGTCTGCCCGGACAGTCCCGGGGCTGCCGTCTGGCAACTCGACCACCAGCAGCAACACGCCGTTCCACCGCTTGAACCCCGAACACACCAACAGCTCGCCGAACAACGGATGCATCGCTGCGGTCACCCGCACATCGCACGGCAACACCGCCCGAAGATGTTGCAGTCTGTCGCTATCACTGCCGGCACCGGCAAGAGCCACCTGCTGCTCGCCCTCGGATCGGCCGCCATGGGCGGCGGGCAGCGGGTCCACTACTACACCGCCGCTGAGCTCATCGACAGCCTCTACCGCGGCTTGGCCGATAACAGCGTCGGAAAGATCATCGACGGCCTGCTACGTTACGACCTGGTCATCGTCGACGAACTCGGATTCGCACCGTTGGACGACACCGGCTCCCAACTGTTGTTCCGGTTCGTCGCCGCCGCCTACGAACGGCGCTCCCTCGGCATCGGGTCCCACTGGCCGTTCGAGTCCTGGGGCCGGTTCCTGCCCGAACACACCACCGCCGTCAGCATGCTCGACCGGCTCCTGCACCACTGCCACGTCGTCGTCACCGACGGCGAAAGCTACCGGATGAAACAAGCCCGAACGCGAGGAGGAACCAAGATCAACAACAGCTAGCAACAAGAACGAAGAGTGGGGACTTTCACTTGCCACCACCGGGGACCCCGAACTGGCCGTTGACAGGCGCGGATATCGAGCAAGTAGCCGACGGATCGATACTGAGCAGGGTTTCCGCAAGGTCAGCACAGAGCGAAGCTCGTCTGTCCTTTCATCCGTGAGGTTGCGGTTCGAGTCCGCTCCACGAGATCGATTCCGGCTCGCGTAGCTTCGCAGCGCTGAACTTCCCGGACGGCGCCGCGTCGGCGCTAGCAGCCGGGGCCAGCGCTGATACGCCAGCGACGAGGGCGACGCTGGACAAAATCGTCCGCCTATGCATTTGCCACCTCCAGGCCTGCAGTTAGGGTCACCGACGGCGATGGGTGCTCACGGTGCAAGGACCTCGGCTGCCCTGGTCGCTTCCTGCACCCAAGGCGGCGCAGATGCTCGAGGGCAGCAGTCAATATCAGAGACGGGCAGTGGAACGGCCGCTAGATAGATTGAGCAAATGGTGGACGAGGGTTTCACCCCTGAAGAAGTTCGCGCCCGGCTAACCGGAGAGAGTCCCCGCCTAGCCAAGCAGCGGCGGGCATTCCGACGAATCCCATCCGATCCACGCTGCAAGCTGTGCGCAGCTCCGTTCGGCGGGCTTGGTGGCCTCATTTTCAAGCAGGCAGGGTACAAGCAATCCCTCAATCCAGCGCTCTGCACCAAATGCATCACCGAGCTTCGCAAACGTCACATGACCGGGGTAGAGATACCGATCACGCTGCTGTTTTCCGATCTCCGCGGCTCGACAGCTATGGGAGAACGAATGCGCCCAGCCGACTTCCACACATTCCTCGACAGCTTCTATCAACTGGCATCCAATTCGATCGCTGCTCATGACGGCATCATTGACAAAGTCGTAGGCGATGAGGTTATTGGGCTCTTCTTCGGGGGCATCAGCGGGCCGCATCATGCGGCCGCAGCAGTAGCAGCCGCAATCGACCTGGCCGAGCGAGCAGCACAGGCCAACACCACGACGTCGGTGTCCATTCCAGTAGGAACGGCTGTCCACACCGGCGAGGCATTCGTTGGAGCCACCCGGCTCGGTACAACCGACGACGACTTCACGGCACTCGGTGATGTTGTCAACCTCACCGAGCGACTCGCATCGACTGCGGTTGCGGGCGAGGTGATCGTTAGTGTGGCAGCCGCCGAGGCCGCAGGCTTGGTGACCGACGACCTGGAGCGACGCACCGTGGAAATCCGTGGTCGCACAGACCCGATTGAGGTAATCGTTCTCCGACCCTGAACGGAAAAGTGCCAGCGCGCGCCTAGGCACCGAAACGATGACTTGAATCTAGACAGCCGCCGGTGCCCAGCCCGTGGCCGGTGGCGGTGGGCACCGCGAGCCGTCCTATGACGTCGGTGGTCCTCTCCCGACGCATCAAGACTTGAGTCGGCCGACCCAATCCCCCCTGTTCCGACGATCACGAGCGCTGCCCGGCTAGCGGTCGGTGAACGACACAGGTCGGTAGGCCGGATATCCGTCCGGCTGTAGCCGCCCTGCGCGTGTTCTGACGCTCAGGCGAGATCGAGGACTATGGCGTCGCCTTCAGGCGGAAGCGGTTGCTTGGATGCTCCTATCTCCCGTCAAGCCCGATCTTTTGGTCGGCATAGACCTCTGAGTTGTGGATCAGTGCTCACCGGCACGACATCCCACCAGCACTACCGGCCCCCTCACCAAACCCCGGGGCACGATCAGTCATAGACCTCAACACGCCAGGAAAAATGAAGTGCTCACCGACAGCCGGCTCTGACAACAGCATGCCGGAAAGGCCGCTATTGCAGTCCCGTTAGGGATTCTCCTGTGGAGCGGGTGACGAATCGAACTCGCATGGCCAGCTTGGAAGGTCGCGCTCGGGGTGCGCACGAGCGCGTTTCCAGCTTTCGGAGCTTGCCCGGGAAACACCGTGAATGACCGCCATTCGCCCTGCTTAATGGCCCGCCAATGGCCCATGTCGGGTGCGCGCATTTGCGGCGCCTTCAACAGCGCGCGGTGAGGCACCTATGTGCTCTGACGGGCTTGCGTGGCTTCGTGGCGATTGTCGCCAATCCAAGATCAGGCTCATCGAAGCCGGACCGGGCGCGGACAAGACCAAACCGTGGTTGCCAGGTTCTGTAAATAGGCGTCGACCGACCGCGGTGTAGCACTGCTGTCTTTCACCCACGCGGCCATCTCCGTCGCCAGAGCCCGCTGGCGTGATGAGCCGGGGATCGCTGGACCGGCGTTCTGCCAGTTTCGCTCGATCTTCGGTACGCCGGAATCATGTCCGACAGTGCCTGTCGCCGAGCCCGTGCCGGAACATGTCACGAATCGGGAGCGTCCCGGACTTGGGCCACGGTCGATGAGTTAGCTGATTCAGGGTCGGGCCTCGAAGATGAGGTTGACCGGAGATTCACTGGCAACCCGAACGCGGCTGAAGCCGGCGTCGCGCAGCAGGTTGGTGAGGACGGTCGGACCGGCCTGCGGTCCCAGCGCTCGTGCTCCAGGCTGGGCGAGTGAGCAGGGTGTGCAGATCAGAGTGGACGCGCCGTAGAAGACCCGGCCGATGGGGTTGAGATTTTCCTCGAGCCGATCATTCGCAAATGGTTCGACGAGGAGCAGGGTGCCGTCTTCCCGCAGTGTTCCGCGGACCGCCCGGGCGACGCGGGCCGGGTCGCCCATGTCGTGCAGACAGTCGAACATGGCGACCAGGTTGTAGGCGTTGGGTGCCAGTTCGCTGGCATCCGCAACCTCGAAGGTGACGTTCCCCGAGACGCCAGCCTCCGCTGCCCGCCGTCGTGCCACTCGGATCGAGCCTTCGTGGTAATCGGTGCCGACGAAGGTGGATGCCGGGAAGGCCTGGGCCATCAGGATCGTGGAGCTGCCGTGACCGCAGCCAACGTCTACGACCGTTGCGCCCGCGGCGAGCTTGTCGACCACGCCATCCAAGGCAGGTAGCCAACTCTCCACCAAATTGGTCGCGTAGCCCGGCCGGAAGAACCGTTCGGTGCCTTCGAACAGGTTGGGGTCGTGCTCATGCCAGCCGAAACCTTCGCCGGTACGGAAGCCGTGCTCGATGTGTTCCAGGTCGCGTAGCGCGCCCAAGACGAGCTGCATGGCGCCGGCAAAAAATGCGGGGCTGTCTTCGATAGCGAGGGCGGCGGCCTGTTCCGGAGACAGTGAGAACGTCCCAGACTCCGGCTGATAGCTGAGATAGCCGCCGGCCGCCTGGTTAGCCAGCCATGGCCGCACGTACGCGATCGCCGTGCCGGTGCGACTTGCCAGCTGTTCGGGCGCGACAGGCTCGCCGTCCGCCATCGCTTTGTAAAGGCCGAGCCGGTCGCCAATTACGACTAACCCGGCGCTGACTGTGGCGCCCAGGTCCCCGATCATGCGCCCGATGAACTCATCGAGTACCGCGGAGTCGGGTTGGGCGATCAATGCACTTGTCATGGAAACTCCTTTTTGGGTGACGGCGCCGATAGCGTCGGTGTTGGGATGGCGCCCCTTGGCGCCTCGAGTCCAAGGCTTCGGATGCACCGTTCTGTGATCATGAAAAGTGGTTGCAGCGCCATAGCGGGCTGTACTTGACCGCTTTCGGCGAAGGCGTGCAGCAAGCGCTGTGCGTACGTCCGCAGCTGATGTCTCATGGCGACCTTCCTCGGAGTGGGCGAATGGCTAAGTTGTCAAGATCAACTCTGCTGGCAGCGGAGCTCAGGGGTGAGGTGGAGGCGACCACGTAAGCGCCGGCTTCTGCCGCAGGAATGCTGGCGTTGCCGGTTCCAGCGGGTACATCGAGAACCCGGTCGGATGGCTTGACCGCGGCTGCCCCGGACCAGGATTGGCCCCCGCGGCGAGACGATCTCCTGGCCACCGCCTCGTAGTCTCCTGAGGCCCAGATGGCGCGGCGCTTCGCCTTGAGTGCGCGGTCGGCTTCGGCCGCTTCCGTTAGCAGAGTCATGGGATTTCTTTCGTGATTTGACTGCTGGTATTCGGGTCGTCATGAGGACAGGCGAACCGCCTCGGCTTCGATCTCGATCTTGATGGTGTTGCCGACCATGAGGCCGCCGCCCTCCAATGGCGCATTCCATGTGAGGCCGAAGTCTCTCCGATCGATCTCCGCAGTGGCGGTCACCGCGATTCGCTGTTGCCCCCCGGGGTCGGTGACCTGGCCGTTGAACTCGACGTCGAGTTGGACTGAGCGTGTCTGATCCTTGATGGTGAGTTCGCCCAGGATGGTGTACCTATGCGCGACGCGCGGGACGACTGCGGTGCTGCGGAACGTCATCGCGGGATACCTGTCGCTGTCGAAGAAGTCCGGCGAACGCAGATGAGCATCACGCTGTGCACCCGACGTGTCGATACTGGCGGTCAGGATCGTGGCCTCGGCTGCAGAAAGAACCGGGTCGTCCGCGATCGCAATCGAGCCGGTGAAGTCGGTGAAATGGCCGCGCACCTTGGCGACCATCAGGTGCCGGGCAATGAAACCGATGCTGGTGTGAACCGGATCCACCGTGAACGTGCCGGCCGCAGGTAGTCGGAGAGCATCCAGAGCCGGTCCGTCCGGTTCAGGATTGACGGTTGTTGTGGTCATGAAGACGACCGTACGGATGTGCGCGAGCGGCCGCGTCGACAAAACGACCCACTTCCCCCGAATCGCACCAGATAGCGAGGCGCCGCCAATGGGTAGGTTTGCGCAGCCCGACGGTCTAGGCGATGCCCTCGCGGGTGGCGAACGCGGTGGCCGCGGCGCGGCTGCCGACGCCGAGTTTGGCGAAGATATTGGACAGGTGCCGGGCTACGGTCTTCTCACTCAAGAACAGTTCGGCGGCGATCTGTCGGTTGGTGCGGCCGTCGGTGACGAGGCGTAGCACCTGCGCCTCACGTTCGGTCAGGCCGCCAGGCAGACGTGCTGGGCGCCTGTGGTTGAGGAGGCGCTCACATGCCTCGGCGACGGCTGGATATCCAGACGCTGAAAAGAAGGCTTGGCACGACGTGAGCCAGCCGACCGGTTCGCCCCAGCCGTCGCGGAGCGCGGCCTCGGCGACGAGCCGCAGGGCCAGCGCCGCGAAGAGCTCGCTGTGTTGCATGGCGGCCATGTCGGCAGTGGCGGCCTCTGCCGCGGCGGTTGCCTCCTCCGTACGACCGGCGCGCCCCAGGGCAATCGCCTCGCTGTATCGCAGGCACGCGCGAGCGATTGCCTGTACGGCAGCACTGGATGCCCGGACCTCTGACCTGGCGCCTTGCCCGTCATGGTCCTCGATCGTGCAGATCAGGGCCCAGAATCCGTGGAACGGTGCAGGAGAGGTCACCGGTGATCGGCGCATGAACGCCATGCCGCGATCCATCGCGGACAGAGCCTGGGTGCGCTCCTCTTGAAGGAGGAATGAGAGGCCATGAACCTGACCGAAGGCTATGCCACAGATCTCTGGATCGTCGGGAGCCAGCATCATGGCTTCTGTCAGGGCTAGTTCCATCTCGTCGTGCCGCTGCTGGTAGGCCAGGAGTTCGGCCTGCCAGAGGAGGGCCTTGGGCAGCATGGCGAGCCGCAGCCGCCGGCAGGCTTCGACGCTGCGGCGTGCCATGGCCAGCGCCTCGTCAAGCTGGCCCGGGTCACCGCAGATGAGCAAAGCGAGCGTCAGCTCGACAGCGGCAGCCGTGGACAGTGCGCCGATACGCAGCGCAGCGCCGCGAGCCTGTACCAAACGGTCGACGCGGCGCCGACTGAGCGCGTCGAGGCTGCCGAGGTCGTAGAGGGCTCGGACCCGCCATAGCTCAAGCCCATGCTGTTCGGCGATTTGCCGAGCCCGCTCGAAGATGCCTTCGGCTTCAGCGAGGTCGCGCCGCCGCGCTCGGTAGCCGAGGATCTCGAGGGCCTGGCAGGAAACGTCCGGCCAGCCGTACTGCTCGGCAGCCGACAGTGCCGCCGCTGCGTACTCGACCGCCGTTTCCACCTCCGCTTGGCTGAAGGCGCCTCGGGCGGCCAATGCATCCACTCGGGCCAGCACCTCCGGGGCGGCGGCACGCTCGCCGAGCGCCCGCGCCTGACCCAGATGCTCCGCCGCCGCCGTCCAGTCACCAGCGGACGTAGCAGCCCGAGCCAGCAGCAGATGGAGCTCTGCTCGCGCTGCAGGGGCCGAGGACACGGTATCCATGCGGCTCAGAAGCAACCGCCCAACTTCGAAGGCCCGATCAACCTTTCCGGCAAGGGCCAACACTTCGGTGAAGGCGCGGTCGATCTCGATGTCGATCGTTTGATCATCGGCGGCAGCAGCATTGGTTGCTCGGATCCGGGCCCGTTCCAGAACGGCCTCGGCTGTGCCCAGCGATCCCGTCCCCAGCGCGCGGCGTCCGGCCAGCAAAAGAATCTCCGTGGCCCGGCGGTCGTGGCCAGCCTGCTCCGCCAGCTCAGCGGCCAGGTCGCACCATTGACCCGGCAGTCCCGGATGCGCCTGCTCAACGGATTCCAGGGCCTCGGCGTACAACAAAGTTCGGTCCGGTGGAAGCATTCCCAACAGGACGGCCTCGCGGGTGAGCGCATGCCGAAAACGAAAGCCCGTATCGGCTACGAGAAGTTGGGCGTCAACGGCCCGCCGCAGATGGGCCCTGACCACATCCTCCGAAAGCAGCGTCATAGACGACAGCAGGTTCCAGTCGAACTGTCGGCCAAGTACGGCTGCTGCCAGCAGCAGCTGACGGCACTCCTCACCCAACGCGTCTAGACGTACCTGTACCGATTGGGTGAAGCTCAGCGGTACAACCAGCGGCAGGGCTTCCCGAACAGTCCAGTGACCCCCGCTCGCCTGCAATACCCCACGCGCGGCGAGCGTCGCGAGAATCTCCTCGACCAAGAACGGCACGCCGCCAGCCCAATCCCGCACCAGTCGGCCAACGTCCGGCGAAACATGCTGCTGGTTCAGGCACGCTGCAGCCATCCTTTCCACCTCGTCCTGATCGAGCGGCGACAGTTCCGCGAACATGCCGACGCGGCGTGCGGCCAGCTGGTGCACGAGCTCTTCGCCGCGGCTGTTCTCGCCGGTGCGTACGGTGACCAGGCACACCACCGGCTCGCCGTCGAGGTTGTCGGCCAGGTACTCCACGACGGCGAGTGTCCCGGCGTCGGCCCAGTGCAGATCCTCGAGCACGAGCAGGCAGCCGCTTCGTCCCCCGAGCAGCCTGAGCAGCCGAAGCACACCTTCGGCGAGACCGACATCCCCTTCTTCGGTTATCGGTGCGGCCGCAGCGCGCCATTCCGGCACGATGCGGGCCAGATACCCGCGGAACGGCCCGAGGTCCGGGCTGTCTGGCAGTCCCGCGATCCGGGAAGCACGCAGCAGCGCCTCCGACAACGCCCGAAAAGCGCTCGTCTGGCCATCGCGTACCGCCCGCCCGGTCAACACCGCCATGTCTGTTGCCCTGGCCGCCGCCTCCGCCGCGCGAGCGATACGCGACTTCCCCAGCCCGGCCTCGCCGACGACAAACACCACTCCACCTCGGCTGGCGGCGGTCCGCCGGAGAGCCGAGTCAATCATCGCCAGCTCCACGTCGCGTCCGACCACGACCGGACACAGCAACTGGCGCATATCTGAAGTATGGCAATCGGACTGTCGAGGTCCACCTTGTTGACGAAGGGGTCGACCGCTATGCACGGTTCGAGCACCAGCAAGCACAACCCTGCGAGACTGCACGGTTGTTACGCCTCGAAGGAGCTTGGTTTGGATTCAGTGCACACATCGTCCAAGGGCCGTGAGCGCGTGTGCTTATGTGTGTCCGACGGCGACATGATCATCTCCTTGGTGCACCGGATGCACCCAAACGCGGGAGTCGCATGTCCCGCAGCGTCATGATCATGCTTCTAATGCACCGGATACACCGCAATTCAGGCATGTGCGGACGCGGTCTTCAGCCAGGCACAACTTTCGTAACGAGAAGGTCAGCTTGACGCCGACGCTAATTACAAACTGCATACCAATCCGCTCGCACAGTCGCGGTCAACAGCGGACGCGGGTGACCAATCGCCGCCTGAGGGCCGGTCCACCACACAAACCGACTGTCGATGGCATGGAAGAAGGTCGCCAAGGACACAGTCGCCCTGCTGAGCGCCGAAGCCGGCCGCCACCCCTACGATCGGCGCCTCTCGGACCTCATCGGGGAGCTGTCCACCCGAAGCGACGAATTCGTGTCCGGTGGGCCGCCCCCGACGTCCAGATCCACAGCACCGGCGTCCAGCTCATCCACCACCCGGTCGTCAGCGGCCTTGCCGGCCGATCCCAGCCAGATGCTCCTCACCTACACCGCCGAGCCTGGCAGTACGCCCCCGGCGTCTCCTGGACCGCTGGGCCGCGACCACCGACGGCTTCGGGCCGGCCGCCTCGACTGATACCTCGTCGGAGGCTGAATCGTTCCGGAAGGCTGGCTGACATGGGGAACAACTTAAAAGCGGCCCATGTTGGTGTTCTGGGCAGCGGGAGAAGCCTGTCCTCATGGGCGGAGTCACCTTCGACATCAGTATCTCGGTCGATGGCTACACAAGCTCAGCGTCACCGCGCACGCCGATAGCGCAATCAGAGACGGCAACGTTCGCTAACGGATGGCTAACGAAAATGATCAAGGCCCGGTTGCACTCATAGCAATCGGGCCCTGACTAGGTGTTTCGTTGTAGCGGGGACAGGATTTGAACCTGTGACCTCTGGGTTATGAGCTGAATTCAGCTTTGACACGGCCTGGCGGCGCACGCTCAAGCTCCGGTAAACTACCTGGTCAGACGGATATTGCCGGGTCCATTGAAATCCACACTGATCCACCGTGATCCGGCAACGTTTGCCCACAAATTGCCCACAGGTGAGAAGGA
>DATLPF010000065.1:0-6555 GCA_035535875.1 Propionibacteriaceae bacterium
AGCTGGCCATCCAATTTCAGAACGATCACGCCCGACCGCCGACACCGGTCGAAGCGTTGCATCTGGCGCAGCAGGCGACGTTGGAGACTCGCGACGCCAAACACGAACCCCGATCCCTGGCTGAGCAACGGGCGACCTGGCTCAATGAGGCGGCAGCCGCGTTAGGCAGCCCGGAGGCCGTCGCCTCGATGGTGCGGACGGCGCTGGCGCCGCCTGCAGAGACCACCACGATTGTCGACGCACGCTGGGTCTCACAGACAGCCAGCCACGTCTTGGCCGTAATGGAGGAAAGCCGCTCGACCTGGCAGATGTGGCATGTCCGGGCCGAAGCACAACGACAAGTCCGCACCATCGACATGCCCGCGGAACATGTCACAGCGCTCGTGGACCTGCTGGTCGATGAGGTGCTCGATCGCCGGTCCGTTGCCCTCGTCGCACCGGCTGACAACATCGAGGAACCGGAGGCGTTGCGGCGGGTCGACGGGTCCTCGGTCTACACCGTGGCTGGCGCCACTCTCTACACCTCACAGCGGATCCTCGACGCCGAACAGCGCCTCGTCGCCGCGGCCGGACGACGCAACGGGTCAGCCGTCGACCAGGTGGCGGTGGATCTAGCCTTGCTGGAGATGGCGGCGAACGGGACCGCACTTGATGCTGGGCAGGCGGCACTGGTCCGCCAGATGTGCATTTCCGGCGTGCGTGTGCAGCTCGCGATCGCCGCTGCCGGCGCCGGGAAGACCACCGCCATGCGTGCCCTCACCCTGGCCTGGACCCAAGACGGCGGCCAGGTACTCGGCCTCACCCCATCCGCGGCCGCGGCCGCCGTCCTCGCAGAGCAAACCGGCATCCGCACCGACACCCTCGCCAAGCTCACCTGGTCCCTGGACCATGGCGACCTGCCGGAGTGGGCGTCCGCAGTCGGCCCCTCAACGCTGCTGATCATCGACGAAGCCGGCATGGCCGACACCCTCTCCCTCGACGCGGCCGTCCAGTTCGCCATCGATCGCGGTGCGAGCGTTCGGCTGGTTGGTGATGATCAACAGCTTGCCGCGATCGGCGCCGGCGGTGTCCTGCGCGACATCACACACACCCACGGCGCCCTCCGCCTGACCGAGCTGCACCGCTTCACCAACCCCGCCGAAGCCGCAGCATCGCTGGCCCTCCGCGACGGCGACCCTACGGGGCTTGAGTTCTACCTTGATCACGGCCGGATCCACGTCGGCGACGTGGCCACGACCACTGAGGATGCGTTCAACGCTTGGGTTTCCGACCGAGCCGCTGGGCTCGACACGATCATGATCGCCCCCACTCGCGACCTCGTCGCCGAGTTGAACGCTCGAGCCCGCAGTCATCGCCACGACGGCGCACCAGCATCATCGGACGTGCGGTTGGCCGACGGAAACCAGGCCAGCGTGGGCGATGTGATCATCACCCGCCGCAACGACAGGCGACTCCGACTCACCGCCACCGACTGGGTGAAGAACGGCGATCGCTGGACCATCACCCACGTCAGCCGAGAAGGTGCTCTGACCGTCCGGCACAACCGCAGCCACCGCACCATCAAGCTTCCCGCCGACTACCTCCGCGAATCGACCGGTCTCGGCTATGCCACCACGATCCACGGCGCCCAGGGGGTTTCTGCCGACACCATGCACGGACTGCTGACCGGGCAGGAGTCCCGCCAACAGCTCTACACCACGCTCAGCCGCGGCCGGCACGCCAACCACCTCTACCTCCAGGTCGTCAGCGACGGTGACGCGCACACTGTGATCCGGCCTGAAACCGTCGCACCCCCAACTCCGACCGAAGCCCTGCAGCAGATCCTCGCCCGCGACGACGCGCCCATCTCCGCCACCACCTTGCTGCGTGAGCTTCATGACCCGGCGGCGCGGCTCCACGAGGCGGTCCAGCGCTACACCGACGGGCTCCATGTCGCAGCCGAGCAGCTCGTCGGACCCCAGACCGTGGCGACGCTCGACCGAGCCGACCAGCTCGTCCCCGGGCTCACCAGCGAGCCGGCCTGGCCGACGCTGCGTGCACACCTGCTCGGCCTGGCGGCAGAGACCGGCGAGCACCCGCTCCTCCACCTGCAGATTGCCGCCAGTGGACGAGACCTCAGCACGGCAGGAGACATGGCCGCCGTCCTCTACTGGCGTCTCCCCGAGCTCGCGGCCGCCGGCCCAGGGCCGGTGCCCTGGCTGCCCGGCATCCCAGAGAAGCTCAATGAGCATCCCGCCTGGGGTGACTATCTGACAAAGCGGTCCCGACTAGTGGCCGACCTCGCCCAACAAGTTCGAGATCACCCCTGCCAGGACGACGCCCAGCCGGTCTGGGCCCCGCCGGGAAGTCACCCAAGCACCGCCCTCGTTGGCGAAGTCGCGATATGGCGGGCCGCCAACGGCATCGATCAACGGGACCCGCGACCAACCGGAGGCGTCCAACTCGAGATAGCCCCCACCCTGTGGCAACAGCGCCTCGACCGAGCAGTCGCCCGTCTTAATGACCTGCCGGGGAATCCGGAGCTCCAAGGCGGACAGGCAGCTCACACCACACGTGATCGCAACTACGACGACAGCCAACGCCCGTACCAAACACCCGGACGCCGTCCAGGGGGGCCGTCCGCGCCCGGCCGCTAGCACCACCGCAGTTGCGAAATTTGGGAAATGAAGTTGCGCCGACGCATCTGACCCGGGCCGCCATTACCGGTTGGACGCGGCGATTACCGAGATCGCTACACCGCCCCGCGGGACTCAAACCCCGTTTGGGTTCAGACGACGTTTGCTGCGCTTCCCAGGTTGAAGGACGAAATAGTCGCTTGCGCGTGATCACCGGACAACCAATACCCTCCTTAAGTACGTGGAGAGCCGTCATCCACAGATGAACACTCTGCTGGCGCTCCGGGGTCTAGATGTGACATGGATGGAGAAGACGGTGATGGGAGCTGAGGAGCGTTCGGTGTCTCGGAACTCGCTCACGATGCCAATGCGTCACGGACACTGCAGACGAGCTTGCTGGCGACGAGGCGATCCGACTGCAACCGTGGCGGAATCTCTCGGGCTTCCCCGGTCGACCGCCGGCCGCTGGGTTCGCATGGCACGGCAGGCGGGTCACTTGGAGCCGCCGAAGTAGGAAAGGCTGGAATCTGATCATGGGTCACATAACGAAGAGAAGCGGTCACTACAGGGCACGTTGGCTCGACCCCGATGGCCGCGAGCGGTCACGGACGTTTTCTAGAAAAGCTGACGCCGAGCGGCACCTAACCGCCGTCGAAGGCGCGAAGCTCTCCGGCGCATACATAGACCACGCGTCGAAGATCACGCTGGCCGAATATGCACGGGAGTGGGCAGCGACGCGACCCCATCGGCCGACCACCGCAGCGCGTACGGCCTACCTGATCAGCAAGCACATTGCTGGGACCAAAATCGGCGACAGGCGGCTCTCCACGCTCCGTGCGTCGGAGTTGCAAGGCTGGGTAGCCGAGCGCTCGCAAATCCTCGCACCGAGCACCCTGCGCCTCGTGGCGGGTGTTCTCCGCTCCATCCTTTCTAGCGCTGTCCAAGACCGGCTCATCGCATCGAGCCCGGCAGCACGGCTCAGCCTGCCAAGGTCGAAACGCGAGCGAGTCGTGCCGTTGTCGACCGTCCAGGTTCAGGCATTGGCCGACGCGATGCCGGAACGCTGCCGAGCAATGGTGATCGCCCAAGCTGGCCTCGGCCTGCGCATCGGCGAGTTGATGGCGCTCCGCGTGACCGATATCAATTTCTTGGCGCGTACGACGCGCATCGATTGGCAGACTAGCCCAGACGGCAAGCAACGGGTAGCACCGAAGACACCGAGGTCACGGCGTACGCTCCCGCTGCCGAACATGGTCGCGGAAGCTCTCGCGCAGCACATCGCCGCCTTCCCCCCGGTCGACGGGTTGCTATTCACCACGAAGCACGGCCACCCTTGGCGACACGAGTACTACGGCTCTCGGATCTTCGCTCCCGCCGTCCGAAAGGCGGGCCTGCCGGAGGGCACGACAACCCACGCGCTGCGCCATCACTTCGCCAGCGTGTTGCTGGCCGCTGGTGAGTCCGTGGTCGCGGTTGCTGAGCTACTCGGCCACGAAAACGCGCAGCTTGTGTTGTCGACCTATGGTCATCTCATGGTCGGCAGTGAGGACAGAATGCGCCGCGCGATCGACGGCGCGTGGACGGCTGACGGCCAAATGACGGCCACGGCTCACGGCTGAGCGATGTTTTTCCTTGTTTGAAAGGGTTCCCCAGATCATGCCTAGTGTTGACACCGTACTGCTGCCCCTCTGCGTTGGACTCGCGCTGCTCGGCGTGATCGCTACCGGGATCGCGTGGCGAAGAGGGAACAAGGGGCGCGTGGTTCAGGGCATCGGCTTAGCGCTGGCCCCGATCGCCTTGTACTTCAGCGGCCTCCTCAGGTTGCTGTGGGACGCGATCGTGGCGTTCGGGACCTGGGCTTCCAAGATCATCTTGTCGCCCGCCGTCTGGTTCGGTCTCTCGTTGCTCGGCCTCTGCGTCGTGCTGTGGGTGGTGGGCGGACTGGTCGCCCGCCGGACCTCCACTGCCAAGAGCAAGGAAGTGAACGCCCAGTCTGCGGCCAACGCGCTGCCAGCAAAGAAGGGGGCAGGCAAGTCGCGGCGGACTGAGCCACCGATCGATGAGGAGATGGCCGAGATCGAGGCGCTTCTCAAGTCCCGCGGAATCGAGTGACTTGAGTTACGGAGCTTCCCGGAAGCGGCGGTGGCGGACCCGGAGCTCGTTCACCGCAGCGGTAGCAAGCCGGCCGTCAACCGCCTGAATACCCATCAACTGTCGCTTTTCAGCATCGAAGTCTGCCTCGAAGGGCCGACCATCGGCGGGCAGCATCAGCAGCTGCGCCCAGGGATCACCTGGGCGCAGAATGATCTTGTGGACACGACCCCAGGGCACCGCATACGACCGCAGCCCGTTGCGGATCCGAAGGCCAGTCGGGTCTGCGCGGACGTAACTGCTCGCGAGAGCCATCATCCCGAAAACGAGCAGCGCGAGCACGCCGAGCAGGGTTAGTAGCTGGGACACCGTGAACAGCACACGAATCTCCTTTGGCAGCAAGAACCAGCCAATGGCGGTCATGACGCACAGGGCAAGCGTTGCGATGATCGCGATCACCCGCACCCGGTGGGGTCGCGCGACATAGACGCTGTGGTCCAGACCTTGGTCAGCCACAGCTCACGACACTAAATGCGGCATGCGGCGATGTCGGTGACCAGAATGGCCCGTGCGCCCAAGGCCCACAGGTCGTCCATAATCTGTTGGGCGTCCGCGCGCGGCACCATGGCCCGGACCGCCCGCCACCCTTCCTTTGCCAACGGGGATACCGTGGGCGACTCCAGTCCTGGGGTGATTGCGCAGGCTTCCTCGACCAGGGCGTCGGTGACGTCGTAGTCCATCATCACGTAGTTGCGGGCGACCAGGACGCCGTTCAGCCGGCGTTCCAACTGGTCCAGGCCGGAGGGCGGCTCCGCGCCCGTACGTCGGATCAAGATCGCTTCCGAAAGCAAGATCGGATCGCCGAACAACTCCAGACCAGCCTGACGCAAGGTGGTGCCGGTCTCGACCACGTCAGCAATGACATCGGCAACTCCGAGCCTGATGGCGGTTTCCACGGCGCCGTCCAACGCGATAAGCCGGGTGCTGACACCGAGATCCTGCAGGTAAGCCTCAACGAGGCCCGGATAGGACGTTGCCAGCCGAAGATCATGTAACTGGTCCACCGACATCGCGCTGCCGTGCGGTGCGGCAAAGCGGAACCGACTACGGCCGAACCCGAGCGGCATCACTTCGCTTGCGTGCGCACCTGAGTCGAGCAACATGTCCCGGCCGGTAATGCCAACGTCCAGAGTTCCTTCGCCGACGTAGACCGCGATGTCCCGCGGTCGCAGATAGAAAAACTCGACGCCGTTGACCTCGTCCAGGAGCGCCAGTTCGCGATCCGACCGCTGGGCGTAGCCAGCCTCCCGCAGCATCTCAGCTGCAGGTTCGGACAAGGAGCCCTTGTTCGGCACGGCTACCTTGATCACCGGCTTCTCCATGCCAGGTAGGGGCGAATTCACGGCCCTAATCCTAGGTGCGCCCATCACAACCGCGCGTATATGTCTTCGAGGTCAAGATCAAGGGCCAGCATCAACACCTGGATGTGATACAGCAGCTGGCTAATCTCGGTGGCCGCCTGGTCCTTGGACTGGTATTCCGCGGCCATCCACACCTCGGCCGCCTCCTCGACGATCTTCTTACCTATCTCATGTACGCCTGCCTCGACCCGGGCAACCGTCGAGGAACTCGGGTCGTGACGAGCAAGCTTTGCGGTGAGCTCGGCAAAGAGGTTGTCGAAGGACTTCGGCACGGTCACGGCGGCAGCCTAGTGTCCTGGGCCGCGTCATGAGCGCTGAGCCTGTCGAAGCGCGCGGCTCCGACAGGCTCAGGTCCCACAGCTCAGCCGACGGTTTCCACCACTGGCGAGGCCACGCCTCCTGGAGGCGCTTCAACCCGCTCCCGACGC
>DATLPF010000066.1:0-3592 GCA_035535875.1 Propionibacteriaceae bacterium
CCGGAACACGCTGTCTCGAGCTCACTGGATCGACAGAGTGGCTGTCGGCATGGAGGAGCAAGCCCTGGCGGGCAGCAACACCGGCGATACGACGCGGGTGACACTCTGACCGCCTCGGCCTGGGCGCCGCCAATGCCCGACCAGCTATCCGGCCCCGCCGCCTGCGCCTCTTCCTTAGACGAGTACGGCTGGAGCAGCGACACTGCTGCCTTCCTCGGCGTGGTCTAAGCGCGGGTCCGAGTTCTTGCCGACGGGATCGCACGCACAGCGTGCGTCGGTTGTCGATGCCAGTCGACCTAACGCCTCTGTCGAGCGTGCTTTGTACCGTGCGCTGATCACATCAATCGAGCGGTGCCAACCGGACGGCCTAGGAGGTGATCTAGCGAGCTTCGGGCCCGGCGTCACTTTCGGCTTCGAGCTCGGCCTCGAGTTCCGCTTCGGCCTCGAGCTCGGCTTCGACCTCTAGTTCGGCTTCGGCGATGGCGAGATCGATCACGAAGCCGAGAGCGTCGGTAAGCTTCCCTGCCGCTGACGCCACCCGCGCCGTACCAACGATGGGAGCCACCGCTACCAGGAGGCCTTGTGTGTCCTCCACTGTCAGCCCCACCTCGGCGGCCGGCTCGAAATTCAACACATACGACACAGTCGGGGCGTCGACTGCCACGAGGGCGGCTAGCCGAGCAAGCATATGTTCGCGCGCGTTCAGGGTGCCGCGGGCCACCGACACAGCGGTGATCTCGGCGATGGTGTTGAGTACTGGCTGGTCGTCTGACACAGCTACACCTGCTCTCATGTGGTTGGGGTGAGTGGGTACCGAAGTGGTACACCCAGCCGATCCTGTCAGCACCTGACCGCTCGCCACCAGCCGGGAGCCATATGCGCTCGGCGTGTCGTCGCTTATCGAGCGACGGTCCGCCGGTTGTCGCTTATGAGCTGTCCCTGGGCGGCGCGGTCTCGCCGGGAGGGAGTCCAGGCGGGGCGGCAGCAGCAGCTGTACGCGGTTGGTCTACCGGGACTGCCAACGACTTGCGTAATCGAGGGGACGGCCACGTTAGGGCTCGGCGCCGCGGACAATCCTTCGCTGCGTGTGGATTGTCCGGGCCATCCCTACTGTGTTTGCCATTGCTACCCATTGGACCTTGGGTTGTGATGCCAACGGCCCTCACCGGCTGGCGGACTTTTGGGCCCAGGCGCTGGCTATGTAAGAGAGCCAGGTTACGACGATCCCGATGGCGCCTGCATCGTCGGCCCCGTGGGCAAGGCTCATTGGATGGCTGCGCGTGCCAGAGGGGAAGTCAGCGAAGAACTCACTCCATATCGACGTCCGCGTGGCTGGTGAAGGTCCGTGGGACATGGCCCGGCGACTGATCCGAGCCAAAGGTGCCCGAGCTTGTTGCACGCGGCGCCACTGTTGTGCGGGAAGAATATGACGAGGGGGTCCTCGACCACGTCGTCATGCTGGAGCCTGAAGGCAATGAGTTCTGCGTGGCATGAACGTCCGAGCATGTCCGAACTGAACATCCAAGAAACGACGAACTCCCATTCCCCGGACAACGCGTCCCGGTGACCGTGGCTCATCGGGCTTGGGGGACAGTCTGGTTCAAGGAGGGGTGGTTGCCGCGGTAGCCCGAGCCAGAGGGGCGGCGGGTGTGGATCTAACCGGCGGATCTATCTCGCTGCGCAAAAGCCTGATCGGCTCGTCACTTTGGCCGCATGGACGCAGAGTGTGGGCTAGAGTCCGTTGCTGGTGGCTCAGATCATCACAAGGCTGAACCTGACCGGCACCACCGAAGAACCCTCGAGGGGCTCTCCGTCTTGGAGAGAGGTTGATCATGCTGTTGCCTTCGCCAAGGATCAGCTCGTGGCTCAGCGCGCGCACGCGCTCGAGCGGGTTGAGGTGATCGATCTGCAACGGGTCGAGCGTTCTAGAGGTGATGCTGTCGATGTGGTGGTCGCCTGGGTCGATGGGCGGGATCCCGAGCACCGCGCCAAGCGCAAGCGGTATCTCGCCGATCCGGGCGGGGATGCCAAGCCCGAGCGGGTGGCCAAGATTGAGCGGCGCTTTTCGGACAATGACGAGATCCGCTTCTGCCTGCGCTCCATCCGCAACTACGCGCCGTGGGCCCGCACGATCTGGCTGGTGACGGATAACCAGGTTCCGGCCGCGATCGATCGCCGGAAGGCGGAGCGGAAAAACATCCGCATTGTCGATCACCGCGAGATCTTCCGCGGCTATGAGCAGTTGCTGCCCACCTTCAACTCCTACGCCATCGAGACCATGCTGTGGCGCATCGAGGGTCTGGCTGATCGTTTCTTGTACTTCAACGACGACATGATGTTGGTTGGCCCGGTTGAGCCCAGCGACTTCTTTTCAAACGACGGCAAAGTCATTCTGCGCGGCCGCTGGAACAACTGGAAAGAGCAGCCCCCTGAAGGGGGGATCAGCTTCTTCGGCAGCACCAAGCTGCTAGGCGCGGAAATGCTGGGCTACACGTCGGAGCATTTTATTGGGTGCGCCCACGCGATCTATCCGATGCTGCGTCCGGCGATGGAGGAGCTGTTCGAGGAGTTCAAGCCTGCCTTCCTCGCCAACGCGGCGTATCGCTTCCGCAATCGCAAGCAGTTCTGGCCGATCTCGGCTCATGATCACTTGTTGCTCAAGTCGGACCGGGCCCGGGTGGTGCAGCCCACCAATTGGGCGCATTTCTCGGTGCGCGACTGCCAGACGGCGAGCCCGGAGGATCTCGAGGCGCGGCTGAAGCAGCTTGCGGACGGCACCATGCGTTTTGCCTGCATCAATTATCTGGAGGCGGTCGTCGCCAAGGTGCCCGATGCGATGCGCTATTTGTCGGAGGCGACCGGGCCTGCCGCGCGCTTCGAAAGGCCGCGTCCTGAGGCGTATGCTTCACGCTCGCGAAAGCCGCCGTTAGCAAGGCTCGGATCGACCTTGGTGGAGAGTGTGCGCGATATGTTCGCGAAATCGGGTGACCGCAGTCGTGAGAAAGCGGCCTCGGGATCAGTTCGTTAGGCGCTGCAGCTGTTGGACCCAGGTGAACGGCTTGGAGTGCCGGATCAATGATCCTGTGCGGTAACCGTCGGATGAAGTCTCAACTCGCCGAGGACCGCAATGGTGCATGTGCCGCCAGTTTCCGGCATGACAACCAGTGGCCCTGTGGTCAATCCGACGTCATCGAGCACCGAGTCCGACATGGCCAGGAGCAGCACGACTACTGCTCCGACACCGAAGAAGGCCAGCCGCCAGCTCCAGACCTGAAACCCACCGAACCGCGATAAGAGGCCCAGGATGGCGATCTTTGGGTCGGCGTTTTTCCGTATCGCGACCAGGTTGGACCGTGCATGCGCAACACCAGCCGGTCACTCCATGCTGCCCGGTAGCCGTTCGCTGAGTGACCTTCCGCCCGCGACTTGTTGATCCAGCGGTGTGTCACCGATCGAGGATGCTCACTGCTTGAGGAAGGACAGCAATGTTGCGGTCGGCGGCGGCTCGATCGTGAATGTTTTCGTGGTGGGCGATGTGGCCGATGAGTTGCACGATCAAGGATGTGGCGACAGCGCGGCGGAGGCAATGCCC
>DATLPF010000067.1:0-3557 GCA_035535875.1 Propionibacteriaceae bacterium
CATTGGGCGAATGTGCTCCGAGTCATTGTCGCCGCGCTGGTCTCGGTGGTCAGCACCATCTTCGGGGTCTACGCCTTGGCGTACGCAACCAAGAGCGTGGGGATCAGCTCCACCGTCATGCTGTGGGTGGGGATCAGCGCCAACGCGGTCGCGCTCTTCGCCATCCCGCTCTGGGCAACCCTGTCGGACCGGATCGGCCGCAAGCCGGTGTTCATCGGCGGCGCGCTGGGCTCCGGGGTCTTGATCTTCGCCTACTTCGCAGCCATCTCGGCGCAAAATATCGTGCTCATCTTCCTCGTCGGTATCCTGATGTCCGGAGTCGTCTACAGCGCAGCTAACGGTGTGTGGCCCTCCTTCTACGGCGAGATGTTCAGCACCAATGTGCGGCTGTCGGGCATGGCCATCGGGACCCAGATCGGTTTCGCTATCGGGGGCTTCTCCCCCTCCATCGCGGCCGCCATCCAGGGGGAGGGCAGCACCGGGTGGGTTCCGGTCGCGGTCCTGGTCGCAGTCGCCTGCCTGCTGTCCGCCATTTCAGCGGCCACCGCAAGGGATAACTACAAGGTGCACCTGAACGACCTGGGTCGCAGGGCCGAGGTCCGACCGGCGGTGTGAACGTCGGATCGTCGACCGGCCCCGGCCAGCGCGT
Source organism: Propionibacteriaceae bacterium (assembly GCA_035535875.1). Classification (GTDB taxonomy): domain Bacteria; phylum Actinomycetota; class Actinomycetes; order Propionibacteriales; family Propionibacteriaceae; genus Microlunatus. The sequence continues at coordinate 650 of DATLPF010000067.1, forward strand.
CGTCATCGAGCACGATGTGCCGGCTCGGATGCGGGACGGCGTCGTGCTGCGAGCGAATGTCTACCAGCCTTCAGACGATGGTGCGTACCCCGTGCTGCTGTCGCGGCAGCCGTACGACAAGAACACCAACATCAACCCGGTCTATGCCGACCCCGTAAAGCTGGCCGCTGCCGGCTACCTGGTGGTGATGCAGGACGTCCGCGGTCGGTACGCCTCCGACGGCGACTTCGACCCCGGCGTACACGAGTTCGAGGACGGGTACGACACGGTCCAGTGGGCCGCTGGTTTGCCCGGCTCCAACGGGCAGGTCGGCACGTGGGGTCGCTCCTACCACGCCGAGACGCAGTGGCGCGCTGCCGTCACCGGGCCGCCGGCGCTCCGGAGCATGGTGCTCGGCGTCTCGAAGTTCCACCACAACCTGGAGGCCCAGGAGCGGCCGGGCGGAGCCCACGAGGGTTCCCGGCTCGGCTGGTACCAAGTCCAGATCGGCGCTGACGCGCTGCGCCGCCACTGGGTCGACGATCCGGCCGGCGCCGCCGAGGAGCAACGGCTGCTTGCTGAGACAACGGCGCAGCTGGCCTCTGGTGAGCTCTTCGACCTGCTGCCACTGCGGCAGCTCGGCGACCTGCCCGGCAGCATGATGGGCGAGGTCATCGCCGCGATGGACCGGCCACCGGACGCTCCTCTGAACCGCCGGCTCTGGCCGGCCGACATGTACGAGGTGGTACGGGCGGACACCTTCCACATCGGCGGCTGGTACGACATCTTCACCAGAGGCACCCTGGACCAATACCAGGCGATGGCCGCCGCCGCGGCCAGGTCGCACCGGCGGCCGCCCCGTCTGCTGGTCGGGCCGTGGACGCACAGCTCTTTTCTGAACCGCCAAGGGGAGGTCGACTTCGGGCCGGACGCCTCCGGCGCCGACCTCGGCGGGACCGGGGGTCTGAACGCGGAGCACCTGCGCTGGTTCGACGCCACCCTTAAGGGCGACGATCAGGGGCTAGTCGGTGTCCCACCCGTGCGGTTGTTCGTGATGGGGGAGAACCGCTGGCGCGGCTACGACCACTACCCGGTCACGGCCGGGCTGGTCGAGGACTGGCATCTCCATCCCGGCGGAGGACTTCGGCGCGGCCTTGCGCCGCCCAGCCGCCCAGACCGCTTCCAGTACGACCCATCCGACCCAGTGCCGACCCGGGGCGGGTCGACGATGCTGCCGCCCGGATGGCCACCCGGCCCCGTCGACCAACGGGAGATCGAGATACGACCCGACGTATTGTCCTACACCAGCGAAGTCCTGGACGCCCCGTACACGGTGATCGGCGCGGTGCGGGTGACGCTGTTCGCCGCCTCTTCGGCCGCTGACACTGACTTCGTCGCCCGATTGGTCGACGTCCATCCGGATGGACGCGCGATCAATCTGGCCGACGGGATCATCAGGCTGAGCTGCCGGGCCGGCTACCCGGCTGCCGGCCGGATCGAGCTAGAGCCGGCGGTGAGTGTCACCGCCGGGACTGCGTACGAGCTGTGCATTGACCTCCAGGCCACTGCGGTCACGTTCTTGCCGGGACATCGCATCCGGGTCGACGTCACCTCCAGCAGCCACCCCCGGTGGATCCGGCACACCAACACCGCCAGCAATCCGTTAGATGCCACCGAGCTCGTCGTCGCCTCCCAGCAGATCCTGCACGATCCGCAGCGCCCGAGCCGAATCCACCTGACGGTGGTCCCCGAGGACAGCGACGCGAGACTTAGCGGGCGGTGAGCCAGGCCACTACCACGTCGCCGATCATGGCGCGGAGATGGTCGCGGTTCTCCGGCGCGGCCAAGTCGCGGCCGAACAGGTACTGGAAGGTGTGCTGGTTGGCGACTTGGAAGACGCAGTACGCGCTGATCACTAGGTGAACGTCCACCGCGTCGACGTCGGACCGGAACTGCCCGGCGGCACGGCCCCGCGCCAGCAGCGCATCGAGCCGGGAGACCATTGGCGCCGACAGAGTCCGCAACGAGTCGATCCGGCGGACGAACTCGCCGCGATGGATGTTCTCGATCGACACCAGCCGGATGAAGTCGGGGTGCTCCCGGTGATGGTCGTAGGTCAGCCCGGCCAGCTTCCGGAGGGCGTCGACCGGAGCCAGGTCATCGACGGGAAGGTTGTTCTCCGCCTCACGGATCGTGGTGTACGCCTGCTCCAGAACGGCGAGGTAGAGCTGTTCCTTGCCGCCGAAGTAGTAGTAGATCATGCGTTTCGTGGTGCGGGTACGCTCGGCGATTTCATCGACTCGGGCGCCGGAGTATCCGTCCTCTGCAAACACCTGAGTAGCCACGGCAAGCAGCTCCGCCCGGGTGCGATCCGCGTCGCGTACCCGCTCGGTCTTGGCCAGCGTGGACATGGGGCAACTCTAGGTCATCTGTGACGGTTGGCAGAGGGATAATGTACTGTTTGGTACACACCGTACGCCGGAGGCAAACATGCGCACCAGCGCCGCCACCGTCTGCCTCAGCGGCAGCCTGGTCGAGAAGCTGTACGCGTGTGCCGCGGCCGGGTTCGATGGCGTCGAGATCTTCGAGCCGGACCTGGTGGCCACCGAGTCCGGGCCCGAGGAGATCCGAGCGCTCGCCAAGCGGCTGGGGCTGAGTCTCGACCTCTACCAGCCGTTTCGTGACTTCGAGGGCGTTACCCCTGAGCTCCTGGCCGACAACCTGCGCCGAGCTGAGGCCAAGTTCGCCCTCATGCAGCGGCTGGGCATCGAGATGATCTTGGTCTGCAGCAATGTGGCTACCGCTACCATCGACTCCGATCAGACCTCCGCAGACCAGCTCCGAGCCCTCGGTGAGCTCGCCGAGGTCTACGGCGTGCGGGTCGCGTTCGAAGCCTTGGCCTGGGGTCGGTTCGTGGACGATTACCGTC
>DATLPF010000068.1:0-7369 GCA_035535875.1 Propionibacteriaceae bacterium
GAGGGACTCCGACACAGTGCCGTCGCAATGTTGATCACAGGGAGGTGCCAGATGGACGACCGAACCGCTGTTCGGCGGCGGCTGGACCTGCACAACATCAGCATCGACTTCGCTGCCGCCACTTCGGGCTTATGTGGTTTCACCCATCTCGACAGCGGCCGGGTCTGCCAGCTACCGCACCGGCACCACGGCCCTTGTCACCTGCAGGACCGCGCACGCCAGCCCGCTGAGCGCGCGGCCGGTGCCCCGCGTGGCTAGGGAGCCACTTCAACGATCCGCCGGTATTAGACCGGCAAATCATGCCACGCCTTCGCAGAAGGGAAAGACCATGCGCCAGAAGATCAACGCGATGCGCACCACCACCGGGTCGGCTGCCGGGTTTGAGCGCCAGTTACGCGCCACTCGCGCGGAGTTGGATCAGCAGCGACGCTTCCGGACCGAACAGCTGGAGGAGCTCGCGGTGGACGCTGCAGGGGCGATGGCGACTTCGGATCAGAGCCGGCTCCAGGTCACTCGCGTCCTCACGCTGGCCGCAGAAGCGGCACTGTCGGAGATCGATGCCGCGTTGCAGCGGCTCGAGGAGGGCTCGTACGGAATCTGTGAGGCCTGTGCCGAGCCGATTCCGTGGCAGCGACTGGAGGTGCTGCCGATGAGCGGACTCTGCACCCCCTGCCAATACCTCGCCGAGTCCGGCCGGTCCAACAGCGTGCGCCGCGGCCAGAGCCGGTCTGGCGGCGGAATCCGGTGACAGGGACCTTGATCATGATCACGAACTGCATCATCGTCGGACTGGACGACTCGGCGGCCTCCCGTGCCGCTCACCGGTGGGCGGCAGCGTATGCGCACGCCACTGGGAAAGACCTGCGTGCGGTCCATGTCTTGGACTGGCCGATTGGGCTCAACCTCTCGGCAGTGAAATCGGGAACCCGGCTACGCGTGCCGAAGCAGGATATCGCCGAGCCTTACTGGCGAGGAATACATCGGGTCTTCGACGACACCAGCTCCCAGAAGGGGTCGGTACTCCAGTTCGCCCAAGGAGACGTCGGCGACGTCTTGGTGCGCCTCAGCGCCAATGCCGACCTGTTGGTCGTCGGAACCCGTGAACCGGTCCGCGGCCGCCCGTACCTGGCTGGATCGGTCAGCCACTACTGCATCAGCTACGCCAGCTGTCCTGTAGTCACGGTTCCCGAACTACTGCCGAGGCCTCTGCACGACCTGTCGGGCGATAGCACCGGGCGCCGCGATACGGCCGCCGCGGCGAGGTAGATGCCGCAGAAGTTGTCGAGAACGACTTACGGCAGGTGCTCAGGCAAAGCCACACACTCCCGTAGGTAGCGAACCATGCCAATGTTGAATGACCCCGACCGTCAACTAGTGAAGGACCTGGAGCACCAACTCGAACACCAGGACCCCGCCTGGGTGCGCCAGTTCAAGGACCTCAAACCATCCCGCCGGGCACGCGGCAACCTGCTTCTAGAGACCGCCATCGGCCTGCTGGTGCTTCTCGCCATCCTTTGTCTCCGGCTGGGCGCCACTGTGGCAGCGGTCATCTTCGGCAGCGCCGCCATAGTTGTGGCGTACATCCGCGACCGCCTATGGCGCTTCCTGAGCGCACCCACGAGCTGGCGGTTCCGCAACTCGGGGTTAACCGACATCCGTAGCAGCACCTGAAACTGACCTCGCCCAGCACAACCTTTACCCGCGGCGCCAAGGTCGTCCAGGCAACGTCAACAGCAAGTTCCATGGAGAAGAACGATGAAGAAGCTCAACCCCCCACATGATCGAGACAGCCAGCCGACGGACACCGGCCCATACATGCCTACTTCGGCATCAATACAGCGGTCCCAGGACGAGTCCGCCCAAGAGAAACCTCCCTCAACGGCTGGGGTGGTGGTTACCCGCCTCTTGGCTGTGCTCGTCGTGGCGATGGTCGTTACCTCGATCCTGGGTTTCACGGTCTTCGACCGCCAGGTAGGCAACTCCACAACGGCAGTCGCCAGCCTCGCCATCAGTAGCTCCGCGGCAGTACTAGGCCTAGTTCTCGGTTTCGTCAAGGCCTACCAAACGACATAAAGAAGTGAAGCAGGCGGCACTCCTCCGGCATCTAGACGCGCTCGAGCGACGCGCGATCGGGCAGCGTATCTGGACGGGGCGCATGCTGGCACAACTCGATGGGCGCCAGGGAGACAGTCTCTCTCCAAAGAGCGTGCGCGCGCTGAGCACAGTCCCGGCAGCGGCGGTATGGGCGGTTCGCTTCACAAGTAGTGTCCGCCTCCCGCTGGTAGCCTTCCGTCGGCATGCCGCACCTGACGGTGTCACTGCGGTGTGGAAAGTGTCGCGCACGCGCTGATCCCGGATCCTGATGTCATGTTGCGCAGGATGCTCGTCGAATCGATCGAGATCTGCGCGGCGTGGACCGGCAAGGAAGCATCCGGCCTCGGCCTCGACGCCGCCGCCTGGGCCGAAGCGTGCCGGCTCGACGCGATGGCGGACACCAATCGGTATTAGCTGGCGGGTCGGCGCTTCCCCACCGCGACGGCCCGAACGGCGGCAGCCGACTCATTTTCTGCACTAGAGGCTGCCCGGCGCCGGTTCAGAATGAATGGGTCAGGTCGGCGGTCGGAACGCACGGGTCGAGGTCGGACCCAACTCCTCGACAGGCACATTCCCAGAACGGACCACGACTTGGCGAATCGACCAGGGGTGGTGGAACGGATGAGGGAAACGGTGCTTCGCCGATGGGCGTACTCAGTCTGGCCAATTGCCCAGCAGGCCGCCGCGGCTGCAATCGCTTGGGTGATCGCGGTGCGCTTCGCTGGACATCCCGACCCTTTCTTTGCGCCGATCGCGGCCATCGTGGGTCTCAATGTCACCCTGGGACGCAGAGGATCGAATGCCGTACGGCTGCTGATCGGAGTAGTCGTCGGCATCGCGGTCGCTGAGCTGGTAGTGGAGTTCGCCGATGGCGGAGTCTGGGCTTTGGCGCTGGCGACCTTCTTCGCCATGCTGCTCGCACGAACGGTGGACGATCAACCCATCGTCATAGCTCAAGCGGCAGTCAGTGCTGTGCTGATCACCACCTTCGGAAACCAAGAACAAGGGTGGGAGCGGTTGCTGGACGCGCTGATCGGTGTCGGAGTGGCGTTGGTTTTCAGCCAGTTGCTGTTCGTCCCCGAGCCGCTGCGGCTGCTCCGTCGCGCGGAAAGTGCCGTGCTGTTGGGTCTAGCCGACGGCCTGAGGCTCACTGCCGACGCTCTCGAAGACAAGAACCACCAGCTGGCCGATCAGGCAACACGCCAGCTGCGCGCACTCCCCGACAATCTGGCAGCTCTCAACACGGCACGCACGGCCAGCGGCCGGATCGTGCGTCACTCCCTGACCTGGCGGATGCGGGCTGCTCCGGTAGCGCTCGAACAGGAACGTGCCGATCAGCTGGACCTGCTCGCAGGCAGTGGCGTCATGCTCGCCCGCACCGCCATGGCGACCACCGATCAGGAGCGTCCCTCACTAGCACCGTCAATACGGGCCTTAGCGACCGTCCTCGCTGATATGGCGCGGCATCCGACCGATTCTGCCACCCGACAACGTGCCGCCGACCGGGCACTCGACCTCGCCTCCTGGCTCAGCGTGCATGGCCCCGCCGTACCGGCGCAGTCAGCGCTTGCTGCCACCTGCGCCGCCCTCAGAATGATCGCGATCGACGTCATGATCTTCGCTGGAATGGCACCGGAGCAAGCACTCCGCGCCCTTCATCCCGACTCTGACCAGAGTTAGCGGCTCAGCACATCACGCAGGGTCGCATGCTGCTGATGCTTGCCATCTACGGCTTCGCGGCGGCGGCTGCTCCATGGCTGGTCGGCTGGCTCGGTACCCGCGCCTTCGTGCCCTGGTACCAGCGGCGGCCTTCCTGGCCATCGCCACTACGAGCCGCGACGCACGGGAGGGTACGCCTTACACCGAGAGCGTCACCTGGATCCGGGGCTCAATGTCGACCTGGCATTTCGCCTGGACACCCTGTCGTGGGCGATGTCGCTGCTGGTCACCGGTGTTGGCGCGCTCGTGCTGTTCTACTGCTGGCGCTACTTCCGCGACGATGAGCCGGGTCTGGGCAAGTTCGCGGCCACACTGACGGGTTTCGCCGGAGCCATCGGGTTTCGCCGGAGCCATCGGTTTGGTGGCGGCCGACGACCTAATCCTGCTGTACGTGTTATGGGACCTCACCACGATCTTCTCGTACCTGCTCATCGGCCACGTCACGATTCGAACGAGACACCTACGCATTGTCGCTTGTGCTCTGCCTCGCGTTGCTTAGCTTCGTGGGCTCGGTGAGTGTGGCCCGCTTCGTGTCGCGGAGGCCGGAGTGATGACCGGACACGACGTTCTCGACGCACTCGCCGCGATCTGCATGCTGCTCGGCGCCGTGCTGGCCGTGTCGGGAACGCTCGGAATTGTGCGGTTCCCGGACGTGCTCTCCAGGCTCCATGCCGCGACCAAGCCTCAGGTGCTCGGGCTAAGGCTGATGCTTGCGGCGGTCGGGATGCGTGTTCCTTCGTGGGGCACAATCAGCACCCTGGTCCTGATCGCCGCTTTCCAGGTGCTCACCCTCCCGGTTGCTGCGCACATGATCGGCCGGGCGGCCTACCGCACCAAGCATGTGAAGCTGGAGCGTCTGTACCGCGATGAACTGGCCGAAGCGGTCGAGAGGGCAACCGATGATCAGACCTCCTGAGAGCGGATGTCCGCTTGCGGATCACGCTAACGCCGCGCGTCTTGGTCCAATGCCTTCTCGATGCCATTCTCGGCAGCGGCGGCCTCGGCTTTGGCATCGTTGACCGCCGCTTCGGCCAACTCGGCGACCCGATCAGCGGCTGCAGCCGCATCTAGGGGCGGCGGACCGCCAGAAGTCAGCTCTCGGCTTCCCTCTTTGTCTTCGATCTCCGACGGCGAGCCGGCGGCGCCGTCCTTCTCGGTCGGCGGCGCGCCCATCCGAGAATGGTCGCCGAACGCCTCCGTGACGGTGCGGATCGCCTGGGTAACCTCACTCGGGATAACCCAGAAGGTGTTGCCACCTCGTGCCAGGTGAGGCAGCGTCTCCAGGTACTTGTACGCCAGCACCTTGGGATCTGCGTTGTTGCGGTGGACGGCCTGGAAAACAAGGTCGACGGCCCGGGCCTCACCGTCGGCCCGGAGGATCGCGGCCTGCTGGTCGCCCTGCGCCACTAGGATCTCCTGCTGGCGAGTCCCTTCGGCGGTAAGGATCTTGGACTGCCGTTCCCCTTCGGCGTGCAGAATGGCTGCCCGCTTGTCGCGCTCGGCCCGCATCTGCTTCTCCATGGCCTCCTTGATGGTGATCGGCGGGTCGATCGCCTTGATCTCGACCCGGTTCACTCGGATCCCCCACTTGCCGGTCGCCTCGTCCAGCACGATGCGCAGCCGAGTGTTGATTTCCTCACGCGAGGTCAGCGTCTGCTCCAGATCCATGCTGCCGATGACGTTGCGCAGCGTAGTGACCGTGAGCTGGTCGATGGCCTGTAAATAGTCCGCGATCTCATACGCAGCGGCACGAGGGTCGGTGATCTGGTAGTACAACACCGTGTCGATGTTGACCACCAGGTTGTCCTCGGTGATCACCGGCTTCGGCTGCGATGAGAACACCTGCTCCCGGACATCAAGCTTGGTATTGATCCGATCCGCCAACGGGATGATGAAGTTCAGACCCGGCTGCAACGTCGTACGGTAACGGCCGAACCGCTCGACGTTGTAGCGGCGCGCCTGGGGCACGACGCGTACGGCTGACATCACCACGAAGACCACCAAGGCCGCCACGACGATGATCGGCACTAAAAGGTTCAGATCCATATCTCCTCCACGTGTCAGCTGCGCAGGCTCATGGCAGAAGTTCCCGGGGATAGACGATCGCCGTCGCGCCGTCGATCTCCATAACATCCACCGGCGTCCCTGCTGGGATCACCTGATCCTCATCGAGCGCACGCGCCGACCACACCTCCCCGGCGAGCTTGATGAGCCCCTGCGTACCGGTAACCTCCTCCAGAACCACCGCCCTCTTCCCAGCCAGCGCGTAGCTGCCCTCGCGCACCACCGGAGGATGGGTCATCTGCCGTCTCGCGATCGGCCGCACGATCAGTAGTCCAACTCCAGCCGTGATCGCGAAGGCGAGCACCTGGGCCAGCACTGAGGCGCCGACACCGGCGACGATCGCGGCGACGAGCGCTGCCGCAGCGAGCAGACCAAACGCCAGGGTGAGCGTGAAGAACTCTGCAACACCCAAGGCCACGGCCGCTATCAACCACGCGACCCACAGCATCAAGACGGCCTCCCGTCCAATAGGGCTACCTTGAAGGTACCTCGCCAGAATTCCGGCGGTCGCTCCGATTTCCCAGAGCCTGCGCCACATCGAGGTCCAATACCCCGTAGCAGCTCCCAGTGTGCGTCCGCGACCCACCCTAGAGAATGGGGTCTGCCATCCATTTCCGCAGTTCGTCGTCGCCGTCGTTAGCTTGGACCCACATGGCCGTTGCCGCTGTGCCACTTGGCTAGCCGCCCGAATTGGCTCAGAGCGTGCAGTCGACCCTCAGTGGCTGCTCGTTCCCGGTTGGCGGCGGCAACCAGGAGTTGGTCATGAGCTCGCAGAATGCTGTGTTGCCCCGGCACGAACAGCTTCCCATCACGCTGAATCAAGCTGACAGCGGCGTCACCTGGTAGCCGTAACTCGGAGGATAGAGGCCGGCGAGCCGCGATCCCTCCGGAATCGTGAAATGCAGCATGGTGGCATCGACCGGCTCGAGTGGGGCCGCATCGACTGTGACTTCAAGTCAGGGAGTCTCTGCTGACCAGGACCAACCGCGATATCCGTGGTAGCACCAAATCTCGCCGACCCGAGCCCAAGCGAGCAGATCCAGCCTCAGAATCGGCGCGGGCTGGCCCAAAAGACGCCAGTGCATGGATGGTCGGTATGACGGTCGATGACTTGGTCAGTGGAGCGGTCTCGGCTAAACCGCTCGGAGGGCTTCCTCGCCCTCGGTAGTCACGCTACGGCCCCTCCGACGACTGCCACCGGGCACTGGGCGCCGTCGATAACTGCGAATGCTGTCGAGCCCGGAATCATCATTCGAGGGTGTCCCCTGCCAGTTGACCCGACCACCAGGAGACCGGCGTCGGTCGAGGCATCTACCAGGACCGGTTCCGGCAACCCATCCGCTACGCGGGTATTGATGGTCAGTTGCGGATGTGTTTCCTCCAACGATGCACACGTGCGCTCCAGGATGTCCGCGGCCGAGCGTCGTAGCTCTTCCTGACTGACAATCGGAACCGAGAGCTCGCCGGTGCAGCAAATTACGTCCATCGATGC
>DATLPF010000069.1:0-10346 GCA_035535875.1 Propionibacteriaceae bacterium
GGTGTCGGACCTAAAGTCGCGGAAACAATCGTCGCTGAGACCGGCGGCGACATGTCGAGGTTTCCGACCGCCGCGCATCTGGCCGCCTGGGCGGGCGTGGCGCCGGCGATGCACGAGTCCGCCGGGCGGCAGATGCCGGCCGGGAAGCGGCACGGCAACAAATGGTTGACCGCGATGCTGGTCGAGGCCGCCGGCTCGGTCGGCCGGATGCACGGCAAGAATTATCTCGCTGTCCAGCACGCCCGGTTGACCAAACGGCGTGGGATGGGCCGCGCTCAGGTCGCGGTCGCGCACTCCATCCTGGTCGCGGCCTACTGGATGCTGAAACGCGACGAGCCCTACCACGACCTAGGCGCCGACTGGCACAGCCGACGCAATGACGAAGCCCACACCCGACGGCTGATCGGCCAGCTCGAGCACCTCGGCCACACAGTTATCATCGACCCAGCCGCCTAAACATCGGTCTCTGCGACAGCGTCGAGTCCGCACCCGACACTGCCGCAGCCTGCCCGGTGGTCGGGTATTCACGGGTCTGTGTGGCACATCGAATCTTGAAATCGGACGGGAGGTACGTGGTGCGGATCGGGCTCGGCAGGTGATCGCCGAGGCGGCTGGATCGCCTTCGGTCGGGCGACAGGAGATCGAATGAGTCGGAGGGTGGTCGGTGAGTCAGCAATCAGAGGCAGTCGGCACGTCGGTCGGCGTTGGATGCACAGCTGGCGCGGCGGAAGCAATGTGCTGACCGGGAACGGCGGCTGGAGGGGTTGGCGGTCGCGGTGCTCACCGCGCTGGGTGAGCGCGACGCTTCGGTACTGGACACTGAAAGGCGGGCCGGTGTGGCGCTGCGGACAATGACGATCGATGACTGCTTGTCGGTCCGCGAGCGGTCGAGTGGTGCGCCAGGGGCGTCACAGTGCGGCACGTGACCCGGCTGTGCCGCCTGGTGGGCCAGCCTTCGGTCGGCCGTACACGGTGAACGCGCCCGAGTCAGCCCAGCCGCCCTGACTGGGCTCGACCGGACGTAAATATTCAGCGTCCTCCTAGCGGGGCCGACACAAAGCTTTCGCGTCGCGCCCGCATTCACCGGAAGCGGACCGCGTTTACGGCAACCATGGTGAACGTGACCGCGCCGTCTTGAACTACCGGAAGGTCGTTCAGCCGTTGGCTCGCATCCGCGAGACTGGCGCCGGAGACCAGCAACCACAGACGTTCCCCTGCAAGGTCAACGTGGCCACTCTGCAGAAAGCCGCTGTCGACCATTGGCCCGAACCAGGCGCGTACCGCCGCCAGCTGATCATCCACGACCGGGCGGTGGATCGTACCCTCAGCGAGTATCAACATTGCGAGACTCCGGATCTGTCAATCGCAGCATAGCGAGGCTCAACGTCGCGGTCTGCTGGACCCCATCGGCCAAGCCAACCGCAATGCAACCGGGAAGCGCCGTGCAATCAGCGAGTAGCTCGGCGTCCTTCGTGCTGCGGGTCACGCGGAGTAGCCGGCGTCGTGAAACGCGCGCGGCCGCAGGCCGACGAGGAGCTGGTTATTGACCAACCAGACAAGGAACCAAGAGCAGACGCACTCAATTGCCGAATTGAGGACGTCTGCTCATCAGGTGATGTACGTGGCCTTCTGGCCGGGTCGATGAGTAGACGTGGCCGGTTGGGATCCCCAGGTCAAAGGCTGCATGTGGGGGCTGGCGCCTGCTGCCGCGGCCCCACAACCTGGACGCGCTGGCAGCCGGGTGGGAACGTGTAGAGGACTGGATCTCGCGGCGCCGATCCGCCAGCCGCTGAACCCCCTGGAGGTGACGGGGTGCGACTACTACCCCGGTTCGCATCTATCGAGGTCGAGGGATCGGGATACGAGAACGACGTCGTCATCGAAAGTGGCCGAGTGCGGAAACGGAAGAAGAAGCGTCGAAGCCATACCGCGATGAATTCGGGCCATACTCCGCTGTCGGCCGATAAGGAACTCCCCTGGGGCGGAGGCCCGCCGATCATCGGCATCGGCACCTATGGCCGATTCGGCCGCCGACCAATTAAGCCCCGCCCCAAGGTGGCCGCCTGTTTCGACGCGAGCGATCAGCCGCTGCTCCGCCGCTCCGGTCACAATCAGGAGGTGTTCCCGATCCTTTTCGAGGCCCATGGGCCTGGCCCGCCTGGTTCCCGGCGGCGCAGCCAGCCTGGGAGGCGTGCTGGCGAATATTGCGGGCAACTGTGCTGCGATCGGCGCAGCCCCGACGCCATCCGGTTCGGGGACACGCGATCGGCGCCTGCCGCGCTCAGAGTGACGAAACCGGTGCGGTTTACCTGCTGCCCGCTCACGGCGATGCGCTCCGGGCGGCTGGAAAGACCCGCAGCAAGCCCCGCTGCATCTGCCAGCGGTACCTGTCCCGGCCGCCGAGGCGATCGATGACGTTCGCCGGAAGTAGACGAAGTCGACCACCCCGAGCACTTCGCTACCGCGGCGTGCAGGCCTGGGCGGTGCAGGGTGTCGAGCTGCCCTTCGGCGACGAGAGGACGTCGTGGTGGATCGATGCGTCGGGCTCGATCGATGACCGACCAGTAGCCGATGCCGATCTCCTCCCGGGCCGCTTTTTTCTACCCGGCCTGGTCGATGCGCACGCCCACCCCGCCGTCGGGTCCGGGCCGGCAGGCCTGGTGGCGCTGGATGCGAAGGCGGCGCGGGCGAACCTGGTTGCCTGGGCGCAGACCGGGATCACCCTGGTCCGCGACGTCGGCTCCAGGGGCGGCCTGACGCTCGACCTGGCCTCCGGGCCGGGCATGCCCGCGCTGCAGGCCGCCGGGCGGTTTCTGGCTCCGGCTGGCCGGTACTTCCCGGACCTGCTCGGGCCGCCGGTGGACGAAGCCGACCTCGTCGACCGTGCGCTCGTGGAAATCGGCAGGGGGGCGACGTGGGTCAAGGTGATCGCCGATTTCCCTGATCTGGCAGGCGGGACCGACGCCGAGCCGACCTACCGGATCGACGCCATCGGGCGCCTCGTTGCCGCGGCGCACGGTGCCGGCGCCCGAGTGGCGGTGCACTCGACGCTGACGGACGCAGGCCGGCTGGTTGCGGCGGGTGTGGATTCCATCGAGCACGGCTTTGGGCTGGACGACCGCGCTATCAGTGACATGGCGGACCGTGGGACCGCGTGGACACCGACCGTCAGCGCCCTACTCGCCCTCCTGAACGCCCCGGACAGGATGCCCGGTCGGCGGCAGAGGCTGCAGGAGGGCCGCTCGCGAGTCGCAGAGCTGCTGCCTCTTGCCGTCAGTCTCGGAGTGCCGGTGCTTGCCGGCACCGACGTGACTGGCTCGATCCACCAGGAGGTGGCGCTGCTATCACAAATGGGCCTCAAACCGGAAGACGCGCTGGCAGCTGCCAGTGTCTGGCCTCGCCGGTTCATCGGCACCGTAGGCACCGCAGATATCGTCACCTACTATCACGACCCTCGCGAGGACCCAGACGAGCTGGCTCACCCAGCAGCCGTTGTGGCCGGCGGAACCCGCCTGCGATGAACACAAGCGAGGCAGTCTGGCGGCCGCCCTCCGCCGCTACCTCGGCGTCAACGGGATCCACGACGATATGCACATCAGCGGAACTCGTGCCCATCGGCTGTGAGGCGTGCAGCAGCACGGGGACGACCTGCACCGGCTGATCTCCGCGCTCGGCGGCGGAGCGGTGGAAGTCTTCGCCAGCAGCGGGGGCGCGGTCAAGGGCGTCGGAGCCGAATCGGAGGCCGAAATGGCCACCGTGCCGGGGGATGCCGTTGCCGATCGGCTCGGCACGAAGGCCATGCAGTCGTAGTCGGGGTGGACTCGACGCGCGACTTCGCTAGGCTGACAGCGCGGCGACGTTACGGCGTCACCCGGATGCATGGGAGGCAGAGCATGGGAACGATCACTACGACCGATGGCACCGAGATCTTCTATAAGGACTGGGGCTCGGGCCAACCGATCGTCTTCAGCCACGGCTGGCCGCTTTCGGCCGATGACTGGGACACCCAGATGTTGTTCTTTCTCCAGCACGGTTATCGCGTCATTGCCCATGACCGTCGTGGGCACGGACGCTCCACGCAGACCGGCGACGGTCACGACATGGATCACTACGCTGACGACCTGGCTGCGCTGACTGCCCATCTCGATCTCAAAGACGCCGTTCACGTTGGGCATTCCACCGGTGGCGGCGAGGTCGTGCACTACATAGCCCGACACGGTGAAAGTCACGTCGCGAAAGCAGTGTTGATCAGTGCCGTGCCGCCGCTCATGGTCCAGACCGACGCCAACCCTGGCGGTCTTCCGAAGAGTGTGTTCGACGACCTTCAGGCACAGCTAGCCGCGAACCGGTCGGAATTCTACCGAGCGCTGCCGTCGGGACCCTTTTATGGCTTCAACCGACCTGGCGTGCAGTCATCGGAAGCAATTATCGAGAACTGGTGGCGCCAGGGAATGATGGGCGGAGCGAAGGCACACTACGACGGCATTGTTGCCTTCTCCCAGACCGACTTCACTGAGGACCTCAAGAAGATCTCGGTGCCCGTGCTCGTGATGCACGGCGACGACGACCAGATTGTCCCTTACGCTGACTCGGCACCGCTGTCCGCACAGCTCCTGAAGAACGGGACACTGAAGACCTACGCAGGGTTCCCGCACGGTTCGCCGACTACGGAGGCCGAGACGATCAACGCTGACTTACTGGCCTTCCTGCAGTCCTGACTGTGATCCTCAGTGGCAGTTGGCACGGTCTCGAGCGCTATCTCGCCCGCCGAGCGTATTGGGCGGTGTAGCAGCGGGGGGCCACCTCCTTCGATCTAGGCCCCACTTGCCCCATCTAGCCCAGTCTTTAAGTAGGCCCGTGATGGTGCGGTTGGGCGGCGGTGTCGGGCTGTTTATGCTGGTGTCGGATGTCGGGCGGGCCGGTTGTTTGCCCGCCGCGCTTGACGCCTACCTGTCAAACACCGTCCGTACTAGGGCGCGTCTCTTGGCGCTTGGTGCGGACGCCTCGTCTTAAGCCGCAGTCACACGGTCAAGGGGTCCCATCCGCGCAAGTGCTTGACAGATTGGCGGTACTCCCACTCGATGGCGTCCTTGAGAAGGTGAGCGAGTCGGCCGCCGGTAGTGATGCCGCCGATGTCAGCCACGCCGCGCCGTGCGCCGACGGAGACGACGAACCCTTTGTCATGGAAGGTGAATGCCTCCAGCGGCGTTTCCTCCAGCTCCGCGTTGAGGTTGCGGGCGACGGTTTCGGCCTCCTCCAGGGCGATCTGGGCCAGCGGCGGCAGACAATGGCCCGATCGTGGATCGACCACCGAGGCCACATCACCGGCTACGTAGATCTCCGGGTGATCCAGCGCGCGCAGATACTGGTCGACCTTGACGCGGCCGTTGTGGCCGACGGTCAGTCCGGACCCCATCACGATCTCCGGCGCCTTCAGCCCGCCGGCCCACACAAACACCCCGCCCTGCACCAGCTCGGCACCGGTGAGCCGGAAGCCCGCTGGGATCGCCTCGGCGATCATCGAGTTGGTACGCACCCGGACACCCAGGTCGGCAAGGACCCTGGTGGCCCTGTCGATCAGCGCAGCTGAGGAGCCGGCCAGGATGGTATGGCCAGCCTCGACCAGGATCACGGCTGGGCGGTCGGGCGCCAGGCCATGGCCGCGGGCCAGCTCTGGCAGCATCTCGGCCAGCTCGCCGGCAAGCTCCACCCCGGTGGCGCCGCCCCCACCGATGACTACGGTCGCCAGGCGCCGCTGCTGGTCGGGATCTTTGGCGGTCGCGGCCGTGGCGACAGCTTGGTTGACCGCCGCCCACACCCGCTCGGCGTCGGCGACCGAGTACAGCGAGATAGCGCGCTCTGCCAGGCCGGGGATGGCGAAGTCGTTGGGACGGCTGCCGAGCGCCAGCACCAGGCGGGTGTAGCCGATGGGTCCAGCCTGGGTCTTCAGCTGCTGGCCGGCCAGGTCGAAGCCGGTGATTTGCGTTTCCATGAAACGGACCCCCCGAGCGACAACGTCGTCCAGTGGGATTCGGACGGCGTCCGCAGCCCGGGTGCCGCCGGCGACCCGTGGCAGCTCGGTCATCACCTGGTGGAAGTCGTGCCGGTCGACCAACGTTAGCTGGACCCCTACGTTGTCGCGCAGCTTGGTTGCCAGGCGCATGGCCACGTGCAGCCCGGCATAGCCGGCCCCAGCGACCACGATCCGGTGGTTGCGCTCCGAGACGCTCATCGAATGAATCTCCTCCGCCTTCGCATAGGTGCGATTTCCTCGCCGCCCGCTACTCGTAGTTTCTCCTGCGCAGCCTCAACGCTGAGCATCTTGCGTACCGGCCGGGCGACGCTTGCGAGCTGCCCGCCTTGGCAATGCTTCAGTGATCGGCCTCGTCGAGTAGTTGGTCGCTGCCCCGACCCACCATGACCTCGTCGTGCTAGGTGTCAAACGACTTGGAACTCGGCCAGGCTCTTGTGCACATCGTCCGCCGATCCTTTGGGCGGGCCGGGCCATCCCGCCTACCTCACGATGATGATGCCAGTCATGTCCGGGTGTATGGAGCAGTGGTACGCCACCGTGCCGGCAGTGTTGAAGGTATGGGTGTAGGTCTGGCCGCTCGCCATCGGCGATGAAGTGAACGACTTGTCATTGGCCGTGACGGTGTGTTGCGTCGAGTCGTCGAACTTCCATGTCACCGTGGTGCCGACCGAGACGGTCAGAGTCATGGGCGTGAACATGAAGTTCTTGATCTCCACCGTCGACCCACCGCCGGGAGCGGCCGAACCGCTCGACGCCGATGGTGTCGCGGATGCCGACGGAGTCGCTACACCACTGCCCGAACCAGAGCCGCAGGCGGTTGCTACGGCGAGAACTGCCAGCAACACGACGAGGCCGAACAGCGGGCAGCGGGGTCCTAGCGAGGACTTGCGCGAGGTTCCTGCTCGCTTCATAAGTGCCTCATTCAGCGGGAGACGCCGGACGCGATCGCCTGACCAAGGCTTCGGCAAACGAACCCGCCCGGCCATCGGCGCACACAATGCTTGACACAGTCAAGATACCGCGAGGAACCGCCAGAACCCGGTCACCCGATGATCGTTTTCCGATGGGGCCGGCTGCGGAGAGCATTCCCCGATCACGGTGAGGACCGAGATCGCTGTGATTGCACGGCCAACCCACCATCGCCGACGGCGACGGAGCCCAGGGCCATCCAAGCCCCCCGAACCCGAGCCCCTCCACCAAGAACCAGGGCCGGATCGGCCGGTTTACCCGGCGGCAGGAGCGTCCCCCCAACCGCCAGGCGAACACCTATCTCTCCCGGCACGGCTGCGGCGCTTGGTCGGCGGGCCGGTCAGGAGGTCGCACTGGTGACCGTTTCGCCGGATGGAGCCACGACGTACCACAGGGCGCCGAACGCGTTCAGGCCCTGGCCATTTTGCTGTCCGGCCCCGCTGTCGCCGGAGTAGTAGTACAGCGGGTGGTGATTATAGGTGACCTGGGTAGTGCCGTCGCTGCGCTTGATCGTGCCCAGCAGCGAGGCCTGGACGGGGCTCCCCGCCTTGGGGGTGCCGCTGCTCTGGTCGGGCGGCCAAGCGGAGGCGCAGCCGCCAGCGCAGGCCGACTGGTCGGGCTGGTCCTTCTGGAACAAGTACAGGGTGCGTCCATTGCCGTCGACCAGGATCTGCCCGAGCTTGGTGCTGGTGGCCGCGACCGTCGCCACGCCGGACGGTGCGGTGCCCGTCGGGGCGCCGCCAGAGCCGTACGGACCTCCCCCCGAGCCCCCATAGCTTGGGCCGTTGCCGCCACACCCTGCCGCAAGTGCCCCTGCCGCCGCGAGCGCGATGAGCGCGACGACTGGGCGATGCATGGAGCCCGCCCTCATGGAACGCGACTGCGACTCGGGTCGTCCTGGAGCGTCGCGCCGCTGGTCCGCTGGGCGCCCACCCGGCTCCCCGGGCTTCACAGCGGCATGGTCATTGAGCAGTAGATCCTTGGTGATGAACCAGACATTCATATGCGTTCCCTCCTTCAGGAGACGATGAATTGCAAGGGTTAGTGGTCGTAGGTGACCGTGACCGTAGGGTCGGTTGTCCGAACTGTGCCTGTGCCAGATCGCGGCGGCTTGAACAGTGCAACCGGATGCCAGCCTCAACGCGTCTGGCAGATAGCTCATCTGTCACCTCCTCTCGGTAACCGCTTGCCCAGCCAATTGGGCCTCAGCGGTCGACCTGCTGCTCCTAGTGGCCCGGTGCACCCACGCCAACGTTCTCGCAAAGGAGCGATCGACGGGCGTTTCGGACGCACGTGCACCATGGCCAAGGCGCCACGACCAGCTCGATCTCTGCAATCGCGTGGAGCTTTTCGAACTTCGTCCCCGCTCCAGAGCGGCGAGCTGAAGCGCTGGTGGGTGATCGCCGTCAGCTTGAGGAAACGGCCCCGCGTCGAAGCCCTCGTCCGCCAATCCGTGCATTCTGCCGCGATCTGACCTGCGGTTCGGCGCCAGCTGCTCGGCCATCTTGATCGACGCCTCCATGAGCGGGCTGGGAGCCTGCTGGAGGTTTGGCGGCCCGGCGGCGGCCATGCTGGCCGGACCGCTTGCGGCGACGGTCGCCGCGGATTTCGTTCTGATGCCATCGTAATCCCGGGCGTCCTAGCTGGGGCGACAACGCAGGCGAGGTCATTTCCAGGCTGCTGATAGCTATGCCCGACGGACTCCCCCCACAGATTTCCGTACCAGTAGGTCCGCCCCGCCGCTCACCCACCATGGTGTAAGGGCTCAACCTGCTCTTTGATGCACTCGATGATGAGCAGCAGGCTCATGGCCAAATGTCTCCAGTCCAGATACCAAGCGGGTGAAGTGACCGTTGCTCGATGCGTCGGCTGCGCCTCCGGCAAGCTGCGGCGGTCGGCACTTAGGGTCTTGCCGCTCCAATCGCCCCGGCACTAAATTGACTGGGCGATATCAAGTCGTCGCTGGCTCTGACGACGGCTAACCCCGTATACGAGTCCTCGGGGGAGGACGACCTCGACCCAGAAACCTCTTAGGGACGGGTGAGGACTCATGCCATATCAAGGTGCGATCTTCGACGTTGACGGTGTGCTCGTCGACTCGCCACACGAGCTGGCGTGGCGTGAGGCCCTCCAGGAGCTGATGGAGGGTGACTGGCGCGACATCCGTGATCAAACTAGCTGGACGGCCGAGCGGTTTACCACACAGGTGTATCAGCAGGTCATGGCCGGCAAGCCACGGCTTGCCGGCGCTCGGGCCGCGCTTGAGTACTTCGGGGTGCCCGACGTGGATCGGCGGATCGAACAGTACGCGGCCGCCAAGCAGGAGCACGTCGTCCAGCTCATCGAGCAGGGCCGGTTTATGGCCTTTCCCGATGCACTGCGGTTCATCCTCGCTGTCAAGGACAGCGGGTTTCGTGTGGCTGCGGCGTCTTCATCGAAAAATGCCAAGCTGTTTCTGGAACGGATTCGGCTTGACACCTTCGCTGCCGAGCAACGCCTCGACTACGGCTTCGTGCACGATGGGATGACCTTGGAGGAGCTGTTCGACGCCGACATCTCCGGCCGTGACTTCCCCCGCGGGAAACCCGATCCGATGATCTTCCTGACGGCTGCGGAGGAACTTGGACTCTCACCTGAGGTGTGTTTCGTCGTCGAGGATGCGACGAGTGGCGTGCAGGCAGCCAAGGCTGGCGGCATGGCGGCGATCGGCGTGGCGCGTCTCGGCGACGAGCAACAGTTGACCGACGCCGGAGCCGACCTCGTTGTCACCACTTTGGACGACATCTCCCTTCCCACGCTCATCGAGGGTCGATTGGAGGAACGGCAGGCCGCCGAGGAGATCCGACGGCGATACACCGAGCGGCCACCGGACGTATGGACCCTGGTATACGACGGCTACGACCCCGAACGGCAAGGGCTGCGGGAGGCGCTGGGTGCGCTGGGCAACGGCTACTTCATGACTCGTGGCGCGCTACCCGAGGCGAAAGCCGACGACGCCAACTACCCGGCCACATACGTGGCCGGCCTTTACAACCGGCTGGTCAGCGAAGTCGCAGGCCGTCAAGTGGAGAACGAGGACCTGGTCAACGTCCCCAACTGGCTACCACTGCAATTTCGCATCTCCGGTGGTAGTCCGTGGTTCGACATGCAGCAGCCCCGCGTCGAAGACCACCGCCTTGAACTCGACATGCAACATGGAACGCTCATCCGCAGTTTTACCTGGCAAGACGCCCAGGGGCGGCGGACCACCGTGGTGCAGCGCCGGTTCGTGAGCCGTCAAGATGAACACTTGGCAGGCCTGGAGACCAAGCTCACAGCTGAGAACTGGTCGGGCACCATCCAG
>DATLPF010000070.1:0-10621 GCA_035535875.1 Propionibacteriaceae bacterium
TACGGACTGTCCGAGATTGTCGGCACCTCCACCGAGGGAGTCGACGATGCAATCCGCGTCGGAGTGCAGCGCGCTGCGCGGACGCTGCGCGGCCTGGACTGGTTTGAAGTCACCGAGATCCGCGGGCACCTCGAGGACGGTGAGATCGAGCACTTCCAGGTCACACTCAAGGTCGGGTTCCGGATGGAAGATCGGAAGTAGATCTAGGACGACCGCCTTCACCGGCTGCATCTCAAGCCAGCTCGACAAGCGCGGGCACCACCTCGGCCGGCGAGGGCATCGCAGCAATCTCATCGCGCACCCGAGCGGCAGTCTCCCGCTCCGGTGAGTCTCCGAGGAGCGCCTGCACGGCTTCTGTGATCGCGCCCGGTTGCTGCGCGTCGTTCGGCAAGGCCCGAGCGGCCCCTGTGGTCGTCAGGAGGTCGGCGTTGAAGAACTGGTCAGCACCCTGCGGCAGGAGTAGCTGCGGCAATCCGATTTCGAGTGCACTGAGTACGGTGCCGGTGCCGCCGTGGTGCACGATGAGGTCGACCAGGGGCAGCACCGCGGACTGGGCCACGAACCGCTCGACATGCACATTGGCCGGCACTTCGCCGAGCGCTGCCGGGTCACCTTCAGGCCCGACCGCCACCAGCACGTCCACATCGAGCGGTGCGATCTCAGCGATGGCGCGGCTGAGCACCTCGACAGCGCCGAATGACACTGTGCCGAGGGTGAGGTAGATCCGCGGCCGGGAACGAGGACCATTGAGCCATGCCGGCACTCCAGCGCTGAACTCGTTGTAGGCCACCGATCGGATGGGAATCGTCGGAACCCGGCTTCCGTCGGTCTGCCGCACGGTCGGTGGCGCGGGGTTGATCAGCGCCGCAGCCAGCAGGCCGTTGCCCTCTGGGGGTGTCAGATTCCGCTGCAGCCAGGTGTCGCGTTGGTAGTCAACCGTCGCGGAATGCAGGTAGTTATAGATGAAGCTCGCCAGCGCAATCGCGTACGCCGCGGCCGGAATCCCCAACACACTCGCCGCCACCCCAGCGCCGGTGTGCATACCCTCATAGACCACCAGATCTGGGCGAATCCGCTCACATTGCTCGATCATCGTCGGGATAGCGAACTCGGCCGTCACATCAGCGAACATGGCCATGCTGAAGTCCTGATCATGCAGATCGGGATGGCGTCGCCTCGCCTCCTGGATCGCCCAGTCCAGCTCGAGGTTGGGCGGATACCCGGGAACGGTCGGCAGCGGCAGCTGTCCCAGAAACGGCGGTCCGGTTGCGATCACTGCCTCGTGACCGGCATCCGCGCAGGCCAGCGCAAGCGGCATCATCGGGTACAGGTGCCCGTACGCGCCGAGCGAGGCGAACATGATCTTCACGTTCGTCATAGTGTCAGACGGCGTCGCCGGCAGCCAGATCCGCGATGCGTTGGGTCGATGATCACGTTGCCGAGGCTGACCAGTCGGGTGATCATGGACCGGCGCGGAGTGCCAGCAGCTTCTCGGCGACCAGGTCCAGATCCAAGTTGTTGGTCTCGCTTACCGTTCGGACCGCGTCCGGAGGCCAGCCATCGATACCATGACAGGCACCTGCGATGGCTCCAGCCATCGCAGCAATCGTGTCGCTGTCGCCACCGAGCGAGGCGGCTGTCAGGCAGGCCTGCCACGGGTCGTCGGGATGCAACGCGAGCACGGCAAAGGCAGCTGGTACCGATTCCTGTGTCGCCAGGCTGGTCCCAATCAACTCAACGATGTCTCGCAGGGAGCGATCATGATCATCAGGGTTCACCAGCCCGATCGCCCATGCGATCCGGCGGGCGACTACCGCCCCGGCAACCCATTCACCCCGCTGATAGCCCAACTCGGCGGCTCGGATGCCGAGCGTCGTGGCTTGAGCGACGGATGCACCGCCGATGCCGCCGCTGACAGCGGCTGCAACCGCCGCCGCACCAGCGATCGCCACACCGGTGTGATGAGTCACCCGGGACGCCTCCACAACAAGATCAACAAGCGCGTCAAGATCATCTGTGGACATCATCAAACCGACCGGGGTAATCCGCATCGCTGCCCCATTGGTCGCTCCGAAACGTGTTTCATCCAGTGGGGCACCGGCCACCGCGGCCGCCACTACGGCGCTGCTTGACGGCCCCAACAGATCCAGCGATCCCCGTTCCCGCGCGCGTTCTGCCCAGGCCACCAGCCGGCGAGCGAGATCCTCGGTATCGAGGTGTCCGCCGCCGATGAGTAGGGCGTCGGCCAGCAGCAATGCCTGCTCCGTATCGTCAGTGATCGACCCAGCCGGCAGCCCGGCTGCGATCGGGTGGTCCGCCGGGGCTTCCCGGAATCCATCCAACACGCCGAAGCAGTCTGAGACCTCTTCATGTGACATCAACTGCGTCGGCATGCCCAGTGCGTCGCCAATCGCAAGACCATAAAGGGCGCCACGGGCCCGGTCGCTTGCCGTGCTCATGCGGCCCGGGACGCGAGGACCGTGTCAGCCTCGGCGATGTCGATCAGTGGGCTGTAGAGCGCCATGGCGTCAAGGGCGCGCTGGTGGTCCGCTTCGGTGATCCCGGCACATGCATCCGCAACCACCATGACGTGTACGCCGGCATCGGCCGCCGCCAGCGCGGTCGAGAGTACGCAGCAGTCGGTGGTGACGCCGGCAAGCACGATCTCCCCGGGGTGTCCGAGCGCTTGGTCGGTCTCGGCATCCCACTTACCGAAGGTCGTCCGGTCGAGCGTGCTTGCCGGGATCGATGCGAACTCATCGCTGAGCTCATACAGCGGCGTGTTCGCGGGGTCGAGGGCAAAGGGCCACTGCTCGTAGTAGGCGATCCAACTGCCAGTCGGTTGCTCCGGAGGCACAAACCGTGTGAAACAAACACGGGAGTCGAATGCGCCCAGCAGCCGCTGGATCCCAGCTGCGGCCAATGCATAGCCCGGCGTGGCCCATTCGCTGATCGGTTCGCCAAAGATCCGTTGCATATCGATGATCATCAGCCAGCGGGCCGCAAGATCTCTGGAGGAGGGCAATCGCACGTTCTCGCTCATTCGACTGCTACCGCCTCTAGGTCGGCGGCAGAGAGCGGCATGTCTTCTTGTGCTCGTACGGGCCGGCGGCCCAGCACGAGCGTGCCGACAAACCCGATCACAAGCGCCGCGAGGACGCCGAGGTTCGCGTACGCCCAGGAACCCTCCCGACCGCCCAGCCCGAGGGGGCCGAGCAGGTATCCCTGCCATGCGAGCCAATCCGCGAAGGAATTGGTGACCAGGCCCCAGCCGACCACAGCACCGATCACCAGCAACACCAGGGACCCGATCCGGACGCTGCCGTACCGGCCATGGGGGTCCAGCAACTCTGAGCTCGCGTACGGCTGACGACGCAGGGCGAAGTCGCCGAGGAAGATGCCGCACCAGGCCGCGATCAGCACGCCCAAGGTGATCAAGAAGCCTTGAAACGGTCCGATGAAGTTGTCGGCGATGAACACCAAATAGATGGATCCGGCGATCATCAAGACGCCGTCGATAGCTGCTGCGACAAATCGAGGCACCGGTAGCCCGGCGCTCAGAAGCGCGAGGCCCGAGGAATAGATGTCGAGGACAGCACCGCCGACCAGGCCGAGCACCGCGACCAGCGCGAACGGCACCAGGAACCAGGTCGGCAGCAAAGTCGTCAGCGCGCCGATTGGGTCGGTAGCCACGGCGTCACGCAGCTCCTGCGACGAGCCCGCGAGCATCAAACCGATGATCAACAGCACGACTGGACCAAGTGACGCGCCGAAGGTGGTCCAGCCGACGACGCCGCCGCTTGAGGCGTGCCGGGGCAAGTAGCGGGAGTAGTCGCCGGCGGCGTTGACCCAGCCGAGCCCGAAGCCGGTCAGCATGAACACGAAGCCGCCGATCAGTTGCGGAATCGGGCCAGCCGGCAATGCGGCAAGCGTGGCGAAGTTGATGTTGGAAGCTACCAAGATCACGTAGATCACAGTCAGCACAGCAGTGATCACGGTGATCCACATCTGCAGCTTCATGATGAACTCGAAGCCGAGAACCCCGCCGATCACGATGAGGGCGGCCACCAGGAGAAGCGCGACGACCTTGTCGAGAAATCCGCTCTCCCATCCCAGCCTGGTGAAGACGGTTGCTGTGGCCAGCACTGCAAGGGCCGCAAGGACGGTCTCCCAGCCAACCAAGAGCAGCCAGGAAATGGCAGAGGGGACCCGGTTGCCGTTGATCCCGAACGCGGCGCGGCTCAAGGTCATGGTGGGTGCGTGCCCGCGCTTGCCGGAGAGGGAAACCAGGCCGCAGAGCAGGAACGAACCGATGATGCCGACCACGCCGACAACGACCGCTTGGGCGAATGAGATGCCGAAGTCGAGGAGAAAGGCTCCGTAGCTGATCCCCAGTACGGATATGTTTGCGGCGAACCAGGGCCAGAACAGCTCTCGCGGCTTGCCGCGATGCTCGCCGACGCTGATCGAGTTGATGCCGTTCTGCTCGACTTCCAACGCTCGTGGTGCTGGAGTCGGAAGATCGACGGGTGTTTCGCTGGCGCTGGTCATGGCCACGCCTTTCACAAGTTGCCTGTTGCACTGAATCCTCTCGCATCGGCGCCGCGAAACTTCACTCCAGCCGAGGATCGACGGACGCTGCTGGGCGTGAGTCCATGGGTGGGCCGCCGTCTAGCGTGTGGTTTCGAGGGAAGAAGTGCTGACACTCAGGGTGGACCGACGGTCAGTTCCGGGTAATTGTCTGCAAGTCCGTCCAGCAGCGGCGCAGATTCACCGTTGAGGTGCCTAGCGAAGAACGCGAGCAGCAGGTCGCAGGTGATACGCCACATCCGCTGCGGTTCGATGCGGGCTGCCGCGAGCGCGGGCTTGACGATTGACGTATCCGTTACTGGCAGGAAAGGAACATCCATGAAGCTCAGATGGGTCGCCCCGCGGACCTGCACGGTGTAGCCGGGCTGGGCGCGCGCCTGGACGGTACGCCACCCGCCGAAGGTGATCGCCTTCTCCGCCTCGAACCAGTCGACGTTCGGCGCCGCGCCGGCCTTGACCGCCTCCTCACCCGTCACGGCGAACTCCCGATGCTCGGCCAGCACCTGCATCGCAGGACGGTCGAGCCCGACCCGACCCACCTCACTCCACAGCGCACCATCCAGGTTGACCGCGGCCAGGCAACGCTGGTCGGTTCGGCACCACTCGAGCGCCGCGTCGCCCCCGAAGGAGTGCCCGAGGGCAGCGACCCGCGCCAAGTCCAGCCGACCCGCCAAATGCTCGGTCGGATCGGCGTTCAGCCGCTCGAGCTGTCCGGCTACCGAGGCGAGGTCGGCCGCCTTGTATTCACACACCGACTCTCGCTGGCCGAAAACCTCCTCGTATAAACCGGTCTGCGGTCCCAGCGCCCCACCAATGGCTGCCGGGTTCATCGGCACCACCCGACCATCAGCGAACGCCGTCACCGTCGTCTCGTACGTATGATTCACCCCCACCACGACGAAGCCGTGGCTGGCGAGCTCCTCCGCGATCGCGCTCAGCAGCAGCGGCGGGAAACCGCTGGGTGACAGCAGGAGCACCGGATACGCAGCATTGTCAGCCGCAACGGCAGCCTCGGGGATCGCATGTGAGCGCACGCCCGCAAGGTTGAGCCCGAGGAACTCGGCGGCCGGTGCCCACG
This sequence comes from Propionibacteriaceae bacterium, assembly GCA_035535875.1. Taxonomy (GTDB): domain Bacteria; phylum Actinomycetota; class Actinomycetes; order Propionibacteriales; family Propionibacteriaceae; genus Microlunatus. The sequence continues at coordinate 5,669 of DATLPF010000070.1, forward strand.
CCCGGGGAAGGTAAGGTGCGAACTCGACGGCCGGTTGCGGCTTGGCCGGGTACCAGACGAAGGCGACCAGCTCGCGGCGATCCTCCGAGTTGGCCGCGTAGATCTCGGTCCGGGCAGGGTCGACCCAGTCATACGACACCCGGCCCACCGAATGTGGTCCAGTGGGCTCCGGCAAAGAATCCGTCGCCGGGTCAGGCGTCAGCACCGGTTCAGCCTATGCCTCAGACATGCGGGCGGGGGCGATCATGGGGCGTGGGCGGTCTTGGCGACTGAGGAGGTGATCAGGTGATCGACTACTCGCGGCTGGGTGGGAGCTCCGACCCGAGCGATAGTGAGGCGGCGCGGGGGAAGCCGGCCGGCAACGAGCGGGCAGCGGATCTCATCATCGTCGGTATCGGGGACAGCGGTCCTGACCACTACCGCGCCGCGCTCGGCCTCGCCGCGCGCATGTGTCGGCAGCGGGATACCTCGATCACCCTGGTCCATGGATGCCTGCCGCGGCTGTCGATCGCGACCGGGGACGTGGCCGTCGAGCGTCACCTGACACGCGGTCGCCAGCTGCTTCAGGAAGCTGGGCTTGTGCTGTCTTCGATGGTGGATCCCAGCACGCGGATCAGCTTTGAGGCTGTACCGCAGACCGGCGTCGATGCGCTGGTTCAGGAATCGCAGACGGCTGCCGCGCTGATCCTGCAGCGTCGGAGCTCGTCTACGCTGAGCCGCGTCTTCACTGGCACCACCTCACACACTGTCGCCGCCCAAGCGGCATGTCCGGTGATCATCGCCAGGCGGGATCAATCTGACATCGAGTCGAGGCGCGGCATTGTTGTCGGCGTCGCGCCGCGATCTGGGCTCCGGGCGCTGGAGGTAGGCGTGGCGGAGGCGGTCGCACGAAAGTGCCCGCTGATAGCCGTTTATGTCTGGGACCTGCCGTTCTCGCCCACCTACGGCGGCTGGATCGACCCGGATGAGGAAGAGCTGGCGGAGGCGACCAAATGGGCCGACTCCCTTCTGGCCAAAGCCGTAGCCCAAGTGGCCAAGCTTCATCCAGACGTGGAGTTCCATGCCCGCACCGTCAGAGGTGTTATTGAGGACGGGCTGCTGCAGGAGTGCGAGCACGCCGAGCTGCTAGTGGTCGAGCGGCACCGTGACGCTCATCTGGCCTCGATTGGACTCGGTACGCTGACCCGGCATCTGATTGATCAGGCGCCCTGCCCAGTCATGATCACGCCGCAAGGCGATGCTGAGGGTCATCCTGACGGTGCGGGCACCTCGGAAACCAAGATCACCACCGAGCCGTGATCGTGGATGCTCCGTCGACGTGCGATGACTCAGCTGCTCAGTGAAACGGGATGGCCCTCGGCATCTGAAAGATCACCGGAGGCCATCTCCAGCAGCCGGTCGGCGAGCTGCCGCAAGGCACGGGCCGCCGCCACCTCGTCGCCAACCGTCGGCATGTCCGGATCGGCCGGGCTGCGACGAGCCTCACCCCGCACGTCGAGTGGCGCCGGCACGTCACTGTGCAGCACGGCGTTCGCCGCCGTTGAGTCCTGATCTTCGTAGAGGTAGATGTCGACCCGCCACCTCTTGGTCGGCTCGCTAGGCGACGACGCTGAACTCTGTTGGCCGCCGGTACCGCCGTTCTCCCGCTTGACATGCTCCACATGCGCGTCGGGGCCAGGGAAAAACAGGCTCTCGTTGCCGCTGTCGGACCATCGCACCAGGTACGGGCCGCCGCCGTCTGCTCCGGTCTGCAGGATCTCGCCGTCTCGAATCGGTCGGTGCAGCGTGCCCGAGGCCACCACGATCCGATCGCCGACTTCCGCCTTCATCGTGTCCTCCTGAGTGTCTCGGTGAATCGTGCCGTCCGCACAACGGGCACCGCAGTACTCAGTCGCCTGCCGCTGTACGGGCGCCATACGGTTCCTCCCAGCATTACCCATCGAGCGGCTCGTGGACTAGGTCTCTCAGGCACTCATTTGACTGGCCAAGCGGATTGGCGTCTGCTCGACCAAAGGATCGCCGATCCGCTTGCTCAACCGCTAGTCCGCGGTGGGCGACCGCCAACCGCTAGTCCGCGGTGGGCGACCGCCGACAACCAGCAGCTGTGCCTCCGATCAGTTGCCATCTCCCGGGGCGGCGGCCTCGAAGATCATGACCATTGATCGTCAATCATCGGGACCTTGGTCCCGGGCGACGAGCGGCGCTTGATCATCTGTTGCTGCGGCGGGGCGGGTGGTCGCGAAGCCATTGCTCGTACGCCGCCAGCGCCGTCGGCAAGGTTGCGAAAAGGTGATCGGTGCCCACCCGCGCGACCCAACCGGTCGTGGTGAGGGCCGCACGCAGTTCGGTTCGCAGATGTGTGGTCGCGAAGACGATGCCCCGATCGTCCAGCCGGGCGCGGAGCTCTTCGAGGGCGTCGGCGGCCGTGAGGTCCAGGTTGACATTGGCCTCGGCGTCGAGGACGAACCATCGCGCCGGTGGCTCCGCCTGGTCGACCGCACGCAGCGCGCGTTCGACCAGATCTGTGGCATTGGCGAAGAACAGCGGCGAGTCGTAGCGATAGATCACCAGGCCAGGCACCTGCCGCCCACCGAGGCGGTCGCGTACGTTGTGCATCCCCGCCTGTTCCGGCAGATAGCCCAGCAGAGCGTCATGGGGCCTGGCAATGCGACGCAGCAGCTCTGCAAGAGACAACGCGATTGCTGCGACGATCCCCCACAGCACCCCGAGAGCGACCACGGCGACCGCGGTGGCCAGCGCCAAGCCGACCTCGCTACGGCGAAAGCTCGCCATTCGGCGCAGCTCGCCAATGTCGACCATCCTCGTGGCTGCGTACACGACCACTGCACCTAGGCCAGCCCAGGGGAACGCTGCAAGGATCGGCCGACCGAAGGCCATGGTCAGCGCGACCACAGCTGCCATGACCAGCGAGCAGAGCTGGGTGCGGGCATACAGGCTGTGAGCGATTGCGGTACGGCTGGCGCTAGCGCTGACCGGGAAGCCCTGGCTGAGCCCGGCCGCAACATTGGCGACCCCGAGGGCCACCAGCTCGCGGTTGGGGTTGATCCGATCGCCGGTCTTGGCGGCGAAGCCATGGCCAGTCAGCACGGTGTCCGAATACCCGACCACCGCCAGTCCCAGTGCGGCCGGCAGCAAGGAGGCAGCCTCGGCCCAGCTCACCGTGGGCAGTGACAACTTTGGCCAGCCGGCCGGAATCGGACCCACGAGCTCAAGGCCGTATCGCTCGAGGTGCGCGAGGCTTGCGACGGCGGCAGCCAGCAACATGGCGATCAAGGTCCACGGCAGGGGCGGAAACACGCGCCCACCGACGAAGAGGATCACGAGCAGGCCGCGCCCATGATCACGGTCGCCAGATTGATCTGGGACACGTGCGTGAAGACATATCCGAGCTGTGCCAGCACGGAGCCATGAGGAACGGGCAGGCCGGTGAGATGTCCGAGCTGGCTGGCCACCATCAGCACGGCGACGCCCAGCAAATATCCGCTGAGGATCGGCCGAGACAGCAGGGTGGACAGGTATGCAGCGCGCAGCAGCCGGGCGGCAATGCAGACGAGGCCGGTCGCAATGGCGAGCGCACCCGCCGCCGCTGCCAGCTGGTCAGGGTCCTCGTTGGACATCGCGGCCAGCGCGGTCGCGGTCATCAGGGCAGTGGTCGATTCCGGCCCGAGCGACAGCTGTAGGGAGGAGCCCATCAGCGCGTATACGACGAGTGGCAGCAGGCTCGCCCATAGGCCAGTGATCGGCGGGAGGCCGGCGATAGCGGCGTAGCCCATGACCTGCGGCACCATGTATGCCGCCACGGTCACTCCGGCGAGCAGGTCGCGCCCCAGCCACTGCCGTTGGTACGAGCGCCACCAGGGGCCTGGCTGCTTAGGGCGCGTGGTTGCGATTCGGGGACTTTCGCCTCTGCTCATCAACGTCTCGAATCGACAGAGTGGATAGGGAGCCGGTGGGCCCGATCATCACACGCGCCCAGCGGCCGGGAAACCCCCGTCAAGCTGCAGCGTCGCGAACATCGCAGCGAGCAGAAGTGCGCAATCAAATAGAGCGCGATGCGCGAGCAGCTCAGGAAAAGAGGTGATGATGAGCGCATCAACCGTGTCGCCGCTCAGTGACCGTCGCCTGGCCGCTCGGCCGATCGATCGCGGCGAGCCGCAGCGGATTGTGGTTGGCCTGGACGACACACCGACGGCCCGCGCAGCGCTGCGTTGGGCCGCGAGTCAGGCCCGCCTTACCGGTGCCGCCGTACGCGCGGTACACGTGATCGACTGGCCGATCGGCATCGAGGCGTTCGGGTCGGAGCAGGTCGGCGAGGACGGCCGTCTCCCGGAGGAGCAGGTGCGCGGCCCTTACCGACGAGGCATCAGACGCGTCTTCGAGGAGGCGTCGCCGGAGCCGGGCTGGCAGTTGCAGTTTGCTGAAGGAGACGCCGGAGCCGTACTGGTGGCCGAGGCCGCCAGTGCCGATCTTCTGGTGATCGGGACGCGTACGAATCCGGACTGGACAGGTGATGTCTCGGGTCCGGTGGCACACCACTGCCTGAGCCACATGACCTGCCCGGTTGTGGCTGTGCCTTTGGAGGAGTCACGACGCGCGCGACATCGGTGATTGTTTGACCCGGGCCCGTACGACCGGAAGTACCAGGCTCACAAAGCTAGCCATGGCGCACATGCTGACGGCAGTGGTGACGATGCCGAGTGGCAGCGCCGTATGCTCACCAGCGATGCCGACGAGCGGAGCCGCTACCGCGCCGAAGACGAATTGGCTGAGGCCCTGCAGGGAGGATGCGGTACCGGCCAGATCTGGATAATCGGCCATCGCCAGCGCATTCGCCGTCGGGAAGATCAGGCCTACCGCGCCCACCATGACGACCAGGGCTGCGATCAACACGGCCAGCGGTAGGTCGATGATCACCGTGGCAAGCAGGAAGGC
>DATLPF010000071.1:0-9632 GCA_035535875.1 Propionibacteriaceae bacterium
CAAGGCCATGCGCCGACCGCCCGCCTTGCCTTCGTGCAGGTGCCGGGTCCGTACAGTAGATTCACCCGGCGGAGGAGGCGTCCCGATGCTCTTGGTGCCCAAGCAGTTGCAACGTGCTGGAATGACCGGGGCCGTGCCCTACTACGGCGGCCGGTTCTCGCCGGCGCAGGCGTACGCGGCGTCCCATCCGACTGCGCCACCGCCGTCTTATCCTCACCTCACCACGGCGGGCGGAAGCTTCGCGCGGCAGCCCGTCCCGTCCCGAGGGACCGATTCTGCAGCAACGACACAGCCCGACGCAGAGCTGTCGCTGCAGCACCTGCTAGCAGCGGGGGTGATCACGCAGGCGGAGTTCCAGGAGCTGCGTGCGCGGGTGATCACGTGATCGGGCCAGTGCAGGTGCTGGTTGTCGGTTTCGACCGGCCGACGTTCTCCGGTGAGGTACTGGCGGAGCTTTCGCGGCTACGAGAGGCCGGAATCGTCCGACTCATCGACGTACTCCTCGTCTCCCGCAGCGAGGACGGCACGCTGCAGACGCTGGAACCACCAGACGGATTCGCTGCTGATCTTGGCGGGCTCGCGGCCGAGGTTCTTGGCCAGCCGGCCGACGCGGTCGCACCGCCAGACAATGTTGCAGCAGAACCGGACGCCACCAAGATCGAATCAGCCTCCACGTGGTCACTCGCCGATGCAATACCCATGGGCAGTACCGCGGCTGTCGCACTCATCGAACACATCTGGGCCGCTCCGCTGAGTGCCGCGATCCAACGAGCTGGCGGCAGTCCGCTCGAGGAGACCTGGCTGGCGCGACAGGACATCGAGTTGCTCGAGACCTTGATTGCAAGCCAAGATCGGTAGCTACACACGCACAGGGCCGGCCGCCCACAACTGAGGAGGATGGATGTCAACCGCCTACACGCCCGAACCGGTTTCGGAGAAGCGAGTCATGATCGACGCCCCACGGCTATGGGGCGGCGGGCTGGCCACCGCGGTCGTGGCCGCATTGGTAGCCAGCGTTGGCGTGTTGATCTGCCGTGACCTGTTGGACGTGAAGCTTGTCGAGCCGCCGCTGCTTCGCATCACCGATTCCTTCCCCGTGAATTACGCCATCACGGCGTTCGTGCTGGCCTTGGCGGCGACTGGGCTTGCCCACTTGCTGTCGGTGATCACGCCGCGACCTCGGGTGTTCTTCGGGTGGATCATTGGTCTCTTCACCGTTGCGACCATGGTGTTGCCGTTCGCCTTGGACGGGAACCTGAAGGGCAAGATCTGCGCGGCCGTGATCAATATGGTGATCGGCCTGTGTATCGCCAGCCTGCTGTCCGCAGTGCTCTCCCGGACGGTCGTCGACGCCGAACGCTCTTGGCAGCGCCCCTGAGTTGACTTGGGCTGCCACGCGCGCTACGCCAAAGTCGGTTGACGCCAGGCGTTCACGGTCGGCTGGGCTCGGCTCCCAGCAGGTTCAGCACGGACCGCTCGATCTTGCCGTGTGTGGTGCCGTCCGAAAGATCATCATCTGTTGAGGCGAGCGCTGGTGAGATGGTGACGCCATCGTTGAAGAGATCGATCACGCGAGGGTCGACGTAGGAAGCGCGGGCCACGGCCGGCGTATTGCCGAGATAGCCGGCCACTTCCTTCATGGCGGCAGAAACAGCACGTTTGCGGGCGCTGACAGTTCTCGCGCGTTCACTGGCCTCCGCTAGCACCACTGCCGCGATCACCGTGCCGTGCCAGGTACGGAAGTCCTTGGCCGACATCTCGTCGCCGAGCAGGTCTTTGAGGTAGCTGTTGATGTCATTGGAGCTGACGTCGCGCCACTGCCCTCCATCTTCGTAGGCAAGGAGTTCTGGCCCGCCGCCCTCGCGTGTCAGCAGGTCCCCGACGGCTCGCAGAACAAGATCATCAGCGAGTGCCACGTACCGCTCTTGGCCGGACTTTGCGACGTAGTTGAAGATCACCGCCCCAGCCTCGATCGTGACGTGCTCCTTCTGGATCGTGGCCAGACCGTAGCTGTTGTTGATCTCCGCGTACGCCTCGCCGCCGATCCGGAAGAAACCGAGATCGAGAAGCCGGAAGGCCGTTCCCAACGCACGCTGGTAGGGCATTCCCTCCAGCTGGAGATGCTTTGCCACGGCCCGTCGCGCGGACGGGAGCCGGGCGGCGACCTCAAGCACCCTGTCATGCTTCAATCGATCACGCTGGAGCCGCCACTGTTCGTGGTAGAGGTACTGCCGCCGGCCGGCGTCGTCGACACCGACCGCCTGCAGGTGCCCGTTGGGTACGGGGCAGATCCACACCTGTTCCCACGCCGGCGGAATGACCAGGAGCTTGCAACGCTGACTCTCTTCAGCGGTGAGGCGGTTCCCGGAGTCGTCCAGGTAGATGAATCCCTTCCCGGCGCGCCGCCGGGTCCATCCTGGATCTCGCGGTGAAACCCTTCTCAACCTCGGCACATCTGTAGTTGTACCCGTTTCCTGAAAAGTCGGACGTCTAAGGCACCTTAGGTACCTCAGACCGTAGCCGGTCGAAAAGATACGTAATCTCCACGTGTTGGGCCTCCACGCCTTAGAAACATCATGGTGTTTAAGGACAACAAGGAGGCGGAAATGAGCATGAATGACTACACGTTCCAGATCCTGAACGATCAGCGGGAGCGCGAGATTGCCCAACTGGCCGAGAGCAACTGGCAGGTCCGGCAGGCGCTGAACGGCCGAGTGAGCTGGTGGCGCAGATTGCTGACCCGTCGCGAGCAGGGCAGCAGCACCGCGGCCCAGCATCCGGCACAACGTGGAATGGCGACGCCCCAGCACCGGGTCGCGCACTAAGCGCGACCCGGTCGGGTGTCACAGGCTGGTGGCACGATAGTGCTCATGGTGAAAGCGGCCAGATCGGCCACTACCGTACGGACTCAGCACATCGTCGGGCGGGCTGAACAGCGTGCCCGACTTGGCCAAACGCTCGACGACGTAATTGACGACGGCAGCCGGTTTGTGATCATGGGTGGTGACGCCGGTGCCGGCAAAACAACGGTCGTCGAGGCGTTCGTTTCCGATCTGTTCGGCCCGCTCGCCGACCGCAAGGCCCAGCTGATTCGCGGCCAGTGCGTGCCCATGGGGGAGGAAGGTCTGCCGTACGCGCCGATCGTTGGCGTTTTGCGGGATCTGGAGAACCAGCATGGCCGCGACCAGATCTTGGAGTGGGTCGGCGCTGGCCGGCAGGCGCTCGGCGCACTGCTGCCCGGCCTGGGTACGACGCCGCGCGAGAGCGATGACACGATCCGGCTGCAGCTCTTTGAGGCCGTCACCATGGTGCTGGAGCGGGCCAGCGAGAACGGGCCGCTCGTGGTGATCGTGGAGGACATCCACTGGGCTGACGAGTCCACTCGTCATGTACTCCGCTTCTTGGCCCGCGCCCTGGCCGATGCCCCGGTGATGATCGTCGCGACGTACCGCAGCGACGAACTCACCCGCCGACATCCATTGCGTCCTTTCTTGGCCGAGGTCGGTCGCTTTCCGGGCACCGTACGCCTCGACGTACCTAATCTGGAGCGCGCAGAGGTCGCCGAGCTGTTGACCCAGTTGATGGAACGGCCGCCGAGCAACGTGGTGATCGATCTGGTCTACCGGCGTAGCGAGGGCATCCCGTACTTCGTCGAAGAGCTCACCCGCTCGGCAGCTCGTGGCTGTATCGACATGCCGGACACGCTGCGGGACGCGCTGAACGTACGCGTCTTGAGCCTCTCTGACCGCGCACAGCAAACTCTGCAATTGGCCGCGGTCGCGGGAAACCGCGTCGATCATGAACTGCTCGCCGCCGCGGCGGATGCCCCCGATGGGGACCTGGATGCCCAGCTCCGCGAAGCCATCGATGCTGCTGTCCTCACAGTGGACGAGACCGGCTACTCCTTCCGGCACGCGCTGCTGCGCGAAGTGATCCACGACGATCTGCTGCCGGGCCAGCACGCCAGATTGCATGCCCGCTTCGCAAAGATCTTGGAGGAGCATCCGGAGCTCATGAGTGCCGAAGCCGCTCCCCTGGAGATCGCTCACCACTGGAACGCAGCGCACGAGGTCAACAAGGCCTTCCGGTGGGCTCTGACCGCGGCCGAGTCGGGCTCCGCGGCGTTTCACGAGGCACTCAAGCTCTACGAGCGGGCTCTGGAGCTGTGGGATCAGGTCGACGATCCCGTGTCTGTGGCTGGGCCACACGCGAGCTTGCTGATGCGCGCCGCGTACGTCGCCGAGGATGCGGGTGAGATCGAACGGTCCCTGGCCCTGGTCAATGCCGCGCTCGACGAGTTGGATCCCGACGACAACCCCACCGACCGCATTGAGGCGTTGCTCGTCAAGGCTCGAACCACAGCCAGCCTGATGACTGCGGGTGGCGTCGAACCACTTCGGGAGGCTCTTGGGCTGCTGCCCGAAGACGCGGATCCGAAACTTCGGGCTCGGGTACTGGAGATGCTGGCCCGGCGGACGACCCTCTCGGGCGATCTCAAGCAAGGCATCGAGTTCTCGCAGCAGGCGATCGATGCCGCTGCATTGGCCAACTCGGACTCTGTCACGGCGAACGCGTGGATTACATTCGGAACCAGCCTCGTCGCGGCGGGTCAGGAGACCGAGGGTCTCGCCATGTTCGAACGTGTCGCTCACCTGGCACGTAGCAGCACCCGGACCCTGCTGCGTTTCTTCGTCAACTACTCCGATGCGCTCAACCACGTCGGCCGGTACGACGATGCGGTACACCAGGCTTTGAGCGGCGTTGACGTTGCTCGTGAGCTCGGCTTGGAACGCTCCTTGGGCGCGATGCTCGCCGGCAACGCGGCGGAACCGCTGCTGGCTCTCGGAGAGTGGGCGCGGGCGTCGGCCATGATCGAGCGAGCGCTGGAACTAGATCCGCCGGCGCACCACCATGCCCATCTACGGCTGCTCCAGGCCTGGTTGTACGTGTGGCGCGGCCAGCTGGACGAGGCGGACGCAGTGCTGGCTGAGTTTCGACCGATGATCAGCCGCGAGCAGTTGTCGCCGCAATACAACAACCAGGCGATCCGAACCGACGCCGAGCACGCGCTGGCTGTAGGTGATCATCAGCGGGCGTGGTCCGACGTGGCGGTGTTCCTTGATCACTGGGAGCTCTACCATTGCACGGCGTCCTATCCGATCCTCGCGGTTGGTGCTGCGGCCGGCCGGGTGCTTGACCAGGAAGACGGCTCGGGACGGCGGACGGCAATGATCCGGGACTTCCTTGATCATCGGGCCGTGCCGGTGCAGGTTCGCGCATTCTGGGTGTCCATGATCACCGCCGAACTGGAGGACACGGCCCAGGTCTGGCGGTCGGCCTTGGATCAGCTGGCGGCGCAACCGGCGCCCGCCCATCTGCGGCCGTACGCGGGCCTGCGACTCGGGCAGCACCTGGTCGCAGAGCGGGAGCGTGTCGAGGCCAAGGAGGTGCTCGCGACGGCGTCAGAAGCTGCGCTCGCGCTCGGCTCGACCCTGCTGGCTGATCGGATTTCAGCGCTCGCGCAGCGTGCCGGTTTCGTAGTGGCGCCGCCGACGAAGGAGAGTCCGGTGGCAGGCCTCACGCCGCGCGAGCTGGAAGTGTTGCAACTGGTGGCAGCCGGCCGATCCAATGGCGAGATTGGCACTGCGCTGTTCATCAGCACCAAGACCGCCAGCGTGCACGTCTCTAACATCTTGGCCAAGCTCGGCGTCAACGGTCGCGGCGAGGCTGCCGCCCTAGCTCACCGGCTGGGTCTTACCGCTCCCTGACGCTGTTCTGGCTCAGTCTCGCTGCACGGTGCCGGTGAAGCTGATCGCCTCATGCACGTCGTCGTTCGGGTCGACGATGAAGGTCACCTTTTTCAGTTCCTTGACTGGGACGGCGAATCCGACGGTCGCGATGTCTTCATCCTTGGTCTTGATCGTGCCCGTGAAGCCGCTCTGCAGCTCATCGGTCTTGTCGATGATGATCTGCGCGTCTTTGCCGTTGCCGTAGGTGGCGCCGATCAGGACGTTCTCGGCGTCGTACGGCTCCTTGGTCTGGTTCTCGATGCGGACAGACGCGACCACGATCTCGCCATTGGTCGCCTCAGCGCCGCGATCGGTCTTCCTCGCCTTGTCCGCAACGGCTCCCGCGATCTCGATCAGCAGCCCGTCGTCGAACTCAGCGACATCGTCCAGGCTGAACTGTTGCTCTTCCGACACCTCGCCCGGTGTGGAGCTGGTCGCGCTCGGGCTTGGGCTGGCGGTTGCGGTCGACTCCACGGGCAGAGGTACAGGGCTGCTGCTGGCAGGAGTCACGGTGGACTGCGCCTGCTCGGCAGCCGGTACGCCACACGCCGCCATGGCGAGCATTACTGCGATGAGTGCTCCCGAGAGTCGCCTCATAGACCGACACCGTACCGGCCGTGACTGAGCTCGGGCCGCTAAGGTTGACGCGTGAAATGGAAGGTGGTGCTCGCCGTCGGGGCTGTTGCTGGTGGCGCGTTGTGGTTCGTACGCCGTAAGTCCCGCCGAGCCGCAGATGAGGCGGAGCTCTGGGCCGAGGCCACCGATCCCATCGCCCGCTTCGGCGAGAGCTGACTCTCTCAAAGCCGACTTGTCAGAATCTCAGCGTGCTATAGCGCGCTGAGATTCTGACAACTCAGGGTTCGGTGAACATCTCCGTGACCTGCTCAGGAATGTCACCATCACCGAGCAGCGTCACCATGTCGCCCGCTTGCAGCCTGGTGTCGCCGCGTACCGGCAGCAGCCGCCCATCGCGCACGACGATACTGATCCAGATATTGCTGGCCAGCTCGGCGACCTCCTCGACGGTCCGGCCGTCGGCTGGTGACCCGGCAGCAACGCTTACTTGGTGTGTCGTCTCGGGATCGGCTCGAAGCCGCACGTCGACCGCCCACGGCTCCGGCCTGACGGGCTGCATCGGCACTCCCAATCGCCGAGCGACGGTGGGGACCAGGCTGCCCTGCACCACGACGGAGAAGATCACCACGACGACGACGATCCCGTACAGCCGCTCGGCATCCGGCAAGTCCGCCGCGAGGAGCAGCTCGCCAAGCAAGATCGGTACCGCTCCCTTGAGCCCAGCAAACAAGACAAAAACGCGCTCGCCGCGATCGAGCTGTGCGGGAAGCAGGCACAGGCCAACCACGAGCGGCCGAATCACAAGGGCGAGCGCGACGCCAAGGATGAGTCCCGGCAACCAAACATCCATCCGAGCCAGGACCTTCAAGTCGATGGTGAGTCCCAAGACTACGAAGGCAACGATCTCCGCAAGTCCGGCCAGTGCGGCGTGAAAGCGTTCGATCTCGCGTTGGTACGGGGCGCGGCGGTGGCCGATCACGATGCCGGCAATGAAGACGGCCAGGAAGCCAGATCCATGCAGCAGCGTCGTTATGCCGTACAGAAGAAGGACGCTCGCGAGGGTTCGCAACGGGTACAAGGCCTCGCTCGGAAGAGAGACGCGGCGCATGAACCAGAGCAGAGCGACACCGCCCGCAATGCCAGCGGCCACCCCAATCGACATCTGCAGTAAGAAGTCCACAGCAACGTGCCCGAAGGCCACTCCACTCACTCCACCAGCGGCCAGCAGCCCACCCATCAGCGCGATCCCGACAGGGTCGTTTGCTCCGGATTCGCCCTCCAAGATCGTGCTGCTGCGTCCGGCGATCTCCTGTTGCCCGAGAACCGAGAACACTACGGCCGGGTCCGTCGGCGAGACGGCAGTCGCGACCAGCAACGCGACATACCAGCCCAGCCCGAAGGCCGCATGCATCAGGAGGCCGCCGGCAGCCGCGGTCAGGAACGTGCCGAGTACGCCGACGACAATGATCAGTCCGAGAGCGGGCCGGAGCCGAGCCCAGCCGATGTGCCTGCCACCGTTGAACAAGATCAGCACCAGCGCAACTGCGACGACCTGCTGGACCGTATCGTCTTGCGGTGTCGGCATTCCAGGAACAACCTGCACGGCGATCGCGGCGGCGGCCAGCATCCAGACGGGCGCAGGAACTCGGAGCCGCGCAGACAGCCGGTTGACCAAGATCGCTGCGAGCGCAACTGCGCTGGTCAGCGCGATGATCCAGGCGTACTGGGCCGTCTCGGACACGTGCTGCTCCTCGGCGGAGTCGACGAAGCGGGGCGATTGCCGACCAGCCTTCCCGGCACACCGAGGCACACATTACGCCGCCGAAACTCATGGGGGGTGTCAGCGCAACGTCCGGCGGCCGCCGTCGAGCAGGACGCGGAGCGCCATGGAGGGCCGAAACAGCCGTGCCGCCGGGCTCTGCAGCGCCGCGACCCGCAGGAACTGTTCGGCCACCACCGGGTCACGCTCCGCTCGGCGCTGAACCCGGTTGACGTAGGCGTTGATCACGCGGACCGGCAGTGGCCGCGGTCCCGGCACCTGAGGCAGGGCCAAGTCGGCGCCGACGACGAGTTGCCAAGCCATATCGATCGGCTTCGCCGCGGCGCGGAAGAATCGCCGGGCCAGGTCGGCTTCGCCGCGGACCAGCGTGTCCTGCAGCGCTGCCGCTTGCAGCGCAGCCACCGACATGCCCAACGCGTACGCGGGATTGGTGCTGCAGAGCGCGTCGCCGAAGACCAGCAATCCGGCCGGGAAGCGATGCAGCTGGTCGTAGCGCCGGCGCATGTTGGCCGAGAACCGGTAAGCGACGATGTCGTCGAGGGGCTCAGCGTCGCGGATCGCGGCGAAGACATCGGATGGCGCGACGTTTTGGACAAAGTCGAGGAAGCCGGCCGCCTCCGTTGGTGGGTGATGGCCGTCGTATCCGATCGCGGTCAGGATCCAACGATCATCCTCCTGTGCGAACAGCACGAAACCGGTCGGCCGACTCGGCCCGGCGCCGCTGGCGACAACTTTCACATCGCGTAACGCACCCGGAGGCAGACGCAGATGCCGCGTCGCGTACTTCAGATTGATCGTGAGCTGCTCCTGCCGCGGCGGTTCGTAGCCGTGGGTGGCAAGCCAGGCCGGCACGCGGGCGCCGCGGCCGGTCGCGTCCACCACCAAGTCGGCGTCGATTGTCTCCTCGCCGCCGGTATCGCGCAGCTGGATCCGTACGCCGCTGATGCGCTGACGGGCTGCGTCAAAGTTCAGGTCCACAGCCTGGCAGCGCTCGATGAGCTCCACCCCGGGTAGGGCCTGTACGCGGGTGCGCACATGCCATTCCAGGAAAGGTCGGCTGGCCTGGCAGATGAATGGGTCCGACGGCCTTCCCTTCAGGTGGAGCCGGTGCCCGCTAGGTGAAAAGCGGAACTGATCAAGATCTTGCACCACTGGTACGCCGCACGCGGTCAGCTCGTCGAGCAGATCTGGGAAGAACCGGTCGAGGATTTGCGTTCCGCCGGTTACCAGGACGTGGGCATGTCGGCCCTGTGGGACGCCGCGGCGATGCTCGACAGGTCCCGCGAGCCGATCACGGTCCATCACCGTGACTCGGCCGTAGGCCTCGGCCAACACGCGGGCGGCGAGCAGCCCGGCCATCCCGGCGCCTAGGACCACCGCGTGATCACCGATCTGCCGCATCTCGCAACCCTCCAGAGGAACTGCAACGACGCTAGAACGGCAACTGGTGTGGCGGCTTCGGTGAAATCACGTAGTACCGGCGGAGG
>DATLPF010000072.1:0-6923 GCA_035535875.1 Propionibacteriaceae bacterium
CGCCAATCCTCGTGAGCTCCGAACGCACAAGAGGTGCCCCAGGCGGATGGGGCTTGGATTACTCGATCCGCAAGGCCGTCATCACGCCGTCCCGGATCGGCACAATGCTGCCCACGTACCGGCTGTCCTCGGCGACCAGCCGGTTGTGCTCCCGGATGAAGGCGGTAACGCCGGCCTCGCCATCCTTGTCGGTTCCGGTTGCCACGTGTCCGCTCCAGATCGTGTTGTCACACAACCAGAGGCCACCGACCCGAATGCGGTCGCGCGCCGCCCGCCAGCAATCCGGGTAACCGTCCTTGTCCACGTCGCAGTACACAACGTCGAAGTCGCCCGCTTCCTCCGCGAACCCATGGAGCGCATCCCGACCCGATAGCGCACCCGGTCCCACATGCCTGCCGTGCTGAGGTACTTTCCGGCCAGGCTGGCGTTCTCCGGATCGCCGTCGGTGCAGATGACCTCGCCGTCCGGCCCTACCGCCCGTGCGAACCAGTACGCCGAATATCCGTATCCCGACCCGAGCTCCATCACCCGGCGAGCGCCGACGGCTCGCGCGGCAAGCTCGAGGAAGCGGCCGGTCGCCCTCCCGACAATCGGGAACCCATGCTCTGCGGCCCGCGCCTCCATTTCGACCAGAACCGGGTCCTCGTGTTCGGTCCTCGCCAATTCGGTGAGGTAGCTCTCCACCGCGTCATCCAGCCACCGGCGCACCCCCGGACTGTAACCACCTGTGGATCGGCGGGTCGCGCGACTTGGTCACGTGCCAGAGTGGGGCATGCTCGACGTAGAACTCTCTCCAGATACGGCGGGGCCCCGGATCCTTGAGTCATTCCGGGCGTGCGTGTCCTCGGTCTTGGAGATTCCACTTGGCGAGGTGCCACAGTACGAGGAGAACCTGCGTGCCGCGGTCGCGCAATGGCGGACGTGGCTTGCGGGGCGAGGCGTCGGCCTAGTCCCGATTGCCAATGCATCGAGGTTTCAGTGGCCCGGCTACTGGATAGCCGTCCTCGCCGGGACGCCGGACTCCAACGAACAAACCGCTGTGCTGATGTTTGGTTCGCCGTCCGGCGCCGTTCTGAGCCCCCAGAGTTCCGCGCTGCTGGGGCGAGCGGCCGCCGATCTCCCGATAGAGGACGGGTACGTCGTCGCACCCTTCGACCCTGCGTTGAGCGGCGAGTCGACGAAGCCAGCGCAGCGCGGTTGGGTCGAGGCCGTAGCGATCGCCGACCGCGCCGAGGCGCCCATGCAGCAAATAACGACTGCACGGGCCATCCCAGGCCTGGGGCTGGACGGCGACCGATACGCCAGCCATGTCGGCACCTTCACCCCTCGCAGCGGGCGCAGCAGCGGCTACGACCTGACGCTGATCGAGGCGGAAGTGCTCGACGAACTCACCTTGCCCGACGGCCAGCGACTCGGGTATGCGGAGGCTCGACGCAACATCATCACCCGCGGCATCGACTTGAACGCCCTTGTCGGACAGCGCTTCAGGGTCGGCGACGTCGAATGTGTTGGGCGCCGGCTCTGTGAGCCCTGCGCCCACTTGGAGCGACTCACCTATAGGGGCGTGCTACGCAAACTGATTCACCGCGGCGGCCTCCGAGCCGACATCCTCACAACGGGCAACATCACCGTAGGCGCCGCTATCGAACGCCTCGAACGAGATGAGGTCAACCCTCCTGGAGCTTAGGGACGTCCAGCCCAGGATCGTCACGCTGGTTTTCTGAGGAGTCGGATGGACGCCGCGATGACCCAGATCCAGAAGAGTGCGTAGGGCAGCAACCAGGCGTTCGTCGTCCAGACAAACCGGCTCAGTATCAACCCGACGCCACTGGCCACCATCAGCCAGCCCAACCACCGCCGGAAGACCCCTGTGGTGAGAACCGCCCAGCCGCCGAACGCAGCGAAGCTGCCCATACTGACCCAGGCGTTGGCGAACCCGAGGTTCCCCATGTCGAACGCGAAGTGCGCGAGACCCGGGTCGAGGTCGGCCCCACGGTTGCCGGCGGCATCCCAGCTCGTGTCTGTGAAGAGATACGCCGCGAACAGTGCCCCGAACACGAGCGCCACGGTGGATCGCCACGGTGGATCGCCCTCCGCCCGGCGCAGGAGCAGGCAGAGCCCCACCATGAACCACGTCAGCCCGACGAGTCCTAGGAGGGCCACAGTCCCTGCCGCATCGGCCCAGGAGGACTCTGCCGTATTCCGGAAGAAGGCCGCCGCCTCCTCGCGGGTCGCGTCGAATGCTGGCTCGCCCAAAGAGGACATCGCGATGATCGGCGCGAAAATGAGGACGATCCCGGCGAGCCCGGCACCGGCTGTGGCTCGGGCCAAGGTGGCCCACGAATCTGGCTGCGACATGGGCTCAGTGTGTCGCGCGGGCAGCATCACCATAGGCGCGCGCTATCGAATGGCTCGAGCGAGATAGGTCGAGGTCATTGTGTTGAGTCAGGACGAAGTTGCGCTTCGATGGCCGGACGGTCGATCAGGGACGTTACCGCTGCGATGCGACCGTCGCGGAAGTGATAGAAGACGTGCTCCGCGAAGCAGAGTCGTTCGCCGTTGGGCGAGAAGCCGAGAAATTCGTGCTGCGGTGTGCAGTCGAAGACGAGGCGGCATGCCACTTGATCGCCACTGGTGACGATGATGTGTGCGTCGAAGATGAGGTCGGGGATCGCAGCGATGTCGGCGGCGATCAAGTCCTGGTACTGACCGCGCGTCATCGTCTCGCCGTTATACGACAATTCGTCCTGCACGTAGTGCGCGAGATCATCGAGGCGTCGTTCGTTCAGAGCGTCAAGGTACGCGCGGTAGCGGCTCTCAAGATCGTTCGTCATGTCTCGTCACCACAGGCATTTAGCGCCGACTCCTCATTGTGGCTCAGATCGATAGCATCCCAGCAGACATTGCCCGCGACGACAAAGAGCAATACGTTCACCATGATCGCAAGCAGACACTGCGGCTGCCGCTCTGGCAGTCTGAGACAGCGACTCAGTTCGCGCTCGTATCCGCCTCGAACAAAGGAACAAAGATGTTCAAAGAACTCAGATTGGGCGCCGTCCTCGCGGCGGCGACCGCACTACTACTGACTGGCTGCGGCGCCACTGCCGACAAGGCGGAACCAGGGTCGGCGGCCTCGAACGAGCCCCTATCCGGCCTCCGGTTCATGGTTCCGAACACCGCTGGTAGCGGGTATGACACCACCGCCCGCGCGGCCGCCAAGGTGATGGACGACATTCAGGTCACCAAGAGCGTCGAGGTCTTCAATCTGGCCGGCGCCGGCGGCACCGTCGGGTTATCCCGCACGGTTTCGGAGAAGGGCAATGGCAAGTTGCTAATGATGATGGGCCTCGGCGTCGTCGGTGCCCAATACACCAACAAGTCCGAAGCCAAACTGGACCAGACCACCCCAATCGCCAAGCTGATCGAGGAGTCCGGGGCCATCGTGGTTCCCAAGGACTCGCCGTACAAGACAATCACGGACCTGGTGACGGCCTGGAAGGCCAACCCCAAGTCCATGGCGGTCGGCGGCGGCTCCTCACCGGGTGGCCCGGATCACCTGCTGCCGATGCAACTCGCCCAAACCGTGGGCATCGACCCCAAAGAGGTGAACTTCGTCGCCTACGACGGTGGCGGGGACCTGCTACCAGCGATCCTCGGCGGCAAGGTGACCTTCGCCGCCTCCGGCTTTGGTGAGTTCCTCGACCAGGTCGAGGCCGGCGAGGTTCGGGTGCTGGCCATCAGTGGAGCCGAGCGGGTCGATGCTGTGGATGCCCCAACCCTGAAGGAATCCGGCATCGACCTGGAGTTCACCAACTGGCGGGGCGTCGTGGCGCCGCCGGAGCTCTCCGACGCCGACAAGCAGGCCCTGGTCAATGCCGTGGCCAAGATGCACGAAAGTCAGGAGTGGAAGGAGGTCCTGACCAAGAACGGTTGGACCGACGCCTACCTGACCGAGGCAGAGTTCGGCACCTACATGGCCGACCAGACGAAGGGCGTCGAGGACGTCCTCACCAAGCTAGGCCTGGCGTGAGCGAGGCAGTCGCGGCCGCAGGGGATCAACCTGCGGCCCGGCCAGCCCGTACGCGCAATCGCGCTGAGTACGGGGTCTGCGTGTTCCTGGCCCTGGTCGGCGTCGTGGTCCTGGTCGACGCGCTGCAGCTCAGCAACAACCGCACTGGCGTCGACCCACTGGGTCCGAAGCCGGTTCCGGTGTTCGTCGGCAGCCTGTTGATGGTGCTGGCGGTTGCGCTGGCGGTCGCGGTCACGAGAGGCAGCCAAGGGGAGGCCGAGGCTGGCGAGGACATCGATCTCAGCCAGCCCGTGGACATCAAGACGGTGCTGCTACTGCTCGGGGTTTTCGTCGCCAACATCGTGCTGATCGACTTCCTCGGCTGGGTGATCAGCGGGGGCCTGCTCTTTTACGGTTCGGCCATCGTCCTGGGCAGCCGGCACTTCATTCGGGACCTGGTGATCAGCGCCGCGCTGTCCCTGGGCACCTTCTACGGCTTCGCGATCGGGCTGGGCGTCGGCCTGCCGGCCGGCATCTTGCAAGGGATCCTGTGATGGAGAGCTTCCAGTTCCTGCTCAACGGGTTCGCCACCGCCGCCACGCCGATCAACCTGCTGCTGTCACTGATCGGGGTGATCATCGGCACCGCTGTGGGCGTGCTGCCCGGCATCGGCCCGGCGATGACGGTCGCGCTGCTGCTACCCATCACCTACAACCTTGAGCCGACCGGGGCAATCATCATGCTCGCAGGCATCTTCT
The DNA here is from genome assembly GCA_035535875.1 of Propionibacteriaceae bacterium. GTDB lineage: Bacteria > Actinomycetota > Actinomycetes > Propionibacteriales > Propionibacteriaceae > Microlunatus. The sequence continues at coordinate 4,768 of DATLPF010000072.1, forward strand.
ACGGCGGGATGTATGGCGGATCGACCACCTCGATTCTGCTGAACACTCCGGGCGAGTCGTCCTCAGTAGTCACCGCGATCGAGGGCAACCTGATGGCCAAGGGTGGCCGGGCCGCCCAGGCACTGGCCACCGCCGCCGTGGGTTCGTGGGTGGCCGGCACGATCGGCACGCTGCTGCTCGCCTTCTTCGCCCCGATCGTCACTCGGTTCGCGATCTCCCTCGGTGCTCCGGAGTATTTCGCCGTCATGCTGCTTGCCTTTATCGCGGTAACGGCGGTGCTCGGCAGCTCACGGCTGCGCGGCTTCATCTCGCTGGCGCTCGGACTCACCGTCGGTCTGGTCGGACTGGACTCGGTCAGTGGCCAGGCCCGGCTCACCTTCGGGATCCCCCAACTCGGAGACGGAATCGACATCGTTGTCGTCGCAGTGGGCATCTTCGCCCTCGGCGAGGCCCTGTGGGTCGCAGCGCATCTTCGTCGCCAGGTCGCCGAGGTGATCCCGGTCGGCCGTCCCTGGATGGGCAAGTCAGACTTCAAGAGATCGTGGAAACCTTGGCTGCGGGGGACCGCCTTAGGGTTCCCCTTCGGCGCGATCCCCGCGGGCGGAGCCGAAATTCCGACCTTCTTGTCCTATATCACCGAGAAGCGGCTCACCAAGCATCCGGAGGAGTTCGGCAAGGGTGCCATCGAGGGTGTCGCTGGTCCGGAGGCCGCCAACAACGCCAGCGCGGCCGGAACTATGGTTCCGATGCTCTCGCTAGGTCTGCCCACCAACGCAACTGCCGCGGTGATGCTGGCCGCCCTTGTCTCATACGGGATCCAGCCCGGACCCCTGCTGCTGCAGCGAGAGGGCGAGCTGGTCTGGGGGCTGATCGCCAGTCTGTTCATCGGCAACACGCTGCTGTTGATCTTGAACCTGCCGCTCGCGCCGATGTGGGCCAAGCTGCTGCGGATTCCGCGCCCGTACCTATACGCCGGAATCTTGTTCTTCGCCTCGATGGGGGCGTACGCGGTCAACGGATCATCGTTCGACCTGATCTTGCTGCTGGTCTTCGGCCTGATCGGTTTTGGGATGCGGCGCTTCGGCCTGCCGGTCCTCCCGTTGATCGTTGCCGTGATCTTGGGGCCCCGAGTCGAGCTACAGGGACGGCGAGCGCTTCAGCTGTCGTCGGGTGATGTGAAGGGGCTATTCGGCAGCGTCGACGTGGCCACCGGTCAGTTCCAGTTGTCAGCTCTGGCCATCGTGGTCTACGTGATCATCGTGTTGATACTGCTGTGGCCGTTGATCTTCAAGGTCATACGGAAAGTGCTGCCCGCGAAGGCCGCGGCGGTGATCGAGGAGATCTCGGAAGAGCCCGCGCTGGCAGTGGCCGAGCACCACCACGTCGAGGTCACCCAGACTGACGAGGGGCCATCTCGTACCGAGAACACGGAGACACCGAAGTGACCATTGTTGTCGGCTACACCCCCACCCCGGCAGGCCGAGCCGCCCTGGTGGCCGCCGCTGGCGTTGCCGCGGAACGCAATCGGCCGGTCATCATCGTCAACTCCTCCCGCGGCGACGCATTGGCCGACCCCGGCTTCGCCACGCCGGCCGACCTTGACTGGGCCAGGAGCACTTTGGAAGAAGCCGGCGTGGAGTTCAGCATCCGCCAGTCCGTCCGGGGCCGCGAAGCCTCAGAGGAAGTGGTGACCGTGCTGGAGGAAGTCGATGCCGAGTTGTGCGTCATCGGGATCCGACACCGCACGGCGGTCGGGAAAATGCTGATGGGAAGCAACGCGCACCGCATCTTGATGGACGCTCCGTGCCCGGTTCTCGCTGTGAAGGCAGTCGACCATGACTGACCAGTTACCCGACAGCGATCTAAGCACCGCCGACCTGGTGGACCGCTACGGCCATGCCCTGGCCTCGATCCCGGTCCAGTTCCGTAGTTTCGGTCGGAAGTCTCGGTTCGCCGGCCCCGCCGTGACGGTGAAGTGCTTCGAGGACAACGCCTTGCTCAAGTCCACATTGGCCGAGCAACCGGACCCGAGCGGCAAGGTGCTGGTGGTCGACGGCGGCGGATCGTTGCGCTCCGCACTTGTGGGCGACCTCATCGCCGGGATCGCCGTGCGGCGCGGCTGGGCCGGACTGGTCATCTGCGGCGCGGTTCGGGAC
>DATLPF010000073.1:0-26044 GCA_035535875.1 Propionibacteriaceae bacterium
GCCTTCGATGCCATCGACTTCGACCGGCTCAAGAGGTTCTTCGACGAGCTGCCCACACCGATCGACCATGTGCTGGTTACCGGCCCCGGTCCTTACTATGCGCCGTTCGCCGAGTTCGACATCGACGAGCTACGCCGCGACGTCGATGCTCATCTCCTGCTGCCGCTGGAGGTCGCTCGGAACGCGATGGGCAAGGTTCGGCCGGGAGGGACACTGCTTTTCATGGGCGGCACCGGCGGCCGCCGCACGGCGCCGGGCTTCTATTTCCTGTCGGCGCTCACAGCCGCGCTTCCCGCCCTGACGAAGAACCTCGCACTCGAACTCGCGCCGGTCCGCGTGAACCTGATCGCGGCCGGATTTGTCGATACACCGTTGTCGGCGACGCTCCTCGGCGACCAGCTGGACGTGCGCCGCGAACAGCTCCGTACCACGCTGCCGATCGGCCGCGTCGTCGGGCCGGCTGACATCGCCGCACTAGCGATCCACATCATGACCAACTCGGCGCTCACCGGCGCGATCTTCGACATCGACGGTGGTCAGCAGCTCGTCGGAACCTGAGGCGGGAAGGAGAAGTCATGGACTCGCTTCTTCCGCACTACTGGGCCGCCGCGCTGTGCGCATCGGGAATTCCGATGACGTCGTGGGGCTCGCCCGCCCCTCCGCCCAGAGAACTGGCCGCCGCGTACGCCGACAGGACCACCGTTACCGGCAGCTCGACCTCCACCGGCACGTGGGACGATATGGGCCGGGGGCGGTTAGGCAGGACATCCAGCGACAGGGAAGGGCATTGTCATGACAGCACATTGGCCCATGCCCGCAGGGCTGCACACGGCCTCGATGCGGTTGCCCGTAGAGGGTCAGCTGCCTTCTTTTGACGGCGCCACGGGATGGCTCAATTCGCCACCGCTGGCGGAGCGCGACCTACGCGGGAAGGTGGTCCTGGTCAACTTCTGGACCTACACCTGCATCAACTGGCTACGCCAGCTTCCCTATGTCCGCGCCTGGGCCGAGAAATACTCCGGGCAAGGGCTGGCGGTGATCGGTGTGCACACACCCGAGTTCTCGTTCGAGCACGATGGCGACAACGTCCGCTGGGCGGTGCAGGACATGCGTGTCGGTTACCCGGTCGCGATCGATAGCGACTACGCGGTATGGCGCGCCTTCGACAACCACTACTGGCCCGCTCTGTATTTCGTCGACACGCAAGGGCGTATCCGGCATCACCACTTTGGGGAAGGCGAATACCAGCGGTCGGAAATGATCATTCAGCAGCTGCTGGTCGAGGCAGGATTCGGGACCAGCCACGACATGGTTTCGGTCGACGCCCGTGGCGTGGAAGCCCCGGCCGATTGGGCCACCCTGAGATCACCGGAGAACTACACGGGCTACGGGCGCACCGAAAACTTCGCATCTCCCGGCGGCGTCCTACCGGACAAGCCTGGCTCGTACACCATCCCGGCCAAATTGAGGCTCAACCATTGGGCTCTGTCAGGTGACTGGACGATGGAGCAAGAGGCCACCAGGCTGAACACGGCCAACGGGCAGCTCGCCTACCGCTTTCACGCCCGTGACCTCAACCTCGTCATGGGGCCAGCAGCCTCAGGAACCTCCGCACGGTTCCACGTCCTCCTCGACGGGAACCCGCCAAGAGCGGCGCAGGGGATTGACGTTGATGGGGACGGGGACGGCGCGGTTGTCGAACAGCGGGTCTACCAGCTCATCCGCCAGCATGGTCCCGTCACGGAGCACACCTTCGAGATCACGTTCCTCGACCCCGATGTTGAGGCTTATGTGTTTACCTTCGGCTAGTGCGGCGGGCAGCAGCGCGACAGAACTGGCGTGCGCTTGACAGCGAACTCGAACGTTCGGCGGCGTCGTCGCGGCGATCGGGCTCGTCGTCGCCGGCGCGGCCTCGCTGACCCTGCGCAGCCGCACCTGACGAAGACGAGGTCTCAAGCCGCAGACAAGAACTCTGTGACGAGTTCCGCGAACTGTCGGGGGTACTGGAACAGGAACCCGTGGACGGCGTCGGGATAGATCCGCAGCCGCGCGTTGGGCAGGTGGTCGGCGAGGATCTGCGAGTTGATGGTCGGCATCATCATGTCGTTGTCGCCGTTGGCGACGAGGGTGGCGTGTGTGATCCCGGCAAGCCGGTTGAGCTGGGTCGGGTCTGGGATGCTGGGGCGCTAGAGGACGTGGGACTCCTTCTTGCCTCCTTGCGAGTGGATGATCTCCGCGAATGGGCGAGGGTCGGCGACCGCTTGTGTCATGGCCAGTTGCCCGTGATCGAGTCGAGGATGGTGGAGGCGTACTCCGCCGGCGCCTCCTCCCAGACGAAGTGCCCGGCATCGATGATCGCGAGGCGGCTGGTCGGCAGCCGCTCGTCGAGAAACTCAGCGTTGGCGAGTGGCACAACGCGGTCGTTGCGGCCGTTGATGATCGTAACCGGGGTCGCGATCTGCGGCAGCAGCTCGGCAAGCGCGGCCAGCTCTTCGGGGTACCTGCGGACATAGCGCATCGACTCGGCGAAGCGGTCGCCGTCGTAGCAGGCGAGGTAGTCCGCGCGAATGTCTTCGGGTACCCCGCCGTCGATCGTGTCTACCGCCGCGCTGACGATCGCGCGCGGGTCCATCTTGCGGTACTTGTCGAGGTCGGGGTCGAGCACCCACGCCTCCAACGGCTCACCGAGCTGGAGCGGAACCGCATCTCCACCGGTGCCCACGATCACGCCCGCGATCCGCTCCGGATGTGCCGCCGCCGCGAACAGGGCGGCCGAGGTTCCCACGTCAGGCGCGACGATGTGAGGCGTGCCCCGATCCGCCTCGGCAATGAGTTGGGCCAGGAACCCGCCCATCGCACGCGGAGACAGGAGGTCTTCCCGGCGTTCGGATGCTCCGAAACCCGGAAGGTCCACGGCGAAGAGTCGGGCGTGCTCGGCAAGCGTGGCCCACGCCGGTGCGAACGTACAGGCTCTCCGGCCAGGGGCTGGTCAGCAGCACCACCGGCTCCTGCGAGCCACCGCTCTCGGCATACCGGATCCTCAGTCCGTCGATCGTCCGGAATTGCAGCTTGATTGATGTGGTCAGCGAGGTGTTCATCGAAACTCCCTTTCTGACGTCGTGTTGATGCGCTCAAGACGTTGGATTTGGTCGTGAGGCGGTTCGCGTAGGTCCTGAACGCAAACAGCGATCCCTGCTCGATGCGGACGAATAGGTTGTGATCCTCACCCACGTTCCACGGTCCGAGCTCTGTGTTCCGTCGGTGTCCATGAAGGTGACCAATACCGTGCTTCCCTCCGCCTGCTCGGGGGTCTACTTCATTTCGGCCGTTCTCGCGCCGTAGTTCCGGGCTTCGATGGCCTTGACTGTGTTTGCAAACGCCTTTCCCAGGACGCGCTCGCCGAAGATCCCGAGCACGATCCCGAGCATCCGACCTTTGAAGTTCTTGCCCTCGCGTACCACGACGACGTCTATATCAGTCGTCCCGTTGGGCTGCCGCGTGAAGGTGTAGGTGTGGCCCGAGTGTCCTCCCCACCTGTTGGAGTCGGTGGTCGTCAGGACGACATGGTTGGGGTCGGACCAGTCGTAGTGCAGGCGTTCCCAAACGCCGCCGGAGCCTTCAGTGACGTCGGCCTGACCGGGGCCCTGGCTATGCACCTTGAGGTAGTCGTCGGCGCTATTGCCGAACAGCTCCGAGCGGCCGGGCCCGAAGTCGGTGAGCCCGGCGATGAACTGTTCGGGCGTCGCGGTGGTCGTCTGGTGGAGGTGGATGGTGGCCATGACGTGCTCCTTGACTGGGTCTTTGCTGGCTGTTCACAGCCTTCTCGCTTCGGGTGACCCATCGCGCCCGTGGAAGCCCCTGGTTGGCGTGGCAGATGACCCGGGTCGACGCCCAACAGTGGCCTTACCAGCTGATTCGCGAGTCTCGATCGATCACCAACCGCACCTTCGAGATCACTTCCTCGTTCCCCGGCCCTCCGTGTTCACGTTCGGCTAGCAGGCTGCTTCCTCGGTGGAGGAGTAGGTACAGCCCTCGGAGCCGCAATGGATGACGCGGGGCGGCTTCTCCTGGTCGAGTACCTTCAGCAGCTCCGTCCGTCCGTCGGTTTCGAGTGCTTGCCGCGTGTCGCCGGGAAGGCGAAGTGGGTCGCTCAATCGGGCCGCATTGCTGATCTCGATCAACACATGGGCGAGCTGGGCACCGCGCGTGATCTCCCAAAGCCAACCGGGCGCGTCGACGCCCGTGCGCGTGTGCCTTCCCAGGTTGGCGCTGATCTCCCAGCCCGAGTTCATCGGCGACGCGCCGGTCCCAGCGCAGGGGTGCGCGAGCTTCCGACGCCGCGAGTGGTGAGGTGACGCTCCGCCCAACGCCTGATCTGCTCCAGGGCTGGTAGCAGCGCGCGACCGGCTTCGGTCAGGGTGTAGGTCACCGACACCGGTGGTCCCTCCCCGACCGTTCGGGCGAGGAGCCCGGCCTCCGTCAGCTCGCCCAGGCGGTCGGAGAGAACCGAGTCACTGATGCCGGGTACCGCCCGAGTTAGCGCCCGGAACCCGACCGGCCCGGCGCTCAACGTCCCGAGCAGCACCCCGGTCCACCGCTTGCCGAGCAAGTCGAACGCCCGCACCAGCGACTCGTCGGCGGCAACGCAGTCATTGGCGCGGATGGCGGTACGGGCGCTGTTCTGGGCGACCATGGAACAATACTAGCTTCACTGATGTTACTAGGAAATCAGTAGCGCCTAGGATGATCGGAGTCGGCTGGCAGCATGACGAACGCCACCACACCCACGATCGCCGTGCTCGGAGCCGGCCACGTCGGGCCGGCCATTGCCCGGCTCGCACTGGAGGCCGGCCACAGCGTCGCGATCGCTGCCTCGGGCAACCCAGGTGACCTCGCTCTGGTCACGGAGTTGTTGATTCCCGGAGCCGAACCCCTATGGACTGTCGACGCTATCGGCAAGGCTGACATCGTCGTCCTAGCGATGCCGCTGCATCGCTTCCTACGGATGGACCCGAATGCCCTTTCCGAAAAGCTTGTGATCGATGCGATGAACTACTGGCCACCCACCGACGGCAGGCTTCCGCCGCCCTTCGGCGACGAGGGCATCGGGACCAGCGAGGTCGTCGCGGGACGGCTGCAGGACGCCACCGTCGTCAAGACGCTCAACCACGTCGGCTACCACGAGCTCGAGACCTATGCCCGACCCTCCGGCTCCGTCGATCGGCGCGCGTTAGGTGTCGCAGGCGACGATCTCGACGCCGTAAAAACGGTCGGTGCATTCGTCGACCGCATCGGCTACGACGCCGTCCCGGTAGGACCGCTCAGCGCCGGCCGGGTACTGCAACCCGGTGGTCCAGTGTTCGGCGCAGTGCTGCGCCGCGAGGACTTCGAGCGTGCGGTCCACAACCACTCCGGAGAGCAGAAGGCTTTTGGCCTCGCCGAACAGCACTACGGGCGGAGCGCCTGACATGATCGACCAGCCCGTGAACTCGGCAGCCGCTGGTGGCAAGGAGACTGCGTTCCCGCTAGTGCTCGGGCTCGATACCTTCGGGGACCGTACCAACACAGCCAACGGCCAGCCGCTGTCGCACGCTCAGACGATTCGCAATGTTGTGGAGGAAGGCGCCCTGGCCGAACAGGTCGGGGTTGACTTCTTCGGCATCGGCGAGCACCACACGGACTACTTCCCCATGCCCGCCGGTGACGTCGTGCTCGCCTCTATCGCGGCGCGCACCAAACGGATCCACCTGGGCTCCGCCGTCACCGTCCTCAGCTCAGACGACCCGGTCCGGGTGTTCCAGCGCTACTCGACTTTGAACGCCCTCTCGAACGGTAGGGCCGAGGTCATCCTCGGCCGCGGGTCCAGCATCGAGTCCTTCCCGTTGTTCGGTTACGACTTGGCCGAATACGAGCAGCTCTTTGAGGAGAAGACCGCGCTCTTCGCCGAACTGCTCGAAGGCGGTCCTGTCACGTGGCACGGCACGACTAGGCCGGCGCTGCGCGACCAGGACGTCGTACCCCACCTCGAGGACGGTCGGCGCCTTCCCACGTGGGTCGGTGTAGGCGGCAGCCCTCAGTCGGTCATTCGCGCTGCGCGCCTCGGCTTCTCGTTGATGCTGGCGATCATCGGTGGACGCCCGGCGCGCTTCGCACCGTTCGCAGACCTATTCCAACAGGCACTCGCTAACTTTGGCCGACTCCCGCTTCCGGTCGGCGTGCACGGACCTGGTCACGTCGCGCCAACAGACGAACAAGCACGTGAAGAGTTCTGGCCGCACTGGCGCGAGTTGATCAAGCTCGTCGCGGTCGAGCGCGGCTTCGCGATCCCCACCGAGGAGTCCTTCGCATACGAGACCGGGCCACAGGGGGCCCTCTATGTAGGATCCCCCGAGACCGTGGCCCAGAAGATCGCGACCAACCTGCGCACGCTGCGTGCCACGCGCTTTGACCTGAAGTACGGCGCCGGCGGCTTGCCCCACGAAACCCTCATGACCAACATCGAGCTGTATGGCCACCAAGTCATCCCACGTGTCCGGGAGCTGATGAAGGAGTGACCCACGCGTCGCGTCTTTGTGGCCAACGGCGAGAGCAAGCTGATGATCCTTCCGCACTACTCCTATCTGCTCGCCCGGCCTGATCCCGGAAGCCCGGATAAAAGATCTCGCGGCCGCAGTTGGTCCGCTGCTCGTGCTCCCCTCGAGCCGGTGATCCGAAATTGCTATGGGAGGCTCGATAACAGCTCGCTGGCTTCCCGGAGGTCAGCTGTCTCAAAGCCTTCGATGAAAGTGCGGAGCGGCACGGCCTGCTGGTGATCATCACGCTGGGCGAGGGTGTCCTTGGCGCGGTCGTGACCCTCAGCGCACTCGTGCCACCAAGGCCGGCTGACCGCGAACCTCCAGATCGCGTCCCAGACCATCGTCAGGGGACCTTCGCGTCCACGCCCAGTTGTGGCACCGGCGTCAGCCTGTATGTCGTCGACCTGACCGGGGAGGATCCGGCACGTCGAGCTTCGCCTGAGCCTTTGCCGTCTTGACTGCCGCGGTGAGGGTGTCGATGTCGTAGGCGCCGTACTGGCGGCGGCCGTTAACGAAGAACGTCGGGGTGCCCGCCACTCTGCTGGAGCCGGCCGAGTCGACGTCCTCGGCCACCCGGTCGGCGCCGACATGGCGGCGCAGGTCCTCGCGGAACCGGTCGACGTCTAGTCCGAGTTCGGCGGCGTAGCGCAGCAGGTGAACCGGCAGCAGCTCCTGTTGATGCTGCAGCAGCAGGTCGTGCATTGGCCAGAACGCTCCTTGCCGGTCAGCGGCCTCGGACGCCTCGGCACTCAGCGCGGCATTGGGGTGCACGTCGGTCAGCGGCAGGTGTCGCCAGACGTATCGGAGGTCGCCCATGTTGTGGAGAAGCGTGCGGACGACGGGCTCGGCTTGGCCGCAGTAGGGGCACTCAAAGTCGCCGTACTCCACTAAGGTCACGTTCGCATCTGCCGGGCCGCGGATGTGGTCGCGTTCGTCCTCAACCGGTGCGGCGAGGTCGATCAGCGTCTCGGCGGTGCCGAGCAGCGCGCGGGTCCGCCGGGCCGGCGAGAGTCGAGCGGTAAGCCCGAAGATCATCCAGGCGAACAGGGAGGCGAGCATGGCCGCCGACAGGATGCCGAGCTTGGCTTCCTGCAGCTCCGGCCCGGAGAAGGCGAGGTTGGCGATCAGCAGCGAGACGGTGAATCCGATGCCGGCGATGGCGCCGGTCCCGGCTAACGCCGCCCAGCCCACCGGGATCCGGAGTCGCCCCCGGGTTAGCCGGCTGACGAGCCAGGCGGTGCCAACGATGCCGATCGGCTTGCCGAGCACGTAGCCCGCGACGATACCGAGGGTGATCGGGGAGGTGGCGGCTCGCACCAAGAACTCTCTGCTGATCTCGACGCCGGCGTTGGCCAGCGCGAAGAGCGGAACGATTACGTAGCTCGTCCATGGGTGGTAGGCCCGCTGCAGGCGCTCATTCGGCGACAGCGACTGGGCCAGCCCTACCCGCGCCGACTCGGCAAGCTCGGGGGTGGGCTGCTCGCGGAAAAGCCGGAACAGGTCGGTGGCGCGCTCCAGGTCAGCGCGCGCGGGCGCGTACGCCGAGGTGAGGAGCCCGACCGCAAGACCTAGCACGACCGGCTCGACCCCGGAGGCCTGCAGGGCGACCCACGCTGCGACGCCGAGCAGGAAATAGAGCAGCCCATGGCGGATACGCGCCAGGCGCAGCAGCAACATGCCGCCGAAGAGGCCGAGCGCCACTAGCAGGGGGCGGGGCGAAACCGGGCCGCTGTAGACGGTGGCGATCACCAGCAGGGCCACGAGATCGTCCACCACGACCACGGTGAGCAGGAAGATCCGGACCCGATCAGGGAGTCCACGCGCCACCAGCGCCAGCAACCCCAGGGCGAATGCGGTGTCGGTGGACATCGTCACCCCCCAGCCGGCGGCCGAGTCGCGGCCGGCGTTCAGGGCCAGGAAGATCACAATCGGCACGATCATGCCCCCCAGGCCCGCCAACACCGGAAGCGCGACCCGACGTCGCTGTCGCAGCTCGCCTAGATCGAACTCCCGCCGGGCCTCCAGCCCGACCACGAAAAAGAAGAAGGTCATCAAGCCGCTGTTGACCCACTCGCGCAGGGTCAAAGTGAGGCCAACGTTTCCGAGCCGGATCGTCAGCGTGGTTTCCCATGCTGAGGCGTAGGCGCCGGGAGCGAGGTTGGCCCAGACAAGCGCCACCAGCGTCGCGAAGAGCAGCACGCCCGCGCTGGCGGACTCGGTGTGCAGAAACGCGCGCAGCGGGGCCGGCAGGCTGCGCGACCACAGCGTCCGACCAGAGAAGGATCCGGTCGGGGTCGCGGGTTCGGTCACGGCTACCTCCTCCGGCTGGCTGCCGTCGTCGTGACCACCATCGCGACCGTAGCACCGTGTCGGCTAACCGCGGCTGCCGCAAGGAGCTGAGGCCTAAATACCGGTGGAGTCTTCATCTCCTCAGGACGAGTCCCTCCGCACGGCAGCTCCAGTTCCGCGGTGAAGCGGTGAATTTGTCACGTTGGTTCGGCAGGGACCTGACGTCACTGGCTGGCGGCCACGAGCCCATCGCCGACCAGGCCGTCGATGCCTACCATGATTCACAAGTGGGAACGCTGAGCACCGGGAGCGGAGATGACCCTCCCCCCACCAGGTACACCTCGCTGAGTGAGGCCGGCGGTCTCGACGCCATCGTGGTGGGTAGCGGCTTCGGCGGTGCGGTGGCCGGTGCCCGGTTGGCCTAGGCCGGTCTGCGGGTGGCGATTCTGGAGCGTGGACCATGGACATCGAGGGAGCCACCACGGCACGTCCGGTTGCCGGCACGCTGGAACTCTTCCCCGATGCTGGTGATGTCGCCATGCGATATCGTTTCAACGGCAGCGAAGACGACGGTGACTGCTCTCGTTCTTGTTGGCACCAAGCGTCAACACCGCCTGAACCACCTCCGGCTTTGGTCCGACCTGACCACCTTGGACATCGAGGCCGCAGACACCGTTGGTCGCCTCCGCATCACCCCACTGGGAACGCTGAAACTTGGCAGCTCCATCCGTGGCGACGCGTTCACCCGCGGCAAGCGTGCTGCCGCCGTAGCACGCTTTTTGACCTACTTCACGAGAAGCGCGCTGCGAGGCATGATGCGCGGTTAGGCGTGGAGGGCTGCGAGGCGCGATTTCGCCGGCTCGGAAGCCGGACGGCTGAGCGCTCCTTTGGCGCGGGCCCCAGGTGGGGCGTAACCGGCAGCATTACCCGCTACGAACCACACGAACGGAGCGACCCCGCAGGCGGTGGAGGGATTGTGAATGGTCGAACGCTACTCAATGCGGTTCGGCGCCACGTGCCTCGTCGGCCTTGGCTGAATTCGGGTCGCTCACCATGGGGGCCTGGTCGCGGAGATCCTGTATGACCAGCCGGACGGAGATCCGTCTGAAGGCGTGGCTGATAAAGTCTCCGGCGTCCATTTCGGGGATGTCGAACCGGACGACAGGAATCTCACCCCGGCTCAGGCCCAGCTCAACAATCTCCTCCAGTCGAGCAACCGCATGCACAGACCGGTCGAACGCATAAACAGCTGCAGTCGTTGGACCGTCTACGTTCAGCTCGATTCCCACGATGGTGTAGCGATCTCGATCGATCTGTGCGAGCTCATAGAGGCTGGGTCGGTCGATGACGGCCTCGGCGTCATCGGCTGCAACTGTGCCCACATAGTCGTTGAAGTTCGTGGTGGCTGGGCCAAGCACTCGTCCCTGAGGTTCTTCCATTGCCGCACATTCCCACAGCTTGGTGAACGGAGGGTGTCGAAGTGTCAAAGGGGAGGGTCGTGCCAGCCGGCTCGATGTTGACCTTTGGCCAACATCCGGATCGCCGCTTCGCGCGTCTGCTCGTGAGACGATGCTTACGGGTCGAGACAGGTCCCTGCGGGAAGGCTTCGCCCGCTTGGGCGGGATCTACGTGCCGGCGATCTTGGCTCGTTCGTCTGCGGTCGTCTTGTGCCTGATCGACGCGCGGCAGTCGATGTGCCGATCGAGTTTGACCAAGCGGAGAACCGGATGCACACGATCAAGGCCGTGACGGTCGCGATGCTGGGGGCCTGACCATGCGCGTGCTGGTCGCCCTGGGGGGCAACGCCTTGCAGAAACGCGGCGAACCCATGACGGTCGCCAACCAGCGGGCGAACGTCGCCGCGGCGTGCGCGGCGCTGGCGCCGGTGGCGTTGGAGCACGAGCTCGTCATCTCACACGGCAACGGCCCACAGGTCGGTCTGCTAGCGCTGCAGGCGTCGGCTTTCGACGAGGTGTCGCCCTACCCCTTCGACGTCTTGGGGGCGCAGACCGAGGGGATGATCGGTTACCTGATCGAGCAGGAGCTGGGCAACCTGCTGCCGTTCGAAAAGCCGCTCGCCACGATCCTCACCATGACTGAGGTCGACCCCGCGGACCCGGCGTTCGACGACCCGACAAAGTTTGTCGGCCCGGTCTACAGCAAGGACGAGGCGCACCGGCTCGCCGCGGAACGCGGCTGGGTGGTTAAACCGGACGGGGACGCCTGGCGGCGGGTCGTCCCGTCGCCGGCGCCGCTACGCATCTTCGAGCAGCGGCCGGTGGAATGGCTGCTCGCCCAGGGCTGCGTTGTCGTCTGCGCGGGAGGTGGCGGCATCCCGACGATGTATCGGCCGGGGACGCGGACACTGGTCGGTGTGGAGGCGGTCATCGATAAGGACCGTGCGAGCTGTGTGCTTGCCAGGGACCTTCATGCCGACACCCTGGTCATCGCCACCGCCACCGACGCCGTGTACCTGGACTGGGGCACCAAGCACCAGCGCCCGATCCGGGCGGCCCACCCCGACGAGCTCGGCCGCCTCTGGTTTCCCGCCGGGTCGATGGGTCCGAAGGTCGAAGCAGCAGTCGACTTCGCCCGGACCACCGGCAAAGAGGCCGTCATCGGGGCGCTTGGCGACCTGTCACTCATCCTCAACGGAACTGCCGGTACCCGGGTGTCGATGACCATCACCGGGATCGCGTACGGCTGACCCGGCGTGTCTCCGGGGCAGAGCCGGCTGGTGCCCGCCACCTTGCCGCAGCAGGGCGTGGAGCTAGGGGCAGTCCCGGGAGTGGCGGATCGATGATGCTCGCCCAGGATTACGCACCAACCCGACAGCCGTGTCCGGAGCGCCCTGTGCAGCCATAGGCTGGGTCGTGTCGACCAAGCGCCTGGACGGAGATGGAGTGTCTCAGACCGAGTTGCGTACGCGTGACGGGCAGGCCACGACGGTTTCCGACGATGCCATCACGGCTCTCGCGGAAGTGTTGCGAGGGAGGTTGGTGCAGCCCTCGGACGCGGACTATGACCATGCCCGGGCCGTGTGGAACGGCATGGTCGACAGGCACCCAGCGCTTATCGTCCAGTCTGCGGGGGTCGCCGACGTCGTCACATCGGTGAAGTTCGCCAAGGAGCACGATCTGCTCGTTGCCGTCCGAGGTGGGGGCCACAATGCCGCTGGAAATGCGGTGTGCGACGACGGGCTCGTGATTGACCTGTCCCTCATGAGGGGTGTTCGAGTCGATCCCCTCGCCCAGACGGTCCGCGCAGAAGGTGGCGTCACCATTGGTGACCTTGACCACGAGTCGCAGGCATTCGGGCTGGCCGTACCCATGGGCGTCGTCACTGCGACGGGAATCGCTGGTTTGACGCTGGCAGGGGGCATCGGTTGGCTCCGCCGCAAATACGGACTTAGCTGCGACAATCTCATGTCTGCCGATGTCGTAACTGCTAACGGTGAACTCGTCACAGCAAGTAGCGAAAGCAACGCCGACTTGCTATGGGCGTTGCAGGGTGGCGGCGGCAACTTTGGTGTGGTCACCTCATTCGAGTTCCGGGCCTATCCCGTCGGCCCGGACGTGTTCTTCGCCTTCGTCATTCATCCGGGCACGGGAGAGGATGCTCAAGCGGCACTGCAGTTCTACGGCGAATGGAGCCGAGCGTCATCGGATGAAATCAGTTCCTTCGCCATCCTTTGGCATGCGCCAGAGATTGAGGAGATTCCGGCCGAGCACCACGGCGCACCGATTGTCGTTTACCTCGCGATGTATGCCGGTGATGCGGGGGAGGGTGAAGCCGCCTTGCAGTCGTTGCGGGACTACGGCTTACCAATCGCTGATCTGAGTGAAGCGACTCCCTACCTTGAAGTGCAACGTTTCTTCGACGCCGACTACCCGGCGCATGAGATGCGCTACTACTGGAAGTCCAGGTACCTCAACGAATTGTCTGCGGAGGCGATGGGCGCCCTCATCCGGCTCAACGAAGCCAGTCCGTCGCACCACTCCACCCTGGATGTTTGGCAACTCGGTGGGGCGCTCGGCCGCGTACCGCCGCAGAACACCGCCTTCGGTGATCGTTCCGCGCCGTATCTGATCGGAATCGAGGCCAACTGGGAGCGCCCGGAGGATGACGCAGCGTGCATCGAATGGGGAAGGGAAGTTTTTCGTGCGCTCGAGCCATTCTCCAGTGACCGCGAGTATTTCAACTTCCCCGGCCTGTATGAAGAGGGGGACCAGTCTGTCAGGAATACTTTTGGTGCGAACCTCGGACGCCTGCAATCGGTGAAGCGGAAGTACGACCCGGACAACCTCTTCCGGCTCAATCACAACATTACGCCAGCTGACCGTTCCAGCTAAGCCAAGCGAATTCGTGGGAACCGCTTAGGACCCACGGCGTCGAGCCGGTACTGAAAAAGAACGTGAGGGGCGCCGCATATTGGTGCGTCGTATCCCGCAACTCGGCGAAGGCCAGGCGCCTGATGCGCACGTTTGAGTTGGATGTAGCGCGCTGCGTACAAGGAGAGGGCCCAGGCCGGATCGCATCGACCATACCCGCACTGCAGAACGAGTTGCGGCCCCCCAAGCAGAACCGCGGCGGTTTCGCAGGCTCGCAGCAGCGATCCGTACGTAGTCACACGGTCATCGACAGACTGTGGCGTCATGCAGGCGATGCGACGCCGGACCCGTGTAGCGCCGACAGATAGCGATCTATCTGCGACCGTGACCACCCGTGGGCCTCGCGCAGGCCAGTTGCCATGGCCGCCAGGTAAAGCACGCTCGGCGCCACCAGGGTCGAGACGCTCCGCCGGTCGCGGGTGAAAGTCACGAGCGGCAGTCCGTGGCGCTCACCGACCCGTACCAAGATCGAGTAGCCTCCTACGCCATTGCTGTACCGCTCACCACGGAAGACGGGCCCGAGGTCAAGGGTCATCCCAGGTGATCGCCGCGTTTCCTGGGCGAGGACGTCGACGAACTGCTCAGTGGTAATGAGATACGCTCGGGCAGCCACCTCACCAGCACCGTTCGCATCGTAGAAGGCCATCCCGGCCCGCCAGGCCGAGGAGTGACCGGCGAAATAGACACCGCCGGTGATCAGCAAACCAAAAGCGTCTATCTCGTCGCTCGTATCCCTACACCCTGCATAGTCCCGTTCGAGACCATCGGGTTGGCCACCGCGAAGGTAGTAGCGGAACCGCTGCCGACTGAGGTTCGAGCCGTATGCGACGTACCAGATGTGCTGCACGACACCTCCCTACTCCGGCAGCCTCATTTGCTCCCGGGCCGCCGCCGCCTCAGCGAAAAGGACCTGTTGAGCGTCTTCGTAGATGCGCATTGCTTCTTCAGGTGACGGCCCGACCGCGGTCAGTCCGATTCGGCCGTGCTCGGTGAGCGAGCTGATCATGTGGAAGACGACTCCGGTCTGCCGTGACTGGTCGAAGTGCAGCCCGTGCCGCGCCACGATGTCGAACAGGTCCTCGACGGCCAGCGCCCGCAGCTCGCTGCTCTCGAGATGATCAGTCGCGACCAGATGCCTTTGCTCGCCGCCAGGTAGTAGGAACCGGCCGGACGCACCGTCGTACGACCCGTCGGTCAGGAACTGCAAGGTGAGAAACGGGTGCGTAGTGCCGCCCTTGCGCAGATTCAGCTCAATGGCGTACGCCGACCAGCGGCCGGCGGCGTCCCGCTTCACCACGAAGTCAACGGCGAACCGGCCGAGGGCGCCTTCCGTGGCAAGCCGCTCACCGACGGTCATCGCAGGCGTGCTAATCAGTCGAGAGTAGGCCGGGTCGGCGGGGAAGATACAGCCGAGGTAGCTCTGCCCGCTTGTGCCGCCGAGAAGCTGATCATGAGTTGACAGCAGCTCCACGCTTCGGTCGGGACGTACTCGGAGCTGGACGCTAGGGCTGAGGAGCTCCACTCCGACGATCCGCTCCTCGACGACGCCGCCGTTCTGCTCGAACTTCGCCTCGTATGCGGCCATCGGCGTGATGGGTGACTCTAGCCGCATCGAGCGGACCCGTTGCGCTACCTCAGAGCGACGATCCGAGCCAGCCGTGTCAGCGATACCCCGCAGATCCACGAGCGCGTTACCCGCTCCTGACACACCTTCGTTCAGCTTGACGATCACCTCGTCGATGCTGGGCCGCTCCGCGAGCATCTTCATAATCGCATCGGTCACGTCCTCGAAACTGTGCAGATCCTCCGCGCCGAGCGGATGCTGTACTCCCTCTTCCGCGAACAGCCGCCGGCAGCCCGTCTTGCTCCCAAGCTCCGCGAGCCGCGGGTCGGCGCCGTACATGGGGATGCCAAGGGTCAGCGCAATGTCGCGTTCGAGTGCGGTAGTGCTGTACGGGATCAGGTGGCAGCGCTGCCGGTTCGGGATCATGGCTGCAATCTTCGACAGCATCCGAGGGCGGTCCAGCAGCTTGGCACTCAGCGGCCGTGGCGATGAGTCGCCGACCGACAGCAAATTCAATCGGGCCATGGCATGGCTCGGGATTACTCCTGGCAGCAACGCGAGGTAGTACTCGACGATGCTCGGCTTGATCGGCATCGAGGTGATATAGATCATGCGCAACCACGGTTGACGCAATAACAGGAGCAAGAACAAGAACCGCTCCTCGTACGCCTGCGACAGGCTTCCTGAGCCGGGGACAGCCGGGTCCAGAGTCACCGAAGGCACCACGACGACCGACTCATCCTCGAGGCCGAGTCTTATGGACTCGGTCAGTGTGCGCCGCGCATCCCAGACGGCCGGCATCCGCTCCTGCAACCGGGAGAAGAGATGGTTCCGCTCTGACTCGTCCAAGTCAGACAGGCGCTGCGCCGTCTTCTGAGGGTCGGTCTCCAGCTGCGTCACGAGGGCACCTCTATTGAGCTGTTGATCATGCGAGACACGCCAAAGGCGCGGATCGGTCTACTGAACCCCCGCAGCTCAAGGGCGCCGACAGACTCGCCGACGGCGACGTCGTCGACCGCGCTGAAGACTCGCTGCGATACCAGCACCTGTCCGGCGCCGGCCTCGGCGCACAACCGGGCCGCGAGGTTGGTGACGCTGCCGATAGCCGCATAGTCGAAACGTCCCTCGTAGCCGATGCGGCCCAGAGTGGCGAAGCCCTGAGCGATGCCGACACCGAAGCCCAGATCATGGCCGACTCGGCTCCAGCCCTCGGCCAGCGTCCGCACCCGCTCGCGCATGGCCAGCGCCATCTCCACCGCGCGTTGGGCAGGCTTGTCGAGCGGGAACGGGTCGTTGAAAAACACCATCAGCCCATCCCCAGTGAATCGCTCCAGAGTTCCCTCATAACGGAAGATCAGCTCGCCGAGCGCTGTGTGGTAATCCTTGAGCACCCCCATCACCTCTTCGGGCTCACTCGACTCAGCGAACGCCGTGAATCCCCGCAGATCACAGAAGACCACGACGATCTCGCGACGGTGACTGCCCAGGAAGGAGTCGTCGCCGGAGTTGATCACCAGCTCGGCGACCTGGGGCGAGAGGAAACGCCGCAGCCGTTTCATCCGCTGCAGCTCCTCCAACTGCGTGTTCACCCGAGCCTCGAGTTCGGCGTTCCATTGGGCCAGCTCGGCCGCCTGCTTGGCAACAGTGTCGTGGTATCGCTTGATCCGAGCCAACGAGGCCACCCGGGCTAGCAGCTCGCTCTGATCGAACGGCTTGCTGACGAAGTCATCTGCACCAGCTTCGATGGCTCGTGCCTTCTCCTGATGTCCGCTCGCAGTGATCATCACCACCGGAAGAAACGCAGTCTCAGGCGCGCTGCGGATCCGTCGGCACACCTCGTACCCGTCGATACCGGGCATGACGATGTCGAGGAGTACCAAGTCGACGTCCGACGAGGGGAGCAGCTCGAGCGCCTGCTCACCGGAGGTTGCGCGGATTACGCGGTAGCCCCTCGGCGAGAGGACGGCGTCCAGCAGACGTAGGTTCGCCGGCTGGTCATCCACCGCCAGGATGGTGATCGTCTCAGTCATCGTCGCGCTTTCCGCGTAGGAACCTGGCGACCTGGTGCGGAAGATCACGCACGCTGATCGGCTTGCTGAGGTAGCCGTCGAACCCGTCAAGGATGGCCCGGTCACGATCCTCCGCCATCGCGAAGGCAGTCAGGGCGACGATCGGCACGTCGGCTCCGCTTGCGTCGTTCCTGATCAGCCGAAGCGCCTGCGTTCCGTTGATTCCCGGCAGCTGCAGATCCATCAAGATCACGTCCGGTTGGCTGTCCTGGGCCCGCGCCACCCCTTCCTCGCCGGTGCGCGCCTCGATCACGCCGAAGCCGGCCTTCAGTAGCACGTCCCGTACCAGCTTGAGGTTGAGCGGGTTGTCCTCCACGATCAGGACCCGAGCCGAGCTCATGCGCTCAACACCTTCACGTCGCGTAGGGCCTCGATCAGGTCGTCCCGGCTCACCGGCTTGGTCAGGTAGCTGGCCGCACCGAGGGCGAGCCCGCGCGGCTTCTCATCCAGGATCGACGCGATGATCACCGGGACGTCTCGGGTGGTCTCGTCGCTGCGCAGCGCATCCAGCACAGCCCACCCATCGATCCCTGGCAGCAGAATGTCCAGCACCACGGCCACGGGCCGTCGCCGGCGGATCTCTTCGAGGCCCTCGATTCCGTCACGTGCGCGGACAACCTGCACGCCGGTCCCGACCAGGTAAGCCGTCAGCAGCTCCTGCGAGGCCCGGTCGTCATCAATGATCACCACCACGGATCGGCGGCCGTCGACATGCTCGCCCGCGCCGGTACTGGCTATGGCGACGGTCCGTTCGTACGGCATGGCCACGTGGAAGGCGCTGCCCATCCCGACCTCGGACTCGAGCCAGATTCGTCCACCCAGTAAGGTCATGATCTTGCGGCAGAGCGTCAGTCCCAGCCCGGTCCCCTCCTCGCTCGGGGCACCGCGACGACCTTGCTGGAACGACTCGAAGATCGGTTCCCAGTCGTCCCGGGCGATCCCGGGACCGTTGTCCTGGACGGTGATCACCAGCTCGTTGCCGACCAGCTCAGTCATGACGTCGACCCGCCCGCCGTCGGGGGTGAACTTGACCGCGTTGCTCAGCAGGTTCACCAGGACCTGACGCAGTCGCAGCTCGTCGGACTCGATCCAGTCGATTGTCTCCTCGACCGAGGAGTTGATCGTAATCCGGTGCCGGGCCGCCCGCTCGCGCATCATCGAGATCGCGTGCTCGATCGCCGCCGGCACCGAGACCGTGGAGATCTCGAGCTCCATTCGCCCGGCTTCCACCTTCGACAGATCGAGAATCTCGTTGAGCAGCGCGAGTAGGTGCTTGCCCGAGCTCAGGATGTCACGGAGATACTCGTCCTGCTTGTCGTTGAGCTCACCGAAGAGGCGTTCCAACAGCACCTCGGAGAATCCGATCACCGCGTTCAGCGGGGTACGCAGCTCGTGCGACATGCTGGCCAGGAAATCGGACTTGTGCTGGCTCATCACCTGCAGCTCAGCGCTCTTCTGCTCCAGCTCGCTGAACAACTGGGCGTTGTAAACCGCCATCGCCGACTGACTGGCAAAGGTCTCGAGGAACTCCGTCGTCTCCTCGGAAAACTCTCCAGGCGTGCGACGGCGGACCACGAGAGCACCGATGATGTGACCATCGCGCAGGACCGGGACGGCGAGCACGGACCGCCAGCCGTCGTCGTACAGGACCTGGAGATGGGGGTCGAGGTCGACCAGGTCCAGGCTCGGGACGGCGATCGGGTGGCCTTCCCGCGCAGCCCGGCCGACCAGGGTGCTATCCAGCTCGATCCGGGTGGTGCGAAGTCGCGCCAGCAGCTCGGGACTGCTCGCGTACGCACTGCGCACTGAGAAGCACCGCTCTTCCTCGACGTACTCCATGACCGAACCGCCGTCGCAACCGGAGAAGCGAACCGCGTTCTTGATGATGTTGGACAACACCTCATCGAGCACCAGGCTGGAGCCGACCATCTGGCCGACGTCGCTCAAGGCCTCCATCTGCTCGACCCGCCGAACCAGCTCCGCACTCCGGTCCTCCAGTGTCCTCACCAGGTGGACATTGTGGACCACGACGGCCGCCTGGGCGGCGAAGGCCTCCAGCAGCGCCTCCTCCCGCTCGTCGAAGGGGTCGACCTCGGTGCGGAATATGGAAAGGCCTCCAACTACGTCGCCATCGAGCAGCATTGGCGCTGACATCGAGCTCCGGATGCCGCCCGTCTGCTGCACGTCGCTGCGCATGTACTCGGTGTCGGTGAGCACGTCGCGGACCTTCTGGATCCGGCGTTCTACAGCCGCCCGTCCGATCACAGTGCCGCGGTTAACCTCCATCGGGAAGTCGGTCACGGTGCGGACGAACTCCTGCGATAGACCGACGGAGGACGCCAGCCGGAAGGTGCCATCCTCGATCAAGTAGATCGCGGCGGTGTGGCCCCGGCAGAGCCGCCGAGCGCTTTCGACCACGGTGTCGAGCACCGCGTCGGGGTCAGAGGTCGACCGGCCGAGTGCGGTGAGGACCTCGTTGGTGGCCCTGAACTGCTCGGTGGCGTCGGCGTAGTCCAGCAGCAGCCTGCTGTAGTCCTCAGCGCTTGGCGTGGACGTGGACAAGGACACCCTCCTGAGCGAGCGATGTCCGCAACAACCGAGGCTCAGTCTGCTCGACCTGACCGCGAGAGCGCAAGAGAGCCGCTCCGCATACGCGGACGAGCGGTGAGGACGCCGGGCGTGAGATATCAGTCAGAGAGCTCGGCCAGCCTTCGTTCGGGTCACAACCAGCCGGTCGAGCCAGAACGAGGTTCGCGCCGGTGTCAGGCACGAGATGCCATTCGGCGCTACAGCAGGGTGGCAGAACAAGCACGAGCGCGAGAGCAACTGACTCGACGGGACCCACGGTCAATTACCCTTGCTGACCGGACGAAGCACAGGTCCAGGACCCGGCGATCATGTGAGTACCCCACGGACCCACTTGCGCCTGCCGCCGGATTGTCACACGTGCCAGACGTCACTGCAGCGTGGCCTCCGACCCGGGCCAGGTGCCCACCGCGGAGGATGCGATCGCCGGGTTCGTCGGCGGCCCCGGACACAGCGTCACTGCCTCCTGACCAGACGACGAAGGTCCGAACATCAGCGTCTCGAAGTCGACCAACCCGCAGAGAGGCCGTCGTTGAGCCGGACGTGGCACGGACCATCTGATCCGGATCGTTAACACATCAGTGGTGCCGAGTATGCGATTCCGGACTCGCTGTGGCGGGAGCTTTCTTCCGCCCGGAGGAGTTCTGGCTCTCGTGACAACCGAACTGGAAGACAGCTTGGCAAGCGCAGCCAGTATCTTTCGAGCGGTTTCAATCACTCGCTCAGCAGTGTCGGCCGGCGTAACCACGGCGTGTCAGAATCTGGCTAGAAATCTCTTTCGTCAGTCATCCTGGACTGCAGACAACCGTGTTGAGAGGTACAAATGAAGCAGGTCTACCGGGTTCTCGCGTTTCTCGTCGCAGCTGGCGTGGCGGTGCAGGCTGCGTCCATCTCGTACGGGATGTTCGGCCTAATCAAGTGGATTGAGGGTGGCGGCACTCTCGATCAGTCCACGGAGCTCACGCCCGCGCTGGGCGGCTACACGGGATTTTCTTGGCACGGCACGGCTGGCATCTTCGTCCTTCCACTCATTTCGCTGCTCCTTTTGATCAGCTCGTTCTTTGCCAAGGTGCCGGGTGGCATCAGGTGGGCACTGATCGTGCTCGGGGTGACTGTGCTCCAGGTGGCGCTGGGCCTCTTCTCCCACTCGGTTGCCGGGCTGGGGTGGCTGCACGGCATCAACGCCCTCGCGCTCTTCGGGACCGCGGTAATGGCCGGCATGCGCGTCAGCCGGGCGGTGGCCAGCAAAGTTGAGGCAGACGAGCCGGTGGCTGCGCCTGCTTCATGATGACGGTCGCGTTCTCCTAGCCGTCGTCGTGGATCCAGAGACCGAAGCAGCTGGCGGCTTCAGCGTCGACGCAGCCCGGCCACCGGTGTCACCAGGCGCGATTGGTCGGCATCTGAGCAGTCGGCTTCGCTTTCGAGGGTGTTCCTCAGTGAGCAGTTGACCGGAATGTCGCTGCTCGACAGCGCCGCGTTGGCCAGCATTCCGCTGTGCCGCCGCTCGGTTGGACGGCGTTACCGTTTCCACGTGACCAGTTTGCGCTGATCAGGAGCGGCCGGCGGGCGCGGATGAGCATCGTCGGCTTGAGTACTTTTCGGCTCACCGCCGCCTCGAAAGGGGCTGCCTCGCAGCTTCGAATCCCGCATTCCTCGTGGTGTGATCAACCTTAGGCAAGGACGGGGCGCACAAGAACCTCATGGCTGATAGGCGCATGACCAACTCTGCAAATCGAGGTCCAGGCGGATCCGCAGGTCTCCGTTCGCGCTTGAGAAGCGATCATCCGGACGTTTACGGATGGCTACATACGAAGACAACTGAGACCAAAACTGAGCCCGCGCGGCTGTAGCGGCTGGGACGTGTGCAGTGCGCACATATACAAATCAGCAACCTCCCTGCATTCGCACTGCTGCTCCTTAGTCGCCTTCTTGGTATCCGTTGGGGTAGACGATGGATTTGAGACTGTTCGGGTCCAGGTCGCTCTCCAGCGCCTCGTCGGCGCGCTCAAGAGTGAATCGGCCGGTCACCAAAGAGTCAAGATCGACCGCGCCGCTGGCCACCATGTGGATGCCTGCCGGCCAGGTGTCGGTGTAGCGGAAGATGCCCGTCACGGCGATCTCGAGGTTCTGAATGTGCTCGACGGGCAGAGTCATCTCGGATGAACCGAGACCTACCAGTACGGCAGTACCAGCTGGACGCACTGCTTTGATGCCCGACATGACCGCGTGCGGCGACCCACTGGCGTCAACGAAGGCGTTGACGTCCAGGCCGGCAGTGGCGATGTCGGTCTCGCGAGGATCAACTACGCGGGTGGCGCCGTACTGCAACGCTCGCTCCCGTCGCTCGGGCACCAGATCGGTGACGATGATCTCCGCGGCGCCAAAGGCCCGGGCGGTCTGGGCGCAGATGATCCCGACCGGTCCGGCGCCGGCGATCAAGATGCTCGACCCAGGGGTCACCCCTGCCTTACGCATTGTGGTCACTGCCACCGAGAGCGGCTCCAGCAGTGCGGCGGCCTCATCCGACATGGATTCCGGCACCTTGTGGGCGAACTCGGTTCGGATCACGCAATATTGCGCGAACGCGCCATCAATCGGTGGGGTGGCGTAGAACTCCATGTTCGGGCAGAGGTTGTAGTGGCCGGCGCGGCATTCCCGGCATTTTCGGCAGTTCTTCTGCGGCTCGATAGCCACCCGCTCACCGATTCGAGTTTCCGGCACCTCCTCGCCTACAGCGACGATCCGGCCCGACAGCTCGTGGCCGAGAATCAGCGGGCCGGTGACAACGAAATCACCGATCCGGCCGTGCCGGTAATAGTGAGTGTCGGAGCCGCAGACACCCACGGCGGCCACTTCGACAAGCACCTCATCGCTGGCCATCGGCGGTGTCGGCACCTGCTCGACGCTGAGCGTCTTCACACCAGTGAGCACGCTCGCGCGCATCCGATCCGGAATTGTGGTGGTTGGGGCGGTGGCGGTCTGCGTCATGACAGTAGGTCCCTCTCTCGCTCTTTCCCACATTGTGGGTCGCTGACGTGAGGACTGGCTAGGTCTTGCTTGTTCCTTCCGTCCCTGGTTTGCATCACCACCCGGCCCCCCGCACCTGGACCCGACGACGTACGTTCGCTGATTTTCAGGCGGCGCTCTCACGAACGCGATCAACGGCGCGATCGCCGTCCTCGACCCAGGCTCGTGGACGCACGTCTACTGCGGATCAACATGACCGGCACCTACTAGCTGTCGAGTTGGCCGACGGAAGCACGTTCTACGGCAAGTCATCATCACTCCCCTTAGCGGCGGGTGAAGGGGAGGTGAGCTCTCAGTCGCTCTAGCTCGTTCCGAACACAGGCGGAACCGGCCATATCTCACCATTACACGAGACCCAGCCCAACGTGCCGGACGGGGCCTACCGAGCCCAGGGGCGAGGCCTCAGCTAAAACACACTGTTCGGGTCGTAGTACTCGTCGATATTGTCACAGCCGATGCCGACGGCCTTGGTGAAGGACTCCTTGGGGTAATCGCTAGGCTTCTTCGCCCCAGTGGCGATCTCAATCGCGATCTTCAAGGCATCCTCAGCCGCAAGGGATGGTGAGTTGAGCCCGGTCGAGATATATCGACTCTCGCAACCCCCCTCCTTGATCAAGGCCAACCCTTCTTTCTGTCCGTCAGCTGCCGCAGCAACATAAACCTTGTCGTAGGCCGGCTTGCTCTTGATGACGTTGTACGCGCCGAGCGCCATAGAGTCGTTGAGCCCCATGATCAGATCGATGTCAGGATTAGCGGCCAGCATGTTCTCGGCGGCCACTTGTCCTTTGTCTTGCTGGTAGTCCCCGGTTTGCTCTGACACGATGTCGAACGGAAGGCCACCCTCCTTCAGCCCGTCCAGGAAGCCCTGGCGCCGGTTGGGGCCGACGAACTCGTCGGTCGCCGGACCGGTGAGGATGACCATTTTGATGCTTGATTTCCCTGCATCCAGGAAGCGCTTCGCGGTGATCTTGCCGGACTCCCGGCCGATGGTGAGGTTGTCAGACTGCACACTCGTTGTCCCCGTGCCAGGCACGCTGGTGTCGATGTAGATGACCGGGATCTCGGACCCGATCTGGGTCATCATCGGCTTCTGCCCCTTGACACTCGTGGCATTGACGACGAGCACGTCGCTACCTTGGGAGATCATCGCCTGCATCTGGTTCATCTGGATGACCGGGTCTTTGTTCGCGCTCTGGAACAACAACTTGAACCCCTGCTCCTTCGCGATCTCTTCCGCCTGCACCTGCATAGCCGAAAAGTAAGGTGCCTGGAGCTGTTGCTGGGCGAAGCCAACCACAACGTCGTTGACGTTGCTCTTCGTCCCGTTTGCCGGCCCGGTCGCCGGCTCCGTCGACGGGTAGATCTGCCCGCATCCCGCCAGGGCGAGGATGCTTGCCGACAGAGCGGCCGTCACACTCAGTCGCACCTTGCGCTGGGTCCTGGTTGATTTCATGACTGATCTTCTCCGGTCTACATCCGGTTGATTACTTGGTAGCGGGCTGCGTTGACGGTGATCGTTTACGCGCGAACTGCACCGTGGCCAGCGTGACAGCCACAAGGATCAGCGCACCTCGGAAGGCGTCCTGTAGGAACGTCGAGACATTCAGCAGCGAGAGCAGGTTGGCGATGACTTGAAAGATGATCGTGCCGACTACGGCACCGAACACCGTGCCGCGACCGCCCGACAGCGCCGCGCCGCCGATCACGACGGCAGCAATCGCCTCCAGCTCCATCAGGTTGCCGGCCAATGCCGTGGCGCTGCCGAACCGGCATATGAACATCCAGCCGCCGAGGCCGACCAGCAGCCCGCCCAAGATGTAAACCGACCACAACGTCGCGCGGACCGGGATGCCCGAGCTGCGGGCCGCCTCCTTGTTGCTACCGATCGCATACACCCGGCGTCCCCACACCGTCCTCTTCAGCAGGAACGCGACGAGCAGAACCATCGCGATCCAGATGAGAGTGAGGACGGGAATTCCCAGTACCGTTGTCTGACCGATCTGAGCGAACGTCGCCGATGCCTCGGGCGTAATGGGGATGCCCTCGCTGTAGGCGTAGACGAGGCCGCGAGCTAGCGCCAGCATGCCGAGCGTGACGATGAAAGGTTCGAGGCCCCGGAAAGAGACCAGCCAGCCGTTGACGAGCCCGACAAGGCCGCCGATCGCAAGAGCGACGAGTAACGCTAACCACACTGAGATGCCGCCGAACAGGCCGGCGGCGAGCACCGCGGCGAGCCCGAGTGCAGAACCGACACTGATATCGATGCCGCCAGTAAGCACGATGATCAACTCAGCCATCACCACTACGCCGATGATGGACATCTGTAATAGCAGGTTCGTGATGTTGGTTCCGGTCAGGAAGGCGGGACTGGCCAGCGACGCGATGATCAGCAGCACGATAAGGATGAACAGGGCGTACTGGCCTTTCAGCCACTCGACGGCGGCGTTCGGCCTTGATTGCTCTGGCTGCTGCTCTCCGGTAGGTGCGGTGGCGGTTGTGGTCATGTATTGGCTCCTTC
Organism: Propionibacteriaceae bacterium; assembly: GCA_035535875.1. Taxonomy (GTDB): domain Bacteria; phylum Actinomycetota; class Actinomycetes; order Propionibacteriales; family Propionibacteriaceae; genus Microlunatus. The sequence goes on from DATLPF010000073.1 coordinate 25,020, forward strand.
GCTATGGAGGCCCGGCATGGTTGGGTCAGTCCTGGTGAGTGAGGGCCGTGCGGATCAGGTCGTCGGTGTCGGCGTGTTCTGGGTCGAATTCCTCCGCGATCTGGCCGTTGCGCATCACGAGGATGCGGTGACACAGCGAAAGCAGCTCCTCGGCCTCGCTGGAGACGACGAGCACGCCCTTGCCGCGGGCCGCGAGGCGGTGGATGATTTCGTAGATGTTGGCGCGGGCCCCGACGTCGATTCCCTTGGTGGGCTCGTCGAGCACCACGAAGTCGGGATCGGCTTCCAACCACTTGGCCACCACGACCTTCTGCTGGTTGCCGCCGCTAAGAGTGCGAGTGTAGGTCTCCGGCCCGCCCTTGACCTGGTATTCGCCGATCAGCTCACGAACGCGGGTCCTCTCTACGCCGGCCTGGACGACGCCCGCCTTTGACATCCGGGGCAGTACGACCAGGCTTATGTTCTCGCCGTTGTCGAAGTCCTTGACGAATCCCTCGAGGCGCCGATCCTCGGTCACGTAGGCAACCCCCTTGGACAGCGCCTGGCCCGGCGAGGTCAAGTGCACCTGCTCACCGTGGATGGTGACGCTGCCGCCGGCGGCTCTCCGTTGGCCGGTGACCGTACGCGCGACTGAGGAGCGGCCGCTACCGACCAACCCGTACAGCCCGACGATCTCCCCAGGCGCGATGTCGAATGACACGCCCTTCGCTGCGCCGCCGTACAGGTCACGCACCGAGATAACGGGCTCCTTGCCCGATGTCTGCGCCGGCGCTGGGCGGGCCAACGCCTTGAGCGCCTGGCCGATCATCAGCGTGGTGATCTCGTCCGGAGTCGAGTCGGCCGTCTTGACCACATCGACCAGCTCGCCGTTGCGCAGCACCGCGATCCGGTCGCACATCTCGAACACCTCATTGAGCCGGTGCGAGACGAAGATGATGCAGGTGCCAGATTCCTTTTCCCGGCGCACCAGCTCGAGGATGTCGTTGAAATGCTCCTCGCTGGTCGACGCGGTCGTCTCGTCCAAG
>DATLPF010000074.1:0-36724 GCA_035535875.1 Propionibacteriaceae bacterium
TCGAAGAGGGTGTGGTGCACTACTGCGTCGCCAACATCCCCGGCGCCGTCGCACGCACCTCCACCCTCGCCCTCACCAGTGCCACCCTGCCGTACTTGGTCCGCGTCGCGACGCACGGCGTGGCTGGCGCTGCCGCGCGTGATCCGGTTCTGGCGAAGGGGCTGACCACGCTCGACGGCAAGCTGGTCTCCCGGCCGGTGGCCGAAGCGCACGGCCTGCCCTACCAGGACCCGGCCACTCTGCTGCCAGCGGGCCCGACGCCGAGGCCGCGTAGCTAATTCTTGTTAGCACTTGCTTCACGTGCGGCGGAGGACGACGGTCGGCGGCTGCTCGACCGACTCGCTGACGTACATGCCACCGGATACCGTCGATGTCATGCCAAGTCCGATCGCACGCTCGGGAAGCCAGCGGCGTCGAGGTGGTACGTCTTTCGCACATGGGGCGGGGAGGATGTCAGAATCGTTCAGGTTTCATGATCAGCTGTGCCTACGCGTCGACCGGCGCCAGCGCTCGCTGCTCTCGTAGATGAGGTAGTCGACGTCGATGTACTCGAACACGTGGAACAGGAACAGCGAGATGTCGGCGTTCGTCTCTGCGGTGACGTTTCGTCATCGACGATGAGCCGGAGATGCGGCGTTCAGCTCTCCGAGGTAGACCTCGTCGATGTCGAGGTGTGGGACCGGCACGCGTCCCGGGCTAAGACCGCGACGCGCGCGTGTGACCCGGTTGTCAAACAAGACCTCGCCGCCCCGAGGCCATCCCTGCTCCGTCCGCAAGGCGCCGGTGCCGGCGGATGCTACTCGTCGACACCAGGCTCGTCATGCCGACTGGGCTGCCGCAACCGGCGGACAAGCCGCTGCTCGACATCTATGCCTCGATAGTCGTCGACCGCGACTCGCGGAAGGGCATCGTGATCGGCCATCGCGCAGCCGGCTCCGTGAAATTAGCACTGCAGCCCGCGAACAGCTCGAGGCCTCCCTCGGAACGCCGGTCTACCTCGATCTGCGAGTGAAGGTGCTGAAAGAGTGGCAACGCGACGCCAAGTATCTGAACCGCCCAGGCTGCCAGCGCCGCGACGATAGCTCGTCACTTTGAGGCGAGCCGCGCCAGGCCTTTTAGGAGGCAGTCGAAGTGGACGTCATCGAGTGGATGGAGCTTGTGCGCCATTGCCGGAAACGTAAGAATCTTCTGGAAGGTACGCGATGGGATCCGTTGCTTCCGCTGCTCAGCGATCGGGCAGCGCGATCCCCGAGGGCTCGATTCAGCAGCATCATCACACCCACCTGGGCCATGATCAGGAGAAGTAACAACACACTATGAGCGATACGTCGCCGTCAGAAGTTCATACTGATCCGGCATCATCAGTGGCGTCGCTGGGGGCGTCTCCAGCTGCAGAAATCACCGTCGGCACCGATGCCGCATATGCACCGGCGTCCTTCGTGCACAGCAATCGCCCGCTGCGCAACATCTCTGAGGTGCGGCACTTCTTTCGCACCAACGAGGTGCCGGTCTATTTCGTGGGCGCAACGCCATTCAACCTGTTGGGACTCGACCGCTGGGTGCGCAACTTTTCCTATGTCACCTACTACGACGGTTGGGATGGTGCCCATCCGCGGGTGTTCACGCCTAAGCACAAGCCGTACGTGGAATTTCAGAGTGGTGAGGAGATCAACAACTGGCTGCTGATCAATCCTGAGGTGCGGGCTTACATGTCCCGTCGGGCGCCGCACGGCCAACGACCGAAGGTTGCCATGGTGTTCTTCGATGCCGAGACCGAGCGGATCTGCGAAGAGCTGGGCTACGATCTCATCCTTCCGGCGGCCGAACTCCGCGCCCATCTGGATTCCAAGCTCGTCACCACGCGGCTCGGTAATGAGGTCGGTGCGGCGAGCGTGCCCAATGTGTTGGTCACCGTCGAGGAGTATCAGGGGTTGCTGGATGCGGCGTCGGCTGCCGGCCTCGGCACGGATCTGGTGGTTCAGACCGCATACGGCGACTCGGGGAAGACCACCTTCTTCATCGACGATGAGACTGGTTGGAAGCGGAATCAGCGCGATCTAATCGGCAATGAGATCAAGGTGATGAAGCGGATCAACAATCGCCCGGTTGCGGTGGAGGCGGTGCTCACGCGGAATGGCACGATCGTGGGCCCGTTCATGTCTGAGCTGACCGGGCATCCTGAGCTCACCCCGTACCGTGGCGGCTGGTGCGGCAATGAGATGTATCCGGAGGTGTTGACCGAGGAGCTGCGCCGCAAGGCCGGTGATCTTGTGGCACGGCTGGGCGACCGGCTCGGCGCCGAGGGCTACCGAGGCTTCTTCGAGGTCGACGTACTGGTCGACACCGACACCGACGAGGTCTACCTCGGGAGCTCAACCCTCGGATCAGCGGCGCCTCCTCGATCACCAATGTCACCGCCGGCGCGTACGCAGACATCCCCTTGTTCGCCTTCCACCTCCTGGAGTACTTCGATGTCGCTTTCGAGTTCGACATCGATGAGATCAACACCCGATGGCGAGAACTCGCTGCGGTCGATCAGTGGAGCCAGATGGTGATCAAGGAGACCTCTCCCGTGGTGCAGTTGATCACCGCAGCCCCACCGACCGGGCAGTACTCCTACGACCCTTCAGGAGCTCTGGTCTACCGGCGAGCTGCGCTGGACTGGCATCAGCTCCAGAACGAGTCGGAGGCCTTTTCCTGCGCATCTACGGCGCGGGCGACTACCGCTGGAAGGGTGCCGATCTCGGGGTGCTGGTCACCCAAGGACGCTTGCAGCGGCGCACCGAGGGTGAGGCGGATACGCTGACCATCCGTGCGAAGCATCTCATCGACTCGATCCGCCAGCAATACGCCGGCCTGCCGCTGGCCGGCGGTGAGGCCAACACAGCGCCGCTGGCCACGGCTCCCTCTATGGCGAAGTAAGTGACGTCGCGGTGATCGGCTCCACAGCGAGTGCCCGCCCTTCCCAGTAACCCTTGACAACTGGCAAACGGCGGCTCAGATCGGCTGAACCTTCTGCCACATCGCGGAGATCTTCCCGACCGCACTCATCTCGCGCGGATCAGAGCCGGCTGCCCCGCAGCAGCGGCGCATCGAACCTGTTACCGACCTGCCCTGCAGGGACGCGGGTGGGAGCGACGGCACTGTCGGAGAGATCATGGCCGCCACGAATACCGACGGAGTGGATGGTTGTGCACGGTGATCACATCTCGCCGAGCACTATGCGGGCGCAATGGAGCCTGCCACAAAGCACCTGCTTCTCGGTCAGCAAGTCCATCGTCGGCATCCTTGGTCGTGCGCTGGCGAGCGAAGGCGTACTCACCTTGAGGAGCAGGTCACTGCGTACGTCCCAGCTCGCGCGAAGCGGCTACAGCGGCGCCACGTTGCGCCACCTGCTCGACTCCAGGGCAGCCCGCGCGGCGGTCCGTTCGACTATCGCTGCTGCGAGAGTGACATCTTGGGCTTGTGGCGGTGATGTCGACCAGCGCCGCTTGCGATGCGCCGTCGGCGCCCTCTCAGGCCTAGCCCGGCCGCGGACCGACGGCGGGGTCGTCTCCAGGTCTTGCGCAGCCATTGCCCTGGTCGGCCCGCCTTCCTGAAGATACGGGCGGGTCGACAACCGTACACGTACACCGGCCGAATATTCGACACAATTGGACACGGCAGCCTTCAAAGAACGCCCGAAGCGCTGTCAGGGCCCAAACCAGTAAATATCCACTGTCCCGTCGGGCCGATTCGTCACGCTCGCCTCTCCGGGTAGCGTTGGCGGCGGTGCATTCAGGAAACTCGCGGCTTCGAAATTGCTCATCCGCGTAACAACATGCCACCTGGCTGGGTGGACAACGTCGGCGCCGATTTCTCCGATCTGTCCGCGTTTTCGAATTTCTTCCTTGAGCGCGAGAGCTTCCTCGTAACTCAGTTCGGTCTTTTCGGCGAGGCGCTCGTACTCGTCGGCCATGCGACACTCCTTCATGATCGCCCTTGCCGGAGGCTCAGATCGGTAGAACGATCCTAAGAGCGGCGAGCTCGCAACCCGTGCATCCGCCCCAGATAATCAGCCCACGCCCAGCTCGATAAACACGTCGTGGTCGCTGCCAGTGTCGGGATGCAGGAGCCGCGCTAGGCGACGGTATTCGCGCCATGCACTGGCAATGTTCAGCCCGTCGAATACGCCCGCGATGTCGGCGGCAACTGAATACTGACCACGGTGAGGAACCTGAAATTGACCAGCTTCCCCGTGACCCTGGCCGGAGTCGAGGCAGGGAGCAAGCAGGTGCTGATCGTGGAGGACTGGGCTGAGATCCGACGGCTGCGCCGGTCGGAGGGCGTGTCGATCTCGGAGATTGCGCGGGTGATCGGTTGTCGCGGAACACGGTGAAGGTGGCATTGGCCAGTGACGAGCCACCGAACTATAAGCGGGCGCAGTTGGGGTCACTGGTTGATGGGTACGAGCCGCGGATCCGTGAGCTAGTGACAGCGTTTCCCCGGATGTCTATGCCGCCGGTGAGATCGCCCAGTGCGACTTCTGGTTCCCCGATGTCGAGCTGCCGGTCGGGTTTGGCCAGACGCGCAGCACGGGGCTGCTACCGGTGTTGACCATGGTGTGCGGCTATTACCGGTTCGCGCTGGCAATACTGCTGCCCTCCAGATCGGCGCAAGATCTGTATGCCGGCTGGCGGCAGTTAATCAGTCAGCTGGGCGCGGTGCCCCGAGCGTTGATGTGGGACGGGGAGGGTCGGCCGGTGGCGAGCTCGCCCGAGCTGACCGGTGAATGCCAGGCGTTCCGCGGCACGGTGGCCACAAAGGTGATCTTCTGCAAGCCTGCCGACCCGGAGGCCAAAAGTTTAGTGAAGCGGCTGCACGACTACCTGGAACGTTCCTTCCTGCCCGGCCGCCGGTTCGTCTCGCCGCAGGATTTCAACAACCAGGTCGCTGGGTTCTTGGCTCGGGCCGACTCACGGCAGCACCGTGTCCTGGGTTGTCACCCGCTGGATCGACTCCACGCGGGCTCAAACCGAGGTGGAGATCCGGTCACTGGCCGCATACGACACCGCGCTGGGGATCGCTACCGGCGCCAAAGGGCGGATGGCGTGATGGCAGCGACGAAATCGGTGACAGCTAACCGTGACCTACCCAGCAAGCTGGTTTTCTCGACCCGAGCGTTGAATGCGCACACGTTGCGAGACTCGGCGGCGCGGCTCGCCGAGCGGGCGCGGGCGGAGTCCTGGTCCCATGAGGAGTATCTGGCGGCCTGCCTGCAATGCAAGGTTGCCGCCCGCGACGCCCACTGCGGAGAGGGCCGGATCCGCGCCGCCCGGTTCTCGGCCCGCAAGAGCATCGAGGAGTTGGACTTCGACCACACCCGCGGCCTGAAACGCGACCTGATCGCCCACCTGGGCAGCCTCGACTTCGTCGCCGGCAAAGAAAAACGTGATCTTCCTCGGCCCACCCGGCTTACGCTCCGGGCGGCTGCGCGCTCTGCTCCCCGCCGGGTGGGTCTTGTGTCCCGGGTCCCTGCAGCGAAGCCTCGGTGAATACTCGAAAACCGAACTCGGGAAGGTATCCATGGATCTCGCGAGTGTCTAGGGCAGAGATGAACGCAAGAATGTCTGTGGTCACGACCTGGCCCGGGACAAGGATCGGGAATCCGGGTGGGTAGGGCGTGACGAACATCGCCGAGACCACTTCCCGACCCTGCTGAACGCGAGCGGCCAGCTCCTCGGTCGGCAGGTACTCGCATGCGCCCGCGACGTAGGCCAGGAAGTACGCTGCCCGCAGGTCGCCGTCCGGGCTGTTGGGGTCGTGCCGGAACCGGTCGGCGAACCGGCTGAAGTCCGGAAGCGGCGGCGGGTTGGTGGTGAGGGCGGCCACTCTCCGATCTCGGGCTCGCCTGCCCAGGGGGCCGAGCCGGGCGAGTTCGTCGTCGAGCTCCTCCGAGATCTTCAACAGCACCTCGATGAGGTAGGCGACCGAGCTACGGCTGGTGCCGATGTTGGTCATGAACAACACGCTGTTGCGGGACGTCTTGTTGACTTGGATGCCGTACTTGTCCATCAGGTAGCTGCGCTTGAAGGTGTCACCATCGATGCCTGAGGGGCCGATGAGCAGGGTTAGGCGGCTGGGATCACGGACGAACTCGTCGTGCTGCCAGGCCTCCTCCATCTGCGAGAAACCTCCGCGCAGCGGGCGCTCGATCCCCGATTCCCGGTAGCGCGCGGGGATCATGTCTGGCGTGCTGAGAAACCTGAAGTACTTCTGGATCTGTGGGTGCTCTTCGATCGCATCGAACAGGTTCATCGCTAGTTCCGCCTGCCGCTGAACAAGCTGGTAGCCCTCTAGCTCGGCCTGGGCTCGACCCACGTCGAGCGAGGCGAGAATCTGATAGTTGGGCGAGGTGGAGGTGTGGGTCATGTAGGCCTCGTCGAAGGCCTCCTCGTTCAGGTAGTGGAAGTCCTGGTCGAGGACGTGGATCATCGACCCTTGCCTCAGCGACGTCAGGGTCTTGTGGGTCGACTGGGTGGCGTAAACCCGGATCCGGACCAGGTCCGGGTCGGGCATGGGGTTCTGACAATCGAGATCATGGTTCGCCCGTGCTGCGGCGTACTCCTTGGCGTATCCGGCGCTGCGGTACCGCTCCCGAAGCCTGCGCGCCGCCGACATCGCCGTTCGCCGCCGGTAGATCGGGTGGAATCCGGCGAATGCGAACCACGCCTCGTCCCACAAGAAGACCAGGTCCGGTTTGATGGCAAGGCATTCGCGCATGACCCGCTCGACGTCGTAGACGATGCCGTCGAAGGTGCAGTTGGTCAGCGACAGCATCTTGACCTGGTCGAGCCGTCCGGCCGCCTCGTAGTCGCGCAGGGACTGGGTGATGGTCGCCAACGGGACCGCACCGTACATGGAGTAGTCGTTCAGCGGATAGGAGTCCAGGTAGGTGACCTGCGCACCGCCCAGCATCAGTGCATAGTGATGGGATTTGTGACAGTTCCGGTCGACAAGCACCACGTCGCCAGGGGTGACGATGGACTGGACGACGATCTTGTTCGCCGTCGATGTCCCATTGGTCACGAAGAACGTCTTGTCTGCACCGAAGGCGCGCGCAGCCAGTTCCTGTGCCCTCTTGATCGGGCCGGAAGGGTCGAGCAAGGAGTCCAGGCCACCAGAGGTAGCCGACGTTTCTGCGAGGAACATGTTGAGCCCGTAGAAGTCGCTCATCTGATGGATCCAGGGCGAGTTGACCACCGACTTCCCCCTCGAGATCGGCAGCGCGTGGAACACACCCGTCGGTTGACGGCTATAGCCGCGCAACGCGGTGAAGAACGGCATCTCGTAGCGGGTGGCGACTCCCCGCAGAATCGACAGATGCAGCTCCAGGTAGTCGTCGCGGTGGAAAATCCGCTGGAACCTGCGGGTCATCTCGCCTGCCAGCTGCTCGATGGAGATCTGCGCAACCAGGTACAGGTCGATCTCCGGCCGTCGCTCCGCGATCTGCGCGCCGAGCAGCAGCATCCGCTCCGCGGAGGCGAGCGGTTGCACGGAGTGTGGGTCGAAGTCCTCCATGAAGCGGCGCAGGTGGTCGAGTCGATGCCGTGACACCACACCGAAGCGGGGCCGGATGACGCACGCCTGGATCTCGGAGTTCAGTAGCACCGCCACCAGCGCGTCTTCGAAACTCGGGACGACGAGCAGCTCATAGGTGAATGGATCCTCGGCTCGTCGCAGTCGACGCATCTCCTGGCGAAGTTGGGTCAGCTCTGCCTCGGGCAGGTCGTCCACCACCAGGACCTGGAACGCCGGCCGCCCGAGCGGGTCATGCGCAACCCGGCCAACAGCCGACGCTGCGTCACCCCGCTCGGGCTGGGTGACGTCTTCGGCATTGCCAGAGATGACTCGCGTTACGGTGTCGGCCATCTGCATCGCGGACTCATAGTCACCCACGTCGCATAGTGAGGCGACCCGCTCCAGGTGGATGCGGCCAGGGTAGGCCCAGTAGGTCTCGAGCGGGTCCAGCAGCCGCACCAGCTCGCTGACCTCATCGCGCAGCGCCGGCCGTTGGTCCTCAGGCGTTAGCGCGTCAGACAACCGCTGGGTGAGGTCGGCCAGCGATGCCCATGCGTCGCCACGCAGCCGCCACATACTGGTGTAGGCGTGCAGCCGTGGGGTCGTCGGCAGGTCCGCATTCTCAGGGTCGGACATACACCCCTCTCGGAGTCGGCCATGACTGTGGTGTCCGCGCAGTCACGGCACTGTGCCGTCACTCCATGAACGGGTAGCGGTAGTCGGTTGCGGGCACGAAGGTCTCCTTGATCGTGCGCGGGGAGACCCAGCGCTGCAGGTTCAGTATCGAGCCGGCCTTGTCGTTGGTCCCGCTACCGCGGGCCCCGCCGAACGGTTGCTGCCCAACCACGGCACCGGTCGGCTTGTCGTTGATGTAGAAGTTACCGGCCGCGAATCGCAGCACGTCCAAAGCCTCGACGATGGCCGCACGATCCTGGGCGATGATGGCGCCGGTCAGCCCGTAGGGCCCAACTGCGGCCGACTCACGCAGCAACGTGTCGTAGTCGGCGTCGTCGTAGACGAAAACACCCAGGATCGGGCCGAAGTACTCGGTGGTGAAGACCTCATGCTCAGGGTTGTCGGCCACGATTACGGTCGGGCGCACGAAGTACCCGGTAGTGTCGTCCGCCATTCCGCCGGCCGCGATCTCGACGCCTTCCTCGCCGCGGACCCGGTCGATGACCGCGCTGAGCTTGGCGAACGACCTGTCGTCGATGACCGCACCCATGAAGTTGTGGAAGTCCGTCACGTCGCCCATCGAGAGCGCGTCGACCTCGCTGACCAGGTCGTCGCGCACTCTCGTCCACAGCGACCGCGGGACGTAGGCGCGTGAGGCGGCCGAGCACTTCTGGCCCTGGTACTCGAAAGCACCCCTCACCAGTGCCGTGCGCAAGACGTCGATGTCCGCGGAGGGATGGGCAACGACGAAGTCCTTGCCGCCGGTTTCCCCGACCAGGCGAGGGTAGGCACGATAGGAGCGCAGGTTTCCGGCCACCGAGTCCCACAGATGTCCGAACGTTGCGGTGGACCCGGTGAAGTGGATGCCGGCCAGGTCAGGGTCGGGTATGGCGACTTCACTGACGGCCTGCCCGGTGCCCGTCACCATGTTGATCACGCCAGGTGGCAGTCCGGCGGTCTCCAGCAGGCGCATGGTGTAGTGCGCGGCCAGCTGCTGGGTGGGTGCCGGCTTCCATACCACCGTGTTGCCCATCAGCGCAGGCGCCGACGAGAGGTTCCCGGCGATGGCAGTGAAGTTGAACGGTGTGATCGCGAGGACGAAACCCTCTAGCGGGCGGTGGTCCAGGCGGTTCCACACACCGCTCCCGCTGATCGGCTGCTCCTCGAGCAGCTGTCGGGCGTAGGAAACGTTGAATCGCCAGAAGTCCGCCAGCTCACAGGGAGTGTCGATCTCTGCCTGATAGCAGGTCTTGCTCTGCCCGAGCATGGTCGCGGCGTTAAGTGTGATGCGCCAGGGCCCGGATAGCAGGTCGGCAGCCTTGAGGAAGATCGCCGCTCGGTCGTCGAAGGACATGTGCTGCCACTCGGGCGCCGCAGCCTTGGCGGCAGCGACGGCCCTCCGAACATCGTCGGCGGTCGCATCTCGCAGCGTGCCCAGCTGGGCCTTGTGGTTGTGCGGCTGGACAACATCGATGGGCTCTCCACCACCCATCTGATGCTCACCGTCGATCGACATCGTCAGCTCGACCTGCTCCGCGGCCATCTGCTCGAGCCGCGCGATGAGCGCGTCCCGCTCGCGGCTGCCCGGGGCATAGTCGTGCACCGGCTCGTTTACCGGTTGCGGAACATTCGTCACGGCATCCATGTCATCTCCCGAAGAAGTGCTGTTGGCTGGGTTTAGCTACCGACGACCGAACGTAGGAAGAACACCAGGTTCGTAGGCTTTTCGGCCATCCGCCGCATCAGGTATGGGTACCACGACGAACCGTAGGGAATGTACACCCGCACCCGGTAGCCTTTCTGGGCCAGGCTCTCCTGCAGATCCCGTCGGATGCCGTAGAGCATCTGGATCTCGAAGTCCTGCTGCCCGACGCCCGCCTTGACCGCAGCCTTCTCGGCGTACTCGATGCAGTCGCTGTCATGAGTGCCGAATGCCGGGAAGCTACCGTGCTCGAAGAGCCAGTTGGTCAGGTGCCTGAACTGCGCGTCGACCTCCTTCTTGGAATGCAAAGCCTTGTCGATCGGTTCGGCGTAGGCACCCTTCACCAGTCGGATCCGCGGCTTCAAGGCCGCCATCGCGTCCAGATCGGACGGCGTCCGGCGCAGGTTTGCCTGAATGGCCAGACGGGTCTCCGGGTGCTGCCCCGCGGCCTCCCGGAATACCTTGAGCGAGGCGTCCACGAGTTCGCTCTGTTCCATGTCGACTTCCACGCCCACCCCGAGATCGCGCGCCCGGTCCAAGATCATCGCCAGGTTCGATGCGCAGGCCGCAGGGTCGAGGACCAGGCCGAGCTGGGACAGCTTCAGCGAGACCGTCGCATTGATCTGCTTCTCGGCGATCGCAGCGATCGCCGAGTGGTACTCCTGCGAGGCCTCAGCAGCGCCGGCTAGGTCCTTCACCCCCTCGCCGAGCAGGTCGGAGATGCCGCCGATTCCACGGGAATTCAGGTCTGAGGCCGCAGACAGCGCGTCGGCCAGCTCTGGCCCAGCGATGAATCGGTGCACCAGCTTCCCGAACAGCTTGTTGTTGCTGACACTGCGCTCAAGTCGCGGATTGTCCGCAGCCCACAGCAGCAGATGGTTGACCATGCTTCCACCTCCGATCGTTATGAGCAGACGATGAAGTGGCCCCGCGGACGAGCGGGACGCGAATCGGGCCGGACCGAACTCCGCCCCCCGATCAGGCCGATCTCATCCGGCGCCGCGCCGAAGCACCGCGTGCCGCTAGCCGTGGCCGCCGTGGCGGTGAATGCCGAGCATCGGCGCACAACACCCCCAGATGGGCAGCTGAGAAGGCTCATGAACACCACCCTCTGATGCTGGGACCGACGCCACCACTTGGCCGATACGATACGGTCATTCCTTCGATTGGTCGATGGCACGTTCGTCGCCGCGCACACGGTTGCGGCGGATAAGAATTCGATGGCCGGGCTGGCGACCATTCTGGTCCTTTGTGATCGCAGGCGTGGTCGCCGGGTGGACCGGAGTAGTACGCCGACTTGGCCAGCGCCGTACGGGCGTCGGTGTCGTCGTGCTCCGACCCCTGCCCGACGCGCCATGAGGGTCGTGGTGACGGGTTTCCCCGCCTACTTGCTGCCGGAGTACGGCGTCTCGACCGCCGCTGTGGCATTCGGCTGGTCGCAGTGCGTCAACAGCTGCTGGACACGTGTTCGGCATCGAGCTGCCCAATGCCTGCTCTGCTAGGCACGGGAGCTGCCGATCGTCAACGGCAGGCGGCGAGCTGGTCGGGTTCTTCGTCATGGGCGCCACCGGACAACAACCTCGCCGGCCTCGCCGCCCCGCTCGGCCTCAACGGGCACGGTCGCGGCCCGGAATCGCGCTGCTCGTGGGGGCGCTCACGGTGTACTGGCAGGCAACAGGAGGCCACCGTCCACATCGAAGGTGTCCAGTGACCCGAATGATGCCGAGCATCACGTGTTTCAGCGGCCCCTAGATCCTGGACGAAGACCTCGACGTCGACCAGACCGCCGCCTATTTGGGTCTACGTCACCGCGGCACACCGCCGCCCTTACCTACCAACAGGCAGTTCACACGCCCTCGTTGGCGTAGCCCTCCTCGCGGACCCGGCGGATGAGTTCCGGATCCAGCGGTCCCTCCCCGACGGCGGCGTCGACTTCGAGCTCGGCCGCGGGCCCGTGCTCGTGCATCCACTTGTCCGCCCGGGTTTCGGCGGCGATACCCGGCTCCGACAGGTGCGCTTCCCCGATGGTCTTGCGCAAGACGGCGTACCCGACCAGCACAACACCCCACGCCAGCAGGCTCAAAATGAGCTGCGAGCGGGTATCCGCGCGGACGAACATGGACGCCAGGACCGCCACGATCGCTGCGGCCGTCAGCAGCGTGAGCACCGGGTACAACCACATCTTCACCTTGAGCCGCTCCGGCGGGATCTTCGGCCGCATCCGCAGCTCGGAGAGGCAGATCAGCAGGTAGACGAACAGGATGATCGCGCCGGAGGAGTTGAGCAGGAACAAGAACACCTTGTCCGGGGAGACAAACGCCGCAATCACGCACGCGAAACCAATAACCGAGGATGCGAGGATCGACCACATCGGCACACCTCGCCTGCTGACCGACAGCATGAAAGCCGGCGCCTCCCGGCGAGCGGCGAGCACGAACAGCATGCGGGAGGCGGTGTACAGGCCGGAGTTCAAGCAGGACAGCACCGCCGTCAGCACCACAAAGTTCATGATCTCGGCCGCGAACGGGATACCCATCACCTCCATCGCGGACACGTACGGCGAGTCGCCGAGTTTAGTCGAGTTCCACGGCAGGATCGTGGCGAGCAGGAAGATCGAGCCAACAAAGAAGACCAGGATCCGGAACACCACCGAGTTAGTGGCCTTGACGATGCCTTTCTCTGGTTCGGCCGACTCCGCCGCCGCGATGGTGGCGATCTCCGCGCCGACCATCGAGAAGATCACGATGACGATGCCGGAGAACAGCGCACCGACACCGTTGGGGAAGAAACCGCCGTGTGCGGTCAGGTTTGAAAAGTCGAGGTTCCGGCCCGGCCATAGCCCGAGAACGAACAGCGTGCCGAGTGCGATGAAGGCAACGATCGCGAAGACCTTCACGCCGGCGAACCAATACTCGAACTCCCCGTAGGAGGTCACCGAGAACAGGTTGGTCGCCGTCATCAACCCCATGAGGATCAACGCCAGAACCCAAAGCGGTACGTTCGGCAGCCAACGCTGCAGTATTCCCGCGCCCGCGACCGCCTCGAAGCCGACCACGATGACCCAGAAGTACCAGTACAGCCAACCGACGCTGAACCCCGCCCAGCCGCCGAGGGACTGCCGGGCGTAGTCGGCGAATGACCCGGTTGAGGGATTCGCAACAGCCATCTCGCCGAGCATCCGCATGACCATGACGATCAAGACCCCGGTGATGGCGTACGTGATGAACGCGGCCGGGCCAACCTCGCCAATGATCGCGCCGGAGCCGACGAACAGACCTGCGCCGATCACCCCACCAATCGCGATCATCGTGAGATGGCGCTGCTTGAGGCCCTTCTCCAGCTGGCCGTCCTCGCCAGGTCCGTGTGCCATCGTGTGCTCCTTTCCTGGGCCAACATGAGTGGTGACGTGCCCTACGGGAGTTCCTCTCACATGCATCATGGCGCAGATTCGTCACACTGGCCATCGCTCCAATGATGGAAGTGCATACGCCGAGGATGCCGGCCGCGTCGAGCGTGGGTCGTGGCGGCGGGGGGCTTTGGTTTGGTCTTCGACGCCTGCGTCGACGTGTAGAGCGAGCGCACAACGCTGTCTACGCGTGGACCTGCAAGCCGATCTTGGCAGCCGGCCAGGCCCCCCGGCCTCAGGCTCCACCCGCTCGCGCCGATGACGTACCGCTATCAGGGGCTCGTGCTACGAGTACCGGCTCCCCGGCGATCGACGTGCCCTTTGGGTGGATCGAGGAAATCAGCAGGCAATTGTCCGAGCGCTCGTGCGCGACAGCATCCGCAGTCGCAGGAAGTCTGTCCGAGGATGTCCTCGCTCGGCTCGTGCTGAGCGACACTCTGGCCGACGCGACACGCCTATTGGAGGCGGCACCCCGTCTCCCACCCGTCACCGCGGAGCCCGCCAACCGGATGTTCGAGCCCCCAAGCCCGACGATGTGACGTCGGCCGAAACATGGGCGCGTCTACAACGCCAGCGACCATCTCGTGTCGAGCGCGGTCGCCAATGCCAACGGCGTGCGGATGCTAATCGAGCGGATTTCCGACATGCCCCGAAGCGCTCGCTGCGCAAAGGGAAGCGCTCGGAATCGCTGCGAGAGTGGGCGTCAGTCCGCCCTCACAGCGCTCACGACACGGTCGGAACCGTTGTCCGGCATTCCTCGCGAGGAAAAGTGCTCGCCGGTATCCGCCCGGTACCCGCACGATGAACTGGCGTTGACGACGTTCTTAGGGGACACCAACATTTGCCGCACTGAAGGTCGAGATGGCTCAGGATCAGGCGGTCCCGCCTGCTGCCAAATTGCTGCCAAGAATGATCAAGACCCTTTCGTCGCTTCAACGAAAGGGTCTCTGGCTTAGGCTTTTGTAGTAGTCCTGAGTTACCCGAATTTGAACGCGGGTACCCCACTCGATCAGGCAAGGGCACGCTGCTGTCGAACCATCTCGCTATGCCGCTCCCGGACCTCGCCGCAAACGTGTCACGTCTGAGCTCCAAGCCGCAGTAGTGACTCGTTACCAACGTGGCGAGACAAGTCGACAAGTTGCTGAGGCTTGCGGTATCGCAAAGACCACGGTGCTGACGATCCTGCAGCAACCGGGCGTCGAGTTACGACCGCGGGCCGCACGGTATTGATTCCTCGAGCCTTCTGACCATCTGCATTGGGGTGAAACGAGTCTTCCTTGTCGGGTGGCAAGGTGGCCCATTGAAGTTAGGACGAGGGGCGGCATGCCTCACGCCCTGCGAACACATTGATGCCCTGTGAACACCCTGCCGCCGAAGCATGCCGGTACGGAGGTACTGCGCGATGCTCCCCGTGCAACCAGCCCCTCGGACCGATGAGGCTTAGGACGGCATCTCCGGCAGCAGTCCAAGTTGTCCGAGAAACTCCATCTGGTCGAAGTAAAAGCGGTGGTTAGTGACCAGCCCACCCTCGACGCTAGCGATGTCGCAGCTCCGTACCCTGATTTGTTTTCCAGTAGCCGGAACGCTCTCCCCCGAAGGTAACGACAGCGGCGCAGTGTGTGTTCCGACGACATACCCTTCGTCGATCGCCACGTTGCCCGACTCATGCCCATGCTGGGGTTCGTATCGGACGTCGGGGAATCCGTCGGTGAGCTGGCGCAAATACTCGGCGATCGCCTCACGGCCCCTAACCTCACCCTGGTCAGGTGTTACCGCAACAGCGTCTGTCGCGTAGCACTCCGCTGCGGCTTTGACATCATGGGCATCTAAGGCCGCGGTGAGTCGATCCATGACCTCGCGTGCCTCGCCCATGATGCCCTCCTCCTCGAGCATGACCGCCCAGTATCGCCATCATGGCATGGATCATGAGCGGTGTACCAGGTGTCGTGCTCCAGCATCCGCCATTGAAATCACACCGTCCTCGTCGCGTCCGAATAAGCGAATAGTCGCCTGCGCGAGCGGGAACGGCGGAGAGCTGTCGGTGGCGTTCGCGTCCAGGTGTAGGACCAACCCGCCACGGTAAGCGCAGCACATCGTCGATTTAGAACTCGGATGCCTCGAACTCGACGCGACCTATGCAAAAGCCATTCTGTCTGCCCTTTGGCTCATGGTCATGAAAACGAATGCGATTTGTTTCAGAATCAGCGCGGTCGGCTGACGGGATGAGAATCACGACGTCGCCCCATTGAACGATGGCCCCGGCGAGCGGGTGAGACATCGCGTTTGGCGCCGGGGCCATAGGCGGCCTTGGGTCCGCCTTCGCCTTAGTTGTCCACCTAGTGCCTGTGGAGAACCTGAAAGTCGCTGAGAGCGGTTGGCGGGCTGATGATCGTGCGGCGTACGTGGTGCCGCTGACCGGTTGGCCCGTAGGTTCGTGGGTTGGCGGGCCGGCTCGGGGCAGTGGCGGCGTAAGACGTGAATGGCACCGCGGTCGGTCCGCGCCACCTGGAATTGTCAAGCTGATCAGCCCGTACGGCGCTATCGGCCGGCACCCTGGCTTCACCAGCATCGGCCTTAACACCGGCGGCAGGTGTCGATCGCCGGGATGACTCCAGCCCATCTCAGCCCATGCGAGCGGCCCATGCGGGATTATTGCCGGCTGTTTGCGGATGTTCGTGTATGCGGCTCCGTGGAGGCTCCGTGGAAAGGGGTCGCACGGATCGGGCCCAAAGACTCTACGAAGCCGCCCTCTCTCAAGGCCATGTTTAAGCACGGATGCTCTTGATGCCGAGGCGGGCGTCTAGGAGGTGACCGATGGCGGTCCTCTGGCGTAGCAAGGCCGCTGAGGCGGCGACGGAAACGCATGTTCGGTGGGCCGCAGTCGCCCGCCTCGACTGAGAGACCCGGTCGGTCCATGCATTACACGTTCGGTGGCGAACTCTGGCAGTACGACGGCGAGGCCCCCTTGGGCTTTGTCACGTTGCCAGCAGAACTCTCAAAGGACATCCGAGCCAAGCACGGCCCGTCGGCCACGTCCGTCGGATCGATCAACGTATTGGTCACAGTTGGCGCTACGCACTGGGCGACATCGTTGTTCCCCGTGCGCTCGCACCGCTGTTATGTGCTCCCGATCCAGAAGTCCGTCCGAGTGGCAGAGCGACTAGTGGCCGGTTCCCCTGTGGAGGTACGGCTACAGCTGCGCTGAGCCGTGGGCTGTCGCCAGGTGGCGATCGTTGAATTCTGGCGGACCAGTAATCCAGATGCATGGCCGTCGAGGCTGCGGATTCAGCTGGTTGCCGAGACTGAGGACCTCGACGCTGTCGGCGTAGAGAATTGCGGCTTTGATCAGGTCGACCTCAGGTCGGGTACTCGCAACCCGGCCGCCTTCAGCGTGCGCGGTAATCACTACGACGTGCGTCCGAACAACGGTCTCTGAGGTCCTGCGCCGAGCCGGACGCAACTTGCCCTTGCGCGTAGTCACGTCACCACCAATTCTCGGGACCTCCGGGGCTCGGTTGCCGATGTGATCACCCCTGAGTCGGCTCCGCGGTCGCGGCCGACCGCCAAGTCGCCGAGCTCACCGAGTTGTCGACGTTCGATGCAACGTGTATCGAACGGGCGTTCGGAGGCGGGGAACCGACACTCGCTCCGACGGGGCTTGGCACTCACGAGCGCGCCATGGGAGTGGGGCGAAACTACGGACCAACTACGGACCGCGACGGCCGAACTCAGCGCACGTCAACGGTCAACCATGGACACCTAGGGCAGCGAGAGGTGGTTCACGCTCGACAACCGTGGAGGCCCGATCTGGGGGTCAAGGGGTGCAGATTCAAATCTCGCCAGCCCGACAAAACGATGGCGGATTGCGCCGGATCAGACCCGCGTTCAGCCGGTCACCGGGCCATCCTCGACAAGCCTCAGTGCCGGGGAGTGGTTCGCAGGGCCACTTAATGATGATCTTGTCAGGGTTGGTGCCGGGCCGGATTAGCTCGATGCTTAAACATCTGCGTTGCTGACATGGCCAGCGGCTAAAGATACGTTTTCCATAGCGGGATTCCGCCTCCTGGTTAGGCGGGTTCCGTTAGGTCTGGTCAGGTGGTGACACACGTGGCCAGGCCGCTTGTGTGCATATGATGCGCCTTGCTGCCAGGTTTGGCTTACTTGGCTCTTGATCAACTTGCTGGCCGTCAGATGGCCGTGAGACGCTGAGAATTCACGGTTAACGCTGAGTACCGTTGGGTAGATCGTTTGCCTAGTCAGCGGGGGTTTCTGCGAGATCTACGCCTGGCCAGAGACCCCCGGACTCACTACGGTGTCAACAGCAGGCATTCTCCCAATGTGCCACGCTCAGCATGAAGCGACGATGGGGGAGAGCACCCGACTCCCCCCGAAAGGGTGGACGAGTGGATCATCAATCGCGGCTGGCAGCCTCCCCATTTCCCGGTGACACAGGTGCACCGTCTGCTGAGACCCGTCGTCTGATTGCAGCCGCGGCCGCCGAGGCGACTCCACGCGCCTACCTGCGAGCCGTTGCCGCGCTCTGTGGCGACCGATTGCTCGTCCCGATCGTGGCTACTGCTACTCGTTTGGGGGAGACGGTCGCCGGACTTACATCAGACAAGGAAGCTGAGATGTCGGTCGTGACACTTCAGGCGCATGACGGGCGTCGAGCGCTGCTAGCCTTCACCGGCCTCGATGCACTCCAAAGCTGGCGGCCAGATGCGCGCCCGGTACCGGTAACTGTTGACCGCGTGGCGCAGACCGCCAGGAATGAGGATCTGACATCCATACTCATCGATGGGGCAGGGCCAAATGCGCTCGTGATTGAAGGTGAGTTTCTCGGAGAGCTTGCTTCGGGCCATCGCCTCGTGGAGTTGGCCGATGGCCAATTCGGCTGGATCATTCCCGCCACCGAGTGA
Source organism: Propionibacteriaceae bacterium (assembly GCA_035535875.1). Taxonomy (GTDB): domain Bacteria; phylum Actinomycetota; class Actinomycetes; order Propionibacteriales; family Propionibacteriaceae; genus Microlunatus. Next base: position 18,263 of record DATLPF010000074.1, read on the forward strand.
GGGGGTGCGCGCGGAGCTGCGGTTAGCGAGGAATAGGTCATCGCAACCGGGCGTTGATCCGAGCGTTGAGATGGTTCCTATGTGGCCGATCCGGCCCGCGGTGATATCTTGACTGCGACCGATTCAGTCGTGCACTGAATCCGCAAGTGGAGGCCTGATCTCCCACCCGCACAGCGTCAGCCAAAGGATAGTTGTCGGGTCGGTCTGCGAGGATGGCGACGGCTGCCGCTCTCGCGGGTTTCGGGGTCTTCGCGTACGCGGAGACCCTTGTTGTTTGGGTCGCCGGCTGTGGATTCGGTGCCGCCTGGTTGGTCAACTCACTACAACCAAGTGGAGGACATATCAGCACCGAACCGCGAATCAACGATCGAATTCGCGTCCCTGAGGTCCGGCTCGTCGGACCGGCTGGGGAGCAGGTCGGCATCGTACGTATCGAAGACGCTATGCGCCTAGCGCGAGAAGCCGAGCTGGACCTGGTAGAAGTCGCACCCATGGCGCGACCGCCAGTCGTCAAGCTCATGGACTACGGCAAGTTCAAGTACGAGAACGCCCAGAAGGCGCGCGAGAGCCGACGCCACCAAACCAACACAGTGATCAAGGAAATGAAGCTGCGGCCGAAGATCGACAGCCATGACTACGAGACCAAGAAGGGTCACGTCGTACGCTTCCTGAAAGCCGGCGACAAGGTCAAGATCACCATCATGTTCCGAGGACGTGAGCAGTCGCGACCCGAGCTCGGATACAACCTGTTGAAGAAGTTGGCCTCCGATGTCGACGAGTACGGCTACGTCGAGTCCTCGCCCAAGCAGGACGGCCGGAACATGCTGATGGTCCTCGGTCCACTCAAGAAGAAGACCGAGGCCCGAGCCGACGCCAAGGCTGAGCGGGATCGTCGTGCAGCCGAGCGGCTGGCCGATGCAGAGGCCGAGCGGACCGAGCAAGCGGATCGCCGGGCGCAGGCTGCCGCCGAGCCAGTGGCAAAGAAGCGTCGTGGGCCCGCCGACAACCTTGATCCCGACGTAGATCTGAGCTAAGTCATCCGCGCTGCACTAGAGCGCACAGAAGAAATGGATCCATATGCCGAAGATGAAGACGCACTCCGGTGCCAAGAAGCGGTTTAAGTTCACCGGGACCGGCAAGCTCATGCACCGCAAGGCAGGCAAGATGCACCTGAACGAGCACAAGCCCAGCACCCGCACGCGACGCCTCGATGGCGACGCTGTGCTCGCGCCAGGTGACGCCGCCAAGGCCAAGAAGCTGCTGGGCAAGAGTGCCTGAGCCTCATTGCGATGGGCAGAGCAAGGGGGACGACCCCCTTGACCCCCGAGGCGTGCGGCCGCACGCCCAAGAACATAAGGAGTAAATGCGATGGCACGCGTCAAGCGCTCCGTCAATGCACACAAGAAGCGTCGTGAGGTTCTCGGGCAGGCGTCCGGCTACCGGGGTCAGCGTTCCCGCGTGTACCGCAAGGCGAAAGAGCAAGTCACCCATTCGCTGGTGTACGCCTACCGCGACCGCCGCGCGCGTAAGGGCGACTTCCGCAAGCTGTGGATCCAACGGATCAACGCCGCTGCTCGCGCGGAAGGGATCACGTACAACCGTTTCATCTCGGGTCTCAAGGCTGCTGGGATCGAGGTGGATCGCAAGATCCTGGCTGATCTCGCCGTGACCGATTCCGCAGCGTTCTCTGCTTTGGTCGAAGTAGCCAAAGCCAACCTGCCGGCCAACGACGCCACGGCCGCCTGAGGTCGCACTGTCTCAAGACGGCGTCGTTGCGTCGGACGCGGTGGAGGCTTCGAGCCGACACGAGCCGACTCTCGACGAGGCGATCGATCTCGCTACGGCGTCCCAAGCGATGCTGCGAGCGGCCCGCCGGCTCTTGCGACGTAAGGAGCGCCAGTTGGTGCGGCGCTTCCTTGCGGAGGGTCGCCAGGCCATCTCAGAGGCACTATGCGGTCCCGGTACGGTGCTCGAGCTCATAGTCGCCGACGACAGCATTGGCCGCCACATCGATCTGCTGAATACCGCGTTCAAAGCCGGCATTCGGATTGCGGTTGCCCCCGCGCGCGCCGTGACCGAGTTGGCCGCGACAGTGACCCCGCAGGGTCTGGTTGCTGTGTGTCAGATGATCGACGTCCCTGCCGATCAGGCTCTCGCGGGCAACCCTCGGTTGGTCGTGCTTTGTGATCAGGTCCGTGATCCGGGCAACCTCGGCACGGTGATCAGATGTGCCGATGCGTTCGGAGCTGACGCGGTCCTGGTCAGCCGGGACTCCGTCGATGTCTACAACGCCAAGACAGTACGCGCGACAACGGGAAGCCTGTTCCATCTGCCGCTCGCGATCGCTGTCGACGTCGCGGACGCAGTCACCCTGGCTCGCAAAGCTGGCCTGCAAGTTTTCGGCGCTGAAGCGAGCGGACCCTCCACCGTCGACGACCTGGCACGATCAGGGGAACTGGCCCAACCGACCCTGTGGGTCATGGGCAATGAGGCGTGGGGACTGCCGCCAGAGCACGGCACCGCGTTGGACCGGTTGGTCGCCCTGCCGATCTACGGCCGCGCCGAGAGCCTGAACCTCTCGACAGCCGCCGCCGTCTTCCTATACGCCTCCGCCACCGCGCAACGCGGCGTAAAGGGGTCCACTCCCTAAACGCCTAGCAGCGCGTGGACAACATTCCTAGACTGTCCCAGGCGCATCGTGCGTCACAGTCCACCCACGAGGGGAGCCATGTCCGGGCCGAACACGAGCTACGACCCCGTTCAGGTCACGCCGCTGAATGCTGAGAGCGTTGACGCCATGGTCGCGGAGGCGCTGGCGGCGTTTGCGGCGGCGACCTCGATGGCCGAGCTCAAGCAGGCCCGGTTGGCACATGCCGCCGACCGCTCACCCATCGCCCTCGCTAACCGGGAAATCGGCGCGTTACCGCCTCAGGCGCGCAAAGAGGTTGGCGCCCGCGTGGGCCGGGCTCGCGGAAGGATCAACGAGGCGCTCAAGGCACGGGAGGAGCAGATCAAGGCTGACGAGCTCGCTCGCATTCTGGTCGAGGAGCGGGTCGATGTGACCCTCCCGGTCCAGACGCAGCCTTATGGCGCCCTTTACCCGATCACCGCATTGATGGCTCTGATGGAGGACGTCTTCGTCGCGATGGGTTGGGAGGTGGCCGAAGGCCCGGAGCTCGAGGCGGAGTGGCTCAACTTCGACGCGCTCAACTTCATCCCTGATCATCCCGCCCGCACCATGCAGGACACGCTGTTCGTCGAGCCGGAGGACGGTGGCATTGTGCTGCGGACCCACACCTCGCCGGTACAGGTGCGGGCGCTGCTTACTCGCGATTTGCCGGTCTACGTCGTCTGTCCAGGCCGGGTGTACCGCTCCGATGAGTACGACGCCACGCATCTTCCCGTCTTCCACCAGATCGAGGGACTGGCCGTAGACAAGGGCATCACACTCGGCCACCTGCGCGGAACCCTTGATCATTTCGCGCGCGCCATGTTCGGTGAGACGCGTACCCGGATGCGGCCCAACTACTTCCCCTTCACCGAGCCCTCGGCCGAGGTCGACTTGGAGTGCTTCGTTTGCCACGGCGCCTCAGTCGGCGATCCCGACAATCCTTGTCGTACCTGCAAAAGCGAAGGCTGGATCGAATGGGGTGGCTGCGGTGTCGTCAACCCACGCGTACTCCAGGCCTGCGGCGTCGACACTGACGTCTACTCCGGCTTCGCGTTCGGCATGGGCGTGGACCGCACTCTGATGTTCCGGAACAACGCCGAGGACATGCGCGACATGATCGAAGGCGACGTGCGCTTCAGCCGCGCGCTGGTGGGTACCGCCCGATGAGTACAGCAAGGGGTACGACCCCCTTGAACCCCCGCGGTGCGCAGGAGCACGCCAAATGAGGGCGCCGCTGAGCTGGCTCCGCGAGTACGCCGCGCTGCCTGATGATCTTGACGGCCGTACCCTCGCTGAGGCGCTGATCAGAGCTGGGCTGGAGGTTGAGACGGTCGAGCAGGTTGGCGCCGATGTCACCGGTCCGTTAGTGATCGGCAAAGTGCTGGCGTACGAGCTCGAGGTCCACTCCAACGGCAAGCCGATCCGCTGGTGCCAGGTGGATGTTGGTCGCCACAATGACCCCTCCGGTTCGCGCAGTGTGGTGTGCGGTGCACACAACTTCGAGGTTGGCGACTTCGTCGTGGTTGCGCTGCCCGGCGCGATGCTGCCCGGTCGCTTCGGGATTTCGGCGCGCAAGACCTACGACCATGTCTCCGACGGCATGATCTGCTCGGCTAAGGAGCTGGGTCTCGGGGATGATCACACCGGGATCCTGGTGCTTGACGCACCAGATCTGGAGGCGGGCAGCGACGCTGCGCCGATCCTCCACCTCCGTGAGGAGGTGCTCGACATTGCAGTCACTCCGGATCGGGGCTACTGCCTGTCCATCCGCGGCATTGCCCGCGAGTCGGCCCAGGCTCTCGGAGTCGCCTTCACCGATCCCGTACACCGTCCGGTGCCCGCTGAAACCACGAACGGTTGTCCGGTTGAGCTGCAGTCGCAGGCTTGCCCGCTGTTCGTCGCGCTCACCGTCACCGGGATTGATCCCGGTCGGCCCAGCCCACGCTGGCTCGCCCGCCGCGTCCAGCTCGCAGGGATGCGCTCCATCTCGGTGGCAGTCGACATCACCAACTACGTGATGTTGGAGACAGGTCAGCCAATCCATGCCTACGACGCCGATCTGCTCGACGGCCCCATCGTCGTACGCAAGGCAGCCGAAGACGAGAAGCTGACCACTCTGGACGATGTCGTGCGCCCACTGCATCCCGACGACTTGTTGATCACCAATGCCTCAGGACCGATCGGGCTCGCCGGTGTGATGGGCGGAGCCACGACCGAACTCTCGCAAGACACCCATAATGTGATCATCGAGGCTGCTCACTTCGATGCGATGACGATCGCGCGCACATCGCGACGCCACAAGCTGTCATCGGAGGCGTCCCGGCGGTTCGAGCGGGGCGTTGACCCTGAGGCCAGCTACGCAGCCGCGCATCGAGTGGCAGAGCTTCTCGTGGCGTATGCGGGTGGCACATTGCTGCCGGAGGAGACCGTACGCGGCGCGGTACCACCCCGCTCCAGCACCACCATCGCCGACACGCTGCCGGCGCGGATTCTCGGTAGCGACATCGACCATTCCTCGGTCGTACGGCTGCTGGAGGCCATTGGCGCTACCGTGATCGACAATGGCGACAGTTTGACGGTCACGCCACCGAGCTGGCGACCAGACCTCAACGATCCATATGACTACGTCGAAGAGGTTGGCCGGCAGATCGGCTTCGACACCATCGAGCCGGTCGTTCCAACTGCGCCACTCGGCAATGGCCTCACCAGAAGCCAGCGGGCACGGCGTGCGATCAATGTCGCGCTGGCCGCTCGCGGATTTGTCGAAATACTCAGCTTCCCGTTTGCATCGGAGACCGACCTGGATCTGATGGGTGTGCCGGCCAATGATCAGCGCCGGCGCTTGAACAAGATCGTCAACCCACTATCGGAAGACAGTCCCTACCTGCGCACCTCGATACTGCCGGGACTCTTCGCGGCCGTGGCCCGGAACCGCAGTCGCGGCAACGACGACCTGGCCCTCTTCGAGGCGGGCTTGGTGTTCTTCGCCAATGATCCGCTGCAGGCTGCGCCGCGGCCACCCGTGACGCAACGGCCCTCCGCGGAGGAGCTTGCTGCACTGGATCATGCGCTGGGTCAGCAACCTCGACACCTCGCAGCGCTGCTCACCGGCCAGTGGGTCCTCGAGGGCTGGGACGGACCAGGAGTCCCGGCAGACTGGCAGCAGGCAATCGCGTTCGTCGAGGCAGCCGCTTCGGCAGTCGGATTGCGGCTGGACCGCGGCGCGGCAGAGTACCCGCCATGGCATCCGGGGCGGTGCGCAGAGTTCACACTGCCGACGGGCGAGGGGATCGGGTACGCCGGCGAGTTGCACCCGGAGGTCTGTGCGGCTTTTGGGCTGCCGACGCGCGCTGCTGCAGCGGAGATCGATCTTGACGCGCTAATTGCCGCGGCGCCGACCGGTGGCGATATTCCGATGATCTCGAGTTTCCCCGTAGCTAAAGAGGATGTGGCCCTGATCGTCGACGTCGACGTGCCGGCCGCGGCAGTGGAACGTGCGCTGCGGACGGGAGCCGGACCGTTGCTGGAGTCCATCTGGCTGTTCGACGTCTACACCGGTCCGCAGGTCGGCGACGGCAAGAAGTCGTTGGCTTACGCTCTTCGGTTCCGGGCTCCGGATCGCACACTTACTGATGCAGAGGCCGCTGAGGCGCGGGATGCTGCCGTCGCCGCCGCTGCCGAGCGCACGGGAGCTGTCCAGCGAACTCTGTAGCTCAGAACGATGAGTTCGGGCTCCCTGTGCGGTCTAAGAACCGATGAGGTTAAGTCCTCAAGAGAAGAGGAGTCTGCTCGTGGGTGAGAGTCCGACTATCGAAACCAGGACGGATCAGCCGTACGCGGCGATCCCCGTGAAAGTACGAATGGAGGACCTTGGTTCGGTGGTTCCTCCACTAACGGACCGGGTTTTCGGCTGGCTGGCTGACCGAGGCGTTACCCCGGTGGGCCCACCCTTCTGGAGATACGTCGTCGTCGACATGGACAACGAACTTGAGCTCGAGACGGGAGTCCCGGTCGCGAGCCCGGTCGACGGCAACGGGGAAATCCGCGCTGGCGTGCTGCCTGCCGGCCGCTACGTCACGGTGGTGCACACGGGTCATCCGGACACGCTCGTGACCGCGACGGGTGACCTGCTGGATTGGGCCGCGGAACGCGGCTTGGAGTGGGACTCCGACGGGAACACATGGGGCTGCCGGCTCGAGGAATGCCTCAGCGATCCGGCGGAAGTGCCTGACATGCGGGAATGGCAGACAAGGTTGGCGTTCCGGCTGCGCGATTCGGCGTAAGCACCTACGTCGTTGAGACAAGGATCGATTGCTCAGCATGATCGGCAAGCACGCCGAGATCCATTGGATCGCTGGTCAAGATCACGGGTGCGCTGCAGGCTGACGCGAAGGCGACGGCTCCAATCCGTGGGCAGTTCTCCTGCAAGCCTCGGCCTGTGGATCAATACTCCGAGATGCAACCGCATCACGCCTTGAGAGACGTGGATATGCATGACTTTGTCATCTATGGCATAGTCATGCGAGTGACTGTACGGGTCGCCGTAGCTGGCGCGACAGGTTATGCGGGCGGAGAACTGCTCCGGCTGCTGCTGGCCCATCCTCAAGTGGAGATCGGCGCTGTAACGGCGGCCGCCAATGCGGGAACACCACTTGGCCAGCACCATCCACAACTGACTCCATTGGGAGATCGGTTGGTGACAGAGACCTCCCGGGAGGTGCTCGCTGATCACGATGTGGTCTTCCTCGCTCTGCCGCATGGGGCTTCTGGCGAGGTGGCTGCGCAACTGCATGCCGACACCCTGGTGATCGATTGTGGGGCCGATTTTCGGCTGTCGGAGGCTGAGGCGTGGCAGAGGTTCTACCAGTCGGCTCATGCCGGCACCTGGCCATATGGGTTACCCGAGCTGCCCGGCCAGCGGGACAAGCTGGCAGGCGCCCGAGCTATTGCCGTGCCCGGGTGCTACCCGACCAGCGCCACCCTGGCGCTGTTGCCGGCGATCACGCACGGCTTGACGACCGCCCGGGACGTCGTCGTCGTTGCGGCCAGTGGTCCCTCAGGCGCCGGCCGCTCGCTGAAGCCGCATCTGCTCGGCGCCGAGCTGATTGGTTCGGCAAGTGCCTACGCAGTAGGCGGGGTGCATCGTCACACGCCTGAGCTGCTGCAGAACTTCGCGGCCTGTGGCGCCACCGAGCCATCCGTGTCATTCACGCCCGTGTTGGTCCCGATGTCTCGTGGAATTCTCGCCACGTGCGCTGCTCCGCTGGCGCAGGCCGGGATCTCATCCGAGCGCACCTACGCCGCGTACGCCGAGGCGTACGCTGATGAACCCTTCGTCCATCTGCTGCCTGAAGGCCAGTGGCCGCAGACCAAGTCAGTGCTCGGATCGAACGCGGTTCACGTCCAGGTGGCCGTTGATCACGATGCGGGCAGGCTGGTAGCCGTCGCCGCTTTGGACAATCTCACCAAGGGCACGGCGGGCGCCGCGGTGCAATGTCTGAATCTGGCGCTCGGCCTGCCGGAGACGACCGGCCTCTCGACGGTAGGCGTGGCACCGTGAGCGTCACCAGGGCCGCAGGCTTCCTTGCCTCCGGGTTGTCGGCGGGTTTGAAGAGTAGTGGTGGAAGTGATCTGGCGCTGGTGCTCAGCACCGGTCCGGATTATGCCGCGGCCGGTGTCTTCACCAGCAATCGAGTCAAGGCGGCGCCCGTGATCTGGTCCCAGCACGTGCTGAGCGACGGCCGGTTGCGAGCGGTGATCTTGAACTCCGGGGGAGCCAATGCCTGCACCGGGCCGGAAGGCTTCGCCGACACACATCGCACAGCTGAGCTGGTTGCGGATGCCGCCGGAGTAGGTGCCATTGATGTCGCCGTCTGTTCTACGGGCCTGATTGGGATGCGGCTGCCGATGGACAAACTGACAGCCGGAATCAACAACCTGGTTCCACTGCTCAGCCACGACGATGGGCAGGCGGCCGCCGAGGCGATCATGACAACGGACTCGGTGCCGAAGCAGGCGAGCTTCGCAGATGAGGGCTGGTCGATCGGCGGCATGGCCAAGGGCGCCGGCATGCTGGCACCGGGACTGGCCACGATGCTCGTGGTCCTGACCACCGACGCCATCGTCGATCAAGGCCTGCTTCATGATCAGCTGGCGGGCGCATGCAGCCGCAGCTTCGATCGGATAGATAGCGATGGTTGCATGTCAACCAACGACGCGGTGATCTTGATGAGCAGCGGCGCTTCGGGGATGCGGCCCACAGCTTCGGATTTCGAAGCCGCGCTCAGCGAGACCTGTCATGATCTCGCCCTGCAGCTGCTAGCCGACGCCGAAGGTGCCGCTCACACCATCGCCATTGAGGTGCGCCACGCAGCGTCGGAGGAGGACGCAGTGCAGGTCGGTCGAGCAATCGCCCGCAGCAACCTCTTCAAATGCGCTGTCTTCGGCCAGGATCCCAACTGGGGACGTGTGCTGGCTGCGATTGGAACCACGACGGCTGACTTCGAGCCCGACCGCATCGACGTCGCCTTCAACGGCGTGCAGGTCTGCAGAGACGGCTCCATCGGCGATCCCCGCGAACTCGTCGACCTGAGCGGGCATGACGTGCACCTCGAGGTCGATCTACGCAATGGCCGCCATGACGCCACCATCTGGACCAACGATCTCACCTACGACTACGTCAAAGAGAACGCGGAGTACTCGACATGAACTCCCGACCGCAGCCGGAGCAAGCTGAAACCCGGCCGCTCTCACTAGTGGAGAAGGCGTCGATACTCACCGAGACGCTGCCTTGGCTGGAGACCTATGCAGGCAAGATCGTCGTGATCAAGTACGGCGGAAACGCCATGATCGACGATGATCTCAAGCGGGCGTTCGCCCAGGACATTGTGTTCATGAAGCGGTGCGGCATCCATCCTGTGGTGGTCCACGGCGGCGGGCCTCAGATCTCGTCGATGCTCTCCAGACTGGGGATCGCCTCGGAATTCCGCGGCGGGCTTCGGGTCACCAGCCCCGAGGCCATAGAGGTGGTGCGCATGGTGCTGGTCGGTCAGGTCGGACGAGATCTGGTCGGGCTGATCAACACCCATAGCACCGTGGCGGTCGGGCTGTCCGGGGAGGATGGTGGGCTGTTCATCGCCGAGCGGCGGGGAACCGTGGTCGACGGCGAGGAAGTCGATCTTGGACTGGTCGGGGATGTTGTCTCAGTGCGTACCGAAGCCGTCGAAGGTCTGATCAGCTCAGGCAGCGTACCGGTGGTCGCCAGCATCGCACCCGACCTCAACGGCGTAGTGCACAACGTGAATGCTGATACCGCGGCCGCCGCGCTGGCGGTAGCGCTCAAAGCGGAACGGCTGGTCGTGCTGACCGACGTGGAAGGGCTCTACCGCAACTGGCCGAACAGCAGCGAGGTGATCACCGAGCTGTCAGCAACCGAGCTGAGTGATCTAATGCCCAATCTTGAATCGGGCATGGTGCCGAAGATGGAGGCCTGCCTGCGCGCTATCGAGGGCGGCCTGACGCGAGCCACTGTGGTCGATGGCCGGATGCCGCATGCGCTACTCCTGGAGATCTTCACCAACGTCGGCATCGGCACCATGGTCACCCAAGACGGATTCGTTCGCCTGGGTAGCCGAGTGTTCTCCCGCGACGAAGGCATCCCACCACAGGAATACGACAACGGCGAGTTCGGGGCCGCGTCCATCAGCAAGGGGGGCGACCCCCTTGGACCCCCGCCGCGCGCACCAGAAGAATCAGGAGCGCGCGTGGGCGGCCCTGTCGAACCGCCGCAGGGAGTGCGGTCATGACGGCCGACCCGATGAGGACAAGTCGCGAGCTGTCGGGTTTGGCATCCTCAGCCGCGGTGCTGGAGGCGTACTCCGAGTCTGTGATGAACACCTTCGGTCCGCCGAAGCGCGTGTTCGTTCAAGGCGAGGCCTGTTACCTCTGGGACGCCGACCGACGTCGGTACCTGGATCTGCTCTCTGGTCTAGCAGTCAATGCGCTCGGCCACGCGCATCCAACTGTGCTGTCTGCTGTGACTGGCCAGATTGCCACCCTCGGTCACGTCTCGAACTTTTTCGCCACCCCGGCCCAGGTCGCCCTTGCCGCTCGGTTGAGCAACATGGTCGGCGCAGCTGAGGCGCGGGTCTTCTTCACCAACTCCGGGACCGAAGCGAACGAGGCAGCCTTCAAGATCACCCGGATGACTGGACGTAGCACCATCATCTCGACCGAGGGCGCGTTCCATGGACGCTCCATGGGAGCACTCGCTCTCACCCACAATCCGAAGTACCGCATGCCGTTCGAACCGCTGCCCGGCGAGGTGATCTTCGTACCGTACGGTGACGCAGCCGCACTGGCCTCGGTGGTCGACGACACGGTGGCGGCCGTCGTGCTCGAGCCGATCCAGGGCGAGAACGGTGTTGTTCTGCCGCCCGACGGTTATCTCGCGCAGGCCCGGCAGATCTGCGATCAGCATGGCGCCCTGCTGTGGATGGATGAAGTGCAGACCGGGATGGGCCGCTGCGGCAGCTGGCTGGTCCATGTGGACGAGGGTGTCGCGGCCGACGTCGTGACCGTGGCCAAGGGCTTGGGCAACGGGTTTCCGGTGGGAGCCTGTATCGCGACTGGACCGGCTTCGCGACTGTTGGGCCCAGGCAGCCATGGCAGCACGTTTGGTGGCAACCCGGTCGCCGCCATCGCCGGGTTGGCTGTGATCGCGGTCATCGAGCGCGATGGCCTTCTTGATCACGCGAAGGCCCTCGGTGATCATCTCACAGCAGCGATCCTGGGGCTGGATCATCGATTGATCACCGGGGTACGCGGTCGAGGGCTGTTACAGGCCGTGATATTGGCCGAGCCAATCGCGGCGGCTGTGGTCGATGCGGCGCTGGCAGCGGGTTTTGTGATCAACGCCCCACGACCCGATGTACTGCGGCTCGCCCCACCACTGATCATCAGCACGGCCGAGCTCGACAGCTTCATCAGTGTGCTGCCGTCCCTGCTCGACCAGGTTGCGGAGGAGTCGGAATGAGACATTTCCTGGTCGACGACGATCTCAGCGGATCCGAGCAGTTCGCGATCCTCGATCTCGCCGACACGCTCAAAGCCGAGCCGTACCGGCTGCGTCCACTCGCCGGACCGCGGACGGTTGCGGTTCTCTTCGACAAAGCCTCGACGCGGACCAGAATCTCGTTCGAGACTGGGATTGCCGAGCTCGGTGGCCATCCGATGATCATGGACGCGAGCCTCTCGCAGCTTGGTCGCGGCGAGTCGATCAGTGACACGGCGCGTGTGCTCGGCCGCCATGTTGCCGCCATCGTGTGGCGCACTTCAGGCCAGGAGCGCTTGCAGGAAATGGCAGACGCTGCGGGCGTTCCGGTGATCAACGGGTTGACCGATCAGTATCACCCCTGTCAGGTGCTCGCGGACCTGCAGACCATCCGGCAACGGAAGCAGCAGCTGGCCGGACTCACGCTTGCCTATGTCGGGGACGGTGCCAACAACATGGCGCATTCTTACCTACTTGGGGGAAGCGTGGCGGGCATGCATGTTCGAATCGGTGCGCCACCTGGGTTTCAGCCCGATCCCGAGGTTCTCGTCCGAGCGCAGCAGCTGGCGAACAGCTCCGGGGGCAGCGTGCAAGTGCACGAGGAAGCCAAAGAAGCGGTAGCTGACGCGGACGTCGTCGCCACCGACACCTGGATCTCGATGGGTCAGGAGAGCTCGCGAGGTGATCGGGAAGCGATCTTCGTGCCGTACGCACTGACCGCAGCTCTGTTGGCGATCGCAGACAAGGAGGCAATCGTGCTGCACTGCCTGCCGGCCTATCGCGGCAAGGAGATCGACGGAGCGGTGATCGACGGACCACAGTCGGCGGTCTGGGACGAAGCCGAGAACCGCAGACACGTACAGAAAGCTCTCTTGGCCTTCCTCGATGAGCAAGCAAGGGTGGTGTAGCAGATGTCAATCTATACTCGCCCATCTCTCACCAAGGCAGCCCGCCACGCCAAGATCATCACGTTGCTGGAGCAGCGGGAGGTGCGTTCACAAAACGAGCTCGCCCAACTCTTGGCCGATGAGGGAGTCCAGGTCAACCAAGGCACACTCTCCCGTGATCTTGTCGAAATTGGCGCCCTGCGGGTGCGCAGTTCAAGTGGGCACCTCGTCTACGCAGTGCCGGCTGAGGGCGGCGACCGGACCCCGCACGTTGGCGAGTTCGCCAGCTTCGAGGCGCGGCTGGCCCGGCTGTGCGCCGAGATTATGGTATCGGCCGAAGCCTCCGCCAACCTCGTCGTACTCCGCACGCCGCCTGGCGCGGCACAGTACTTCGCCGGGGCAGTCGATCGGGTCGGATGGGAGTCCATCCTGGGCACCATCGCGGGTGACGACACGATCTTGCTGATCACCCGGAGCCCCAGCGGTGGCAGCGCCATCGCACAACAATTTTTGATCATGAGCCGAACCGGCAAGCCCGGCTACGACTCAGGAGCCCTCCAATCCATCCACAGTGAGAAGGACGAAGTCAAATGAGTGATCGAATTGTCCTGGCGTACTCCGGCGGCCTCGACACCAGTGTGTGCATCGGCTGGCTGGCCGAGGAAACAGGCCGAGAGGTGGTGGCAGTGGCCGTCGACGTCGGCCAGGGCGGGGAGGACATGGAGGTCATCCGCCAGCGCGCTCTGGATTGTGGCGCGGTCGACGCTGTCGTGGTCGATGCCAAGGACGAGTTCGCCGAAGACTTCTGCCGACCAGCGCTGCGTGCCAACGCGCTCTATATGGATCGCTATCCACTGGTGAGCGCTCTGTCCCGGCCACTGATCGTGCGGCATCTTGCTGAAGCGGCCAGGGTGCATGGCGCAACGGTGGTCTCGCATGGTTGCACCGGTAAGGGCAATGACCAGGTGCGCTTCGAGGTGGGCATAGCCAATCTCGCGCCTGAGCTGGCCGTGATCGCTCCCGTTCGCGATTATGCGTGGACGCGCGAGAAGGCAATCGCGTACGCCGAGGAGAGGGGCCTGCCTATCCAGCAGAGCAAGTCCTCGCCGTACTCGATCGACCAGAATGTCTGGGGCCGCGCCGTGGAGACCGGCTTCCTCGAGGACATCTGGAATGCACCCATCGAGGACGTCTACGCCTACACCGCGAACCCTGCCACCCCGCGCGAGCCTGACGAGGTGATGATCACGTTCGAGGCGGGCAACCCGATCGCGATCGACAACGAGAAGGTTTCCATGCTGCAGGCCATCCAGATTCTCAACGAGCGCGCTGGTGCGCACGGTGTGGGCCGGCTGGACATGGTGGAGGACCGGCTCGTCGGGATCAAGAGCCGAGAGGTCTACGAGGCGCCCGGCGCGGTCGCGTTGATCACTGCTCACAAGGAGCTGGAGAATGTCACGGTCGAGCGTGAGCTCGCGCGCTACAAGCGTGGCATCGACCAGCGCTGGGGCGAGCTTGTTTATGACGGGCAGTGGTATTCACCACTCAAGCGCGCGCTCGACACCTTCATCGACGAGGCGCAACAGCCGGTCAGTGGTGAGATTCGGATGATCTTGCACGCCGGAAAGGCCACTGTGACTGGCCGCCGTAGCGACACCAGCCTGTATGACTTCAGCCTCGCCACCTATGACGAAGGCGACAAGTTCGACCAGTCACAGGCGCGCGGATTCATCGGTCTCTATGGCATGTCGAGCACACTGGCGGCGCGCCGGGACGCGAGCATGTCTTGATCTCGGAGCCGCGTTCTCACTCGACCGGAGAGACGACGGCTGCAACTCGTGATCATCAGGGCCGGCTGTGGGGCGGCCGCTTCGCCAGCGGCCCAGCGGAGGCGCTGTTTGCGCTGAGCCGCTCGACGCATTTCGACTGGAGACTTGCGCCCTATGATCTGGCCGGGTCGCGTGCGCACGCGAGGGCCTTACATCATGCAGGATTGCTGACCGATGATGAGCTCGCCGGGATGATCGATGGCCTCGACGCGCTGGGGTCGGAGGTCACCTCCGGAGCCTTCCGGCCCGGCGAAACAGACGAGGACGTGCACGGCGCGCTGGAGCGGCGGCTGGTTGAGTTGGTCGGCGCCGAACTGGGCGGCCGATTGCGTGCGGGCCGTTCCCGTAATGACCAGATCGCGACCTTCATCAGACTGTACCTGCGGGACGCACTCCGGGCGGTGGCGACTGGGCTCGGCCAGCTGGTCGGCGCGTTGCATGACCAGGCCCGTGATCATCTTGGCGTTGCCATGCCGGGCCGTACCCACATGCAGCATGCTCAACCGGTACTGCTCTCGCACCACCTGCTGGCACACGCGTGGCCCCTGTTGCGGAACTGCGATCGGATCCGTGATCTTGATCGCCGGCTGGCGGTCAGCCCGTACGGGTCGGCGGCTCTGGCCGGCACATCACTCGGACTTGATCCAGCCGCGATCGCGGTGGAGCTCGGTTTTGAGACCGCTGTGGCCAACTCGATCGACGGCACCTCTTCCCGCGATGTGGTGGCTGAGGCGGCGTACGTCTGCGCGCAAATTGCGGTGGATCTCTCCCGGCTGAGTGAGGACGTGATCATCTGGGTGACCCATGAGTTCGCATTCGCAACTCTCGCAGACGAGTGGGCGACCGGGTCGAGCATCATGCCGCAGAAGAAGAATCCCGATGTCGCCGAGTTGACTCGCGGCAAGGCCGGACGATTGATCGGCAACCTGGCGGGGTTGCTGGCGACTCTCAAAGGGTTGCCTCTGGCGTACAACCGTGATCTGCAAGAGGACAAGGAGTCGATTTTCGACTCCATCGACCAGCTGCTGATCGTCTTGCCGGCGGTCGCCGGG
Organism: Propionibacteriaceae bacterium; assembly: GCA_035535875.1. Classification (GTDB taxonomy): domain Bacteria; phylum Actinomycetota; class Actinomycetes; order Propionibacteriales; family Propionibacteriaceae; genus Microlunatus. The sequence continues at coordinate 33,754 of DATLPF010000074.1, forward strand.
ATGGTTTCGACATTGTCCTTCGATCGTGAACGGCTGGAGCGCCTCGCCCCCATGGGATTCTCCCTGGCCACCGACATCGCCGACTGGCTGGTACGCCAGCGGATCCCGTTCGCCGAGGCACATGAGATTGCTGGCGCTTGCGTACGGCATTGCGAGGCTCACGGCTTGGAGCTCACTGACCTCAGCGCCGACGACCTGGCGGATATCTCGCCCCACCTCACCTCCGAGGTTTGCTCCGTGCTCAGCGTCATGGGCTCGATCAACAGCCGCACCGGCCGCGGCGGCACGGCGCTCGTGCGTGTCCGGGAACAACTCGATGAGGTTGGCGATGCCATGAGTTCAGTCACCGCATGGCTCGACGGGGCATAACACCCTCTCCAATGATGGCTGTCCACAACTGGCAGCCAGTACAGAGCCCCATCCACAAGTGTGCGACGAGGCGGCTCCGCGAAGCACTTCGGCACCATGCTTACTCGAAATCGTCGAAAGGAGCATGTCATGGGAGTAAATACGGACTATCTGGGGCATGTCGAAATCCGTGCCGTCACTGAATCAAGCCGAGTATGCCTAGCTGGCCCCCTTCGCTCGCAGCCGCCGGAGCTACCGATCCGGAGGACCGTACGCCGTCATACCCGAGGATCCGCAGTTCGGGGCGTTAGCTTCGACCACGAAATGAATGGTGTGATCGTTGCCGAGCAGGGCGACAGCCGCGAGCTTTTCTACTGCGGGTTGAGCAGGACGAGGTGACCAGAGAGATCCTCGGACCATGTGGCACGCTCCCGCACACATCGATGTCGAGGTGCTCTCCGCGCTGGGACGGCTGGAGCGAGCAGGCAGGCTCGACGATGTAGAGGCGGCTGACGGTCTCCTTGCGCTTTCGGAGTTGCCCATCGAACGGCACGCGGTGTCACCTCTCCTGCTCGGCGCATGGACCTTGCGCAATGAGCTGCGCCTGGTCGACGGCCTCTATGTGGAGCTGGCCCGGCGGCTGGGCATGCGACTGATTACCACCGATCGGCGCCTTGCGCGGGCTGCGCCGGTCGCCGAGGCGATCAGCTAGTTACCGGCGCTACTGTGGTGCCCCGTGAACACGGTGCTTGACGAATTGAAGTGGCGTGGGCTGCTTGTGGAGTCCACGGACGAGGAGGCTCTTGCCCGCCATCTTGCTGCTGGTCCGGTCACCTTCTACGTCGGTTTCGACCCGACTGCTCCCAGCATTCATATCGGCAACCTTGTACAGCTTATTGTGGCCAGGATCCTGCAGCGAGCTGGTCATAAGCCGCTGATATTGGTAGGCGGGTCGACTGGAATGATTGGCGACCCCAAGGCAACCAGCGAGCGAGTGCTCAATAGCCCTGAGACGGTCGCCCAGTGGGTCGAGCGGATCCGGGCACAGGTTGAGAAGTACGTCGACTTCACCGGCGACAATGCCGCGCGGATTGTCAACAACCTCGACTGGACTGGCCCGATGTCGGTCCTGGGCTTCCTGCGCGACATCGGCAAACACTTTCCGGTCAACCGCATGCTCGCCCGCGAGGTGGTACGTAGCCGCCTCGATGAGGGCATCTCTTACACCGAGTTCTCATACGTGCTGCTTCAATCGCTCGACTACCTGGAGCTTCATCGGTCATACGGCTGCACCCTGCAGTTCGGGGGTAGCGATCAGTGGGGCAATATCACTGCCGGAGTTGAGCTCATCCGGCGTGTCGAAGGAGCTCGCGTCCACGCAATGGCGACGCCCCTGATCACGAAGGCCGACGGCAGCAAGTTCGGCAAAACTGAGAGCGGAACGATCTGGCTGGACCCCGCCATGACCTCTCCATACGCCTTACATCAGTACTTCTTGAACGCTGAGGACGAAAAGGTCGTGGAGTACCTCAAGGTGTTCAGTGATCGCAGCCAGGAAGAGATCGCTGAGCTGGAACGGCAGACGCGCCAAGCACCGCAGCTGCGCGCGGCGCAACGGGCACTAGCCGACGACGTCACCGCGCTGGTCCATGGACCGGCGGAACGGGATGCTGCTATCCAGGCCGCCGACGCAGTCTTCGGCCGCTCGGACCTCCGGGAACTGTCGGAGTCGGTGCTTGATGACGTGGCGGCCGAGATTGGCGGTACCCAGCTGGAGGCCAATGGTGACCTGCCCACGGTGGCGGAGGTGCTGGCAGCTGGTGGCGTCGTCGCGAGTAAGTCGGCCGCCAGGCGCGCGATCAGTGAGGGGGGTGCCTACGTCAACAACCAGCGCGTCACCGATCCCGAAGCCCGGCTTGCGGAATACGACCTGCTGCACGGGCGTTATGTGATTGTGCGCCGTGGCAAGCGAACGGTGGGCGCCGTGAGTATTCGGCGCAACTGATGTCGTAGCCCCGGTTGCACGTTGACCTACCGGCTTTGGAGGAGTAAAGTTCTCTAGGCCTTAGCGAGGTGCGGGACGCGGCAGCAACGAGCTGCAGCGGCCGACTCGCGGAAACCAACCGTCACGATCCACCGGGCGCCTCCAGAGGCTTACTCGGCCGGGTTCATGTCGGCTCAGGGAGCGCGACACACACCGATTTGACTCGGAGTGATCGCACTTCTAATGTAGATGAGTTGCCCCAAGCCGGTCGAAAGATCCGGCGCGGTGTGCTCCCGAAACTTGAGAACTCAACAGCGTGCTAAAAGTCAATGCCAAATAATGCACAAAAACCCCGTGCTCGGATTTTGCCTCGGCAGATTCCGAGTTCGGATTCCTTTGATTGATTGACAGATAGATCCAGCATTGGGTCTTTTGATCAGCGATCGAACGAGTTGAGACACACAAACCGACGCTCGCGCAAGCAGTGTCGGATTTTGTATAGATTTCAACGGAGAGTTTGATCCTGGCTCAGGACGAACGCTGGCGGCGTGCTTAACACATGCAAGTCGAACGGTAAGGCCCCTTCGGGGGTACACGAGTGGCGAACGGGTGAGTAACACGTGAGCAACCTGCCCTTGA
>DATLPF010000075.1:0-16934 GCA_035535875.1 Propionibacteriaceae bacterium
GCTGGGCGGCGTTCGCACGACCGTTCCGCCGCTAGCACGAGTCCGCGGTCCGGCAAATGGGTCGGTTTATGGCACCTGCCGCGGTGCGGGGATTGTTGGAGGTGGGTTCGCGATGCTGTCAGGGCTGGAGCATCGAGGACATCGGAGTCGTGTGTCTGAGCGCCCGATGAGGCGATCGCATCATTGCGACATGGTGGGTCGGCCCGACAACTAGCGTTCCCTAAGCGAGAGGCGACTCATTGGCCGCCCTGCTCAGCACAGAACGCGGGCGTGGGGCTGCGTGCTTGCCTGGCGGTCGGAGGGTGTGCAGAGTGTCGGGGTGGAGCCGTATCGGATCGAGGTGCCCGATGACGAGCTTGTGCGGCTGCGGCTGCGTTTAGCGGCTTCCCGGTGGCCGGATCGGGAGACGGTCGAGGACTGGTCGCAGGGTGTGCCGCTGCAGGTGGTGCGGGTCTTGTGCGACTACTGGGGCAGCGGCTATGACTGGCGCGCCGCCGAGCAGCGGGTGAACCGGTGGCCGCAGTACTTGGCTGTGGTTGAGGGAGTGCCCATCCATTTGTTCCACCTGCCATCACCGTCGCGCTCAGCGGTGCCGCTGATCTTGACCCATGGCTGGCCGGGGTCGTTCTTCGAGTTTGAGCAGGTTATGGCACAGCTGTCGGACCCAGCCGCGTCAGGGAAGCCGGAGTCGCCAGCATTCCATGTTGTCGTGCCGTCGCTGCCCGGCTATGGCTTCAGTGGAAAGCCCACCACGGGTTGGGACGTGCCCCGGATTGCCCGAGCCTGGGTCGAGGTGATGCGACGTCTCGGCTACGACCGCTTCATCGCTGCCGGCAGCGACTGGGGCACGAGCGTGTCGACCAGTATCGGGTTGCAGCAGCCGGAGCGGCTGCTCGGCCTACACCTTGTCCCGCCGCTCGTTCCCGCTGTCCCCGCCGACGGCACATCGCTCACCGGCCCAGAGCGGGCTGCGCTGGCGGAGCTGGAGGAGCGGTCGCGTATTGCGTCGGCCTATTCGGCGGTGCAGCAGACGCGCCCGCAGACCATCGGCTACTCACTCATCGACTCACCCGTCGGGCTGTGCGCCTGGATTCTGGAGAAAGTTTGGACCTGGTCAGACCATGCCGGCGACCTCTACAGCGTGCTCTCTCGCGACCAGGTCCTCGACGACATCACGCTCTACTGGCTGACCGGCACCGGCGCGTCGTCGGCGCGGCTCTACTGGGAGAGCATCGAGCAGGTCAGCCGCTGGTTCACCAACACCATCGAGGACACCGTCACGGTCCCGACCGGATGCACCGTCTTCCCGCGTGAGGTACCGCGGCCCTCGCGACGCCTCGCCGAGCAGCGCTTCACCAACATCGTGCACTGGGGCGAACCGGAGCGAGGCGGGCACTTCGGCGCCTGGGAGCAACCGGACAGATTCCTAGCCGAGGTCCGCGCCGCCGCTACCGCCATGCAATCCGGCCCAAGCCAGGCAAGCGGGCAGGCAGACTGACCGGCGACGTTGCTTCATTTGACGGTCGCCTTTCGGACGCATCGGATGTCGGAATCCACCAGCTCTTCTCGAATTACGGGCGCCTCAACGGCCGAACTTCCTGTGGTGCGTTTCGCCTCCCACCGGTCGAGCTGCAGGGCCGCAGGGTCAAACGGCGCCGCCTTCACGGGAGGCGAGCAAGTCGCGGATCTCCTTAAGCAGCACGATGTCGTCGGGGTCCGAAGCCTCGGCCTCCTGCTTTCCGAAACGCACCTTAACTTTTTCGTATGGGGTGACGATGAAAAAATAGACGACCGCAGCGATGACGAGGAAGGACACCAGCGCCGTGAGGAACAACCCGAACTTGGTGTCCCCGAAGTTGGTGGCCCCCGCCGGGATCAGTGAGAGCAGCCAGTTGGTGAATGTGGTGACAACTGCGGCGAATGCGGCCGCCATGATGAAAGCGACGGCAAGCTCGACGAGGCTACCCCGCATAACAAAGTCCTTGAAGCCCTTCATTCTTCCCCCTTGGGCGTGCCGTACTCGCCGGAACGCCGATCATGTGGTCGGATCAGATTTCAGCCGCACATTACCTCTCTCCACAGCCACAAAGATCCGAAACCCAGCTGGCCGCCAACACCTCGACCTGGTCAGCTGGCGCTCGCGGCGATGGTCACCGTCCGGCACACGTTCCACCTACAGCTATGAGATCGCGCACCTGGGCTGCACCCCGCGCAGGGGGTGCTAAGGACAAGCGCGGCATGGGGATGCGCACGCCACATGCCGATGACCTGTTCTGCACGCCGGGGTTCGTGCATGCCCAGCAGCGGTCTGGAGGACTCCACCGGCATCTAACCCGGGCCGACCGGTGGAGCAGCTCGGCCGGGTAGCCGCTTTAGGCAACATGGATACGGGTGTTTCCTCCATCGCGACGATTGCGGGAGTACTGGATCTTCTCCGGGTTCCTCGCCAGCGACTGTCCCAGTGAGTGTTGCACAGATGAGGGCAGTGATGCCGTGCCGCTTGACTTGCGGGGTCCTCCCGTCGCCGCGATATCGGTGCTTAACGCATCAAGCTGGCCTCGTGCGATCCGGCTAGTCGACAAGACTGGAAAACTGGCTGACCTGGATGAGCCGGTGGTCACAGCGAGTACCGCTGGCCGGTCCTGAACGCAACTGACCTGGGCAAGCTGGGCTGGACTGCCGAGCGATCTGGTCGCCGCCGCCGGTCTGCGCCAAAGCCGTCTCGAGGACTCACTGCCTGAGGGCAACTTCGACCTCGTCGTGTCGGCGCGCGCCGTGCACCACCTCGACGGTGCAGGCAAGGCGACCCGTTCCGGGCGCCGTCCGGCTCCGGCGGGGGGCGTCTTCGGCGATGTCGTGGTACCCGACGATCCCGTCCTGACGTCGCCGGCCTGTCGAGACGATCAATGAGGTGCTCGACCACCTCGACGATGTCATCGCAGCCGGTGTGCCGAGGCAGCTGGGATCAGTTGGCAACGCTTGAGAAGCTCTTGCCGTGTACTTGCTTCGCCGGAAATGCAGCGGGCGGGAATTGCCATGGACGATACGGAGCACTGGCGGTTCGAGCCACGCGCTTTCGACAGTGATTTCTGTCGCTTACGAAACTCTTGTAGCGGATTTGGTGTTTCGGGCCAAATCAGGCTCAACGGCGCGACGTGCTCCAGTCCAGCAACATCCCGGCCGGACTGGTATTGATCACGTGGTCTTCCGTGACACCACATTCGGCGGCGCGGTCGCAGCCGATGTACTGCCACTCGAGCTGAGCTGGTGCGTGTGCGTCGGTGTCGATTGAGAAACGGCAGCCGATATCGACGGCCAGCTTGAGCAGATCGCGCGGCGGGTCTTTGCGCTCCGGTCGGGAGTTGATCTCGACTGCGACGTCGTTGTCTCTGCACGCGGTGAACACGGCTGCATGGTCGAACTCGGACTGCGGACGTCCACGGCCGACAACGATGCGACCGGTGCAATGTCCCAGGATGTCCATATTCGGGTCTTCGATTGCCGCGAGCATGCGCTTGGTCATCACGTCGCCGGGTGAACGTAGTTTGGAGTGCACGCTCGCGACGACGATGTCGAGTGCCACGAGCACGTCCGGGGTCTGATCGAGCGTTCCATCCTCGTTGATGTCAACCTCGATGCCGCTGAGAACACGAAATGGTGGCGCTCCGGCCCCTGCTTCAGCGGCAAGTTGACCGTTGACGCCCTCGATCTCTTCGAGTTGTCGCATTAGGCGCTCAGTCGAGAGTCCGTTCGCAACGGTGAGGTTCGGGGAGTGATCGGTCATGACGATGTACTCATGACCGAACGAACGTGCAGCGTGTGCCATCTCGATGATCGGACTGCCGCCGTCGGACCAGAGCGAGTGCGTGTGACAGTCACCTCGCAGCGCCCTCCGGAGCGCATCGCCGGCAACAGCAAACGGTTGCGGCTCCGCTTCCAACTTCGCGAGGTATTCGGGGACTTTGCTTGCCACTGCTTCCAGGATCACGGCCTCTGTCGCTTCGCCGATTCCCTTCAGGGAGCGAAGCCGTTTGCTGGTGGCCATGCGTTCCAGTTCGCCGGGTTCGAGCGCGGAGATTGTCTCGGCGGCGCGACGGAATGCAGCGACGCGATACGTCGGCGCCTGTGATCGCTCCAACAAGAACGCGATTCGCTTCAGCGCCTCCACCGGGTCCATGAGGTCTGAGCCTAGGGTGACTGACATGTGCGGTGAGCTGACAGATGGCGGGTTCGACCAGCAGTTGCAGGCCGGGCTTGATCATCCCGAATCCGCCGTCCCGTCAGCCGGTCCCGTTATGGTACGGCCGAGCAAGCGCGCCTAAGAAGCAATTGCGCACGAGGCTGTCGGAGGCGACGACCAGTAGGAACCTCCGCCTACATCTGCGGCAAGACGCCGAGCGCGACCAGGACGATCGGTAGGTCAAGCAAGAAATGGGTGATGATTACGAATACCAGGTTGCCCCGCCACAGGTAGAGGCCGGTCATGACAGCGCCCACCGGTCATGACAGCGCCCAGGGGCAGCACCACACCCAGGACATACCCCAAGGGCCATCCGTGCAGGTGGAACGCAACGAAGGCAGCCAGCGAGAGTAGTGCTCCCGGCCATCGGGCACCCGTGAGGCGTGTCAGACGCTCACTTGGGTAGGCGCGAAAGAGGAATTCAGCTCAATGTCAAGCCTTCAACACCACTCGCCTGGCCTTCTTACACCACACGCGATGTAGCGGTCGGCGGATCCGCGCACACCCGGCGTCGTCGTAGTTGATCTTCAGCGAGGCAGGCTCTTTATGTCATCGACAAGCGTCGGAAGGCCTTCAAGGAACGAGTGCTCCGATCCGTCGATTGGCCGGACAATCGCCATCGGGAGGTTCTCCTGGTAGTAGCCCAGGTGGGCGAACGGCACCTCCGAGTCATCGCGACTGTGGTACAGGAAGATCCTCGATGCGGGCAGCCTCGAGCCAACGTCGTTTGGTGGTGCGTATTCGTCGTACGCCCAGCCGTCTGGCCCCCAGTAAGGGACCGAGACGAGGAACAGGCCGCGGACAGGCTTCCGGTACGAGCCCTCGGCGAGGTACTTCAGCAGTACGGAGCCGCCGAACGAGTGACCGACGAGAATCACCTCGTTATCGATCGCCTCGAGCTCCTGCTCAATCCGATCCCTCCAGGGTTGATAGCGGGGATTGTCAGAATCGGGCATCTCCGGGGCGATGACACGGTAGCCGGTGCTGAGCTCGCGCGCGAGGTAGGCCGCGAGCTGGCCGCTGCCCTCGGGGTCGTGCATGCTCCCGGCGCCCTGGATGAACAGGACCGGTTGGGTGTCCACGGCGTGTCCTCGTCTTACAGAGTCTCGGTGGATTTCGATCGTAGGACAGCCGTCACAATTCGCACCTGAAAGTTGTGGGCCAAGTTTGCATGTCTGCCCAGATGGTCGAAGAACAGACGGCTCTGGTCCAGGCCGCGAACTTTGCGACCCACTGCTCGGCGTAGCTGAGATTGCCCAAGCCAGGCAGGAGCACGACCTCGGGCAGCGCCGAGGTGCGGCCTGCTATCACGGTCGAGACCTGGGTCACGGCACGAAGGTTGCTGGTTTGGATGCGTCCGACAGTGCCGCTCGCTGACGAATCAAGATCAGTTCAGGCAGACCCATCGGGCGATCTTCCTTCCTGGCAGATCCCGTGCCTTCGCGTCGCCACCGGGCCACCGATATGGGCGGCCTGTACAGGGTAGAGTGCCCGTTTGGCTCGGCAAGGACGCTGCGTCAGGGTTTGATGTCACAGGAATGTTGATCATGGCCTCCGGCGGCAACGGCATGCGCAGGTTTTAAGGCGCTTTGCTTGGATCTTCTAGCCCGAGCTACTCCCACTCCCACGACCGTCGACGGTACTGACGCGGCACGAAGGAGACCAGACATCCGCCGGGCAGAGGAGTCACCTTGAAATCACTCGGCGACGTCAGGAGGTGGTCAGGGTCGACTCCACTCATCTCCTCAGGGGTCGGCAATTCCCTCAGCTCGCGCTGACGTGGGGTTGGGGGCACTGGTGCCGGTACCGGCTCGACAGCGCTCGGGGGCCGCGTCCTCACCGCCGCCCGGAGTGGTTCCCCGCGCGGCACCACGGCACCACACGCTGCGCACGTCCTGCCGCCGCGGTTTACCCCTTCACAGACAGGGCATCGCCAGATTGCGCTCATCCTGGAGGTGGATCAGTTCGTTTTCGGACGAGTTTTCCGACTAGACGACCCGCAAGGCGCGGCTCTGTAGTCGGGCGCCGTTGAAGTGTGGTGCGAAGACCCTTACCCCGAAGGGCGCCGGACGGCGGTGGTCCGACCTCGTCCTGTGTCACGGGCCGCATGGCCATCAGGATGGCGTGCACGTGACCGATCGTGGGCCGTTGGACCGGTTCCGGGGCCAGCATGGCATCAATCAGGTCGGCGAGTTGGGTGGGAATCTCAGCGCGAGGGATGCGCAACGTTTCGCGGTTCCTGACTGCCACCGCCGGTTCGTGATATCTGGCAACGTCGAAGGGCGGCGGCGCTCCGGTCAGGTACTCGGTATAAATCAAGCCGAGGGCGAAGATGTCGGAGCCCACTCCAAGTTCGCTCGCAGGAACCCCAACCTCTTGGATATAGCCGAGCAACTCGGGGGAGTAATAGTTGATCGTGCCGACGATCTCGTCGGGCGGCGGCGGCCGGCCAGCGATGTAGGCGTTATCGAAGTCGATCAGCTTCGTGGTGTAGCCCAGCTCGGTGCGCTTGATCAAAACATTGCTCGGCTTCAGATCGCCGTGGACGATCTTGAGATCATGGAGGATCTTCAGACTGTGCGCCACCGTCTTCATCAAGACGAGCTGAACGCGTAAGCCGAGTGCCGCAATGTCGGCGCTACTCAGGCCCTCCGCGTCGACCTTCTCGGTCACCTTGTAGTACTTGGCACCCCAACGAAAGAAATCCAGCGTGACGATGAGGTTACCGCCGTACGCCGACAGGGGAGCCAGGGCGCGTTGAACGCCTAGGTGATGAGCCTCGAACGCGGCACAACGTGCCCGCTTCTTAGCCTTGATCTTTTCACTGCCGGGCGCGTCATCTTCAGGGTAAGTCGGGCTCAGAAACTCCTTAATGAAGTACTGTCGCCCGCCCCGCTCAGCGAAGGTCCACTTGCTCAGACCAGCACCCACAACCTTGAAATCCTCAAGGATTGTGTAGCCGTTGAGAACATCGCCAGCCTTCATGACGACGCTCCCTCATTGCGTTCCGCCGCAGAGTCATCGATTGGCTCGGGCAGTTCCTCCGGCGCAAACTCTTCACTATCTACGTCGCCGTGGCTTAGCTCAGATTCATCCGTCGTCGTCTCCGTGGCATCTGAATTGTCGCTTGCCTGGATCGGCTCCGTCTGCTCCAGGTCTTCGCTGCCGACCGACTCGTTCTCTCCGACCAGGGCCTCTGGTCGTAGATAGCGCTCGTACCCCACCTTGTAGCGGTTCCACCTCTCCGTCATTTCGTGGAGCAGGCGGGACCGTAGAGCGTCGAGTTCGTGTTCAACCCGGGTAACTGCGTCGCTCACCTCATCGAGCGGCTCAATGAACTCGGAAGCAAGCTCGGCAACCCGTGGCGCGAACAGCTTCTGAAATTCTTTGAAATCGGCGCCCACGCCGAGCGTCGACATCGCCGCATCGTCACCCGTAACGGCCGCAATCTCCGCCTGCAACGCCGACGACCACGCTGCGGTACTACGTGTCTCCAGTAAGCAATCAAGCATCAGATGCTCGAAGTGCATGGGCGTACGCACGTATCCGAAGCAACCATCGGTGGCACAGACAGCCAGAAATGGGGCCCGCAACTCCACGCGACGGTAATTGACGTGAAACTCGGTGTCGGCCGACATCGCATTGCTAACCACGGAGTCACGACGAAGGTTGACCAGGGCGTCGCCAGCGTCGCGCAGATCATCAGTGGTGAGCTGCCGCGCTCCCCTGGAATCGAAGACGTAAGCCCGCGAGTCGCCCGCCCAGAAGACGTAGCCAGCCCAGATCGGACCGCCCGGCTGGGTCCGCTGTAGTGCAATGAGCGCCATAGTGGTGGGAAGGGCACGTATCAGGCGGGAGCGCAAACCGCTGGGCGCGGGGTTGAGCTCTCGCAGCCGCTCCTTCAGCGCCTCCTGAACGGCACGCTGAAGATCGCTGGCGGCGGCCTCGCCGTTAAGGTGCCAATCAGGTTCGAGCAGGTCGAGCATCCGCCGCTCGACTACATCTCGAGCGATCCGCGAAGCCAGGTATGCCCCGGTGCGCCGCCCATCTGGCGTCTCGTATACCGTTCCACCCGCTCCGCCCATGCCATCGAAAACCCCGAGCAGCCCCAGGTCGGGCCCATCCCGCAGGATCGGATCAGAATCCTCACCCTGATCCGGGATCTTGCCGAGATTGAAGGCGAACGAGATGGTTGGCCCCGGCGTTGCGACGGACGCCGAGGCCGGCCAGGCACTGGGGCTTTCGTTCACACCGAATTGCCGATCGAGTCGATGATCGTTCCGTAGTCGACCTCGGATAACCCACCGCCAGCCTGAGAAGGATGGTGCACCACGTTCTCCCAGACACCCGAGATGTCGGTCCATCCGGGACCGTCGGGGGCGAACAGGATCAGTCGCTTGGAGCTGGAACCCATCCGGCCCTGTTCGTCCTCCCAAGCGTCCGTCAACGCGCTGAAGTCCGGAGGCACGCGTGAGGCGACGTCCGGAGGCAGCACCGAAGGGTTAAGCGGCTGAGCGGGCTGGTCAGTCCAGACCACGATCACCTGTCGGCGGCGATCCCCGGTCGTCGTCCAGGGCGAGTCGATCGCCAGGGCCACCGCTTCCAACCCGGACTCCGGAGCATCGCCACCTCCTTCCGCGACAAGACCATTTACGAACTCCGAGAAGCGAGCCCGCTCATCCGGCAGAGTGAAGAACAGCGACTCGTCGAGCGCCGCCCCACCGTCGGCCGCAAAATCGCGGAAGGCAATGACGCGTACGCGAAGCTGATCAATGTTCTTGCCCTTGGCCGTCAGATTCGATTGCACGTCGTCGTAGAAACGAAGTGCGTTGTCCTTCACCTGGTCGATGATCGGCGTCATACTTCCCGTCACATCGATGCAGAACACGATGTCGACCGAATATTTCAGCCCTCTGGGCGCGCCCAAGCTTGACTGACCGGCGGTGGGGGACGCAGCCGAAGCGGGTGAACTGGATGCTGCCGCCTCTGACGGCGGACTCTCTTCCAGCACGGGCCACTCGGTGCTCGGAGGGCTGCTCGCCGGAGGCGCTGTCGGAGCGGGCTCAGGTGGTGTGGCCGCTGGTGCGGGAGTCGGGTTCTCGCTCATACATCCTCCAGAAGGGAGTCCAAACTGAAAGCCGCGACCGATGCCGCGGACAACCAAAGTTACCCCACTTCGTACGCCTCAAAACCCGCGGTGCGGTGGATGCGGGCGATCGGCGGGCGGGGGCGACCAGCAGGTAGCCGGAGTCTCTGTCGCTCCCCTTGTCAGCGCCATACTGCCGACGACACTCGGCCAATGGGACGCTGTTTCGGTGAACTGGTGGCTCTATCGGCCGGCGAGGGAGCCACCGTTGCCGCCGACGCTGAAGTATTTGTTGAGGACGGCCCAGCTAGACGCCCGACGGACACCAGAGGGCGAAAGCCTGACGCAAGCGGCCAGCCCGTAGAGGGGGTCCCCTTACGGAACACCGTCGGTGGAGCGACGTAATCGAACACTCAGAGCCGCTCTATCTGGTGCCCACCCCGGGGCCCCCAGCGTGGAAGGCGGAACCCAGGAGCTGGCACCCGCACCAGGGTGGGGTCGCCTGCCGCCGCCTGAATATCCAGTTGCATGTGGGACAACCGCTGAGCAGAGTCAGCATGGTGAGTGACCTTCCCGAGCGGTGGAGCCGGGCCACCGTCTTCCCCGACATGTGGGTAGACCCGCAAGAGGACCCTCGCAACAGTGACGCAGTGCGCCCGGACGGCGAATTGCCGACGCTGCAGGACTACCTGAGGGACTACCGACTGACCCTGCAGATGAAGTGCGAGGGGTTGTCCCCCGAGCAGCTGGCCCGTCGGTCGGTGCCGCCGTCGACCATGTCCTTGCTCGGACTGCTCCGCCATCTTGCCGAGGTGGAGCGCGACTGGCGCAACTGGATTCTGCCGGGGAACCCAGCACCGAAGTTGTACGCGACGGGTGATGCCGACTTCGAAGGAGCCGTGGCTGAGCAGGCGCTCGTCGACGACGCATTCGCCGATCTCGCTCGCGAACAAGCGGCCACCGACGCAGTGCTGGCCGAGCATCCGGATCTGGGCGAGCGGGTGGGGAAGGACGGCATCGCCGTGCGTGAGCTGTGGGTTCACCGGATCGAGGAGTACGCCCGACACTGCGGGCACGCCGATCTGCTACGCGAATGCATCGACGGTCGAGTAGGGCAGTAGCCGCACTTTGCGTAACGACCCGCTGGGCGACCGTTCCGTGCAAGGATCTGCTTCCGGAACGCTAGTCGGGTCGCTCGGTTGGTCGGGGGTCGGCGGCGGACCGGACCCGTCAGCCGATCTGCTCTGCCAGCTCGACGATGATCCCCTCCGGGCCGCGGACGTAGCAGAGCCGGTAGCTGTTCTCGTAGCGCTCCAGCTCGCCGACGAGCTCAGCGCCGCGGGCTCGCAGGCCGGCGATGACGGCGTCGATGTCTTCGACGGCGAATGCGACATGGCGGATGCCCGGTGTGTTCGCCGGCGCGTGCCGGTTGCTGCCTTGGGTCGACGGCGTGTGGAGTTTCGTCAGCTCGATTAGTCCGTGGCCGTCCGGGGTCTGCAGGATCGCGATCTCTGCCCGGACGCCGTCGGGCCCCACGACGCGGTCCACCCAGCGGCCCTCGACCGGCACCTCGCCCTGCAGCTCGAGTCCGAGTTCGACGAAGAACTCGGTTGCGGCCGCGAGGTCGTCAACCACGATGCCGACGTGCTCCATCCGTTGGATCGTCACGTGCTCGATGGTAAGGATTCCAGGTTCGAGCGCGGCGTCGTCAGGCGCCCAAAAGACCCGACCTCGTCTTGATTTCGACTATGCTCGTCCGACATCCACGTCCCGCGAGCCGATCGGTTATCGGTCGGTCGCCGGTCGTCGCAGCGATGCGTCGAGTATTCGAATCAGCTCCTCGACACGTCGACCACCAGCCGGTGCGCTCGGGTAGCGCCTCAGAACGCCCACTACGACGGGAGGCGCAAGGATCCGGAACTGCGCGATCTGGTCGAGTCCGACAGCGGGATCGTCTCCGGCGGAGAGTTCGAACGCTCGTGCGGCATGAGCAGCCGATCCGAGGATGTGCTTGACCTGAGTAGCTTTTGGCAGCGGGTGGAGGAACGCCGCACCCACCGCGTGGCCGGCCGCGCGCGCAGCGTCGTTCGCCGCAGCCTGTCCCGCATCGCGGGCCTCTTGAGCCGCCCGGTGGGCCGCCCACGCGCTGTCACGTAGCGCCTTGGTCCGCTTGCCTCCATCCGCGAACGCCTGCGCAGCGTCGATCGACGCTCGTGGGCGCCGATCGTCAGGGCGTTCACGTTCGAAGATCGCCAATGCTTGCCGCGCGCACGCCACCGCGTAGCCGGCGACCTCTCGAAGTTCGGACCGGCTGAGTTCGATTGTCGTGGAGTCGTCCGCCATGGCGTGATCCTTCTGTACAGGGGCCGACGTCTCAATGAGACCCCCGTTAGCCAGTCGCCTTACGGCACCACGGCGCGATGGGTCGGCATCTGAGCACTCGTCTTCGCTATCGAAACAGTTCCTCGGTGGGCAGTTGACTGGAGTGTCACTGCTCGACAGCGCCGCGTTGGCCCGGCGTTCCGTTGTGCCGCGCTCGGTTGAACGGCGTTACCGTTTCCGCGTGACCACGTTCACGCTGATCGGCAGCGGCTGGCGGGCACGGATGTTCCTCAAGGTGGCGCGTGAGCTGGGCACGATCCGCTGCGGCGGGGTGGTGGTGCAGACCCCGCGTCGCCTGGATGTACCGACCTTCACGTCCTTGGACGCGTGTCTGCGCGAAGTCCGCGTCGACTTCGTATTGACCGCTACGCCACGGTCCGTCACGGCGCGCTTTATCGCCGAAGCTGTCGACAGAGGACTGCCGGTGCTGGCGGAGACCCCGCCCGCGCCCAATCTCGACGGGCTTCGCGCGCTGTGGTCGGCGGTGGGCGACTCCGGCCTGGTGCAGGTAGCCGAGCAGTATCCAATGATGCCCTCGCACGCTGCCCGGGCGGCCCTGGTGGCCGCCGGTGTCATCGGCACGCCAACGCAGGTGCAGGTCTCTTCCACCCAGCAGTTCCATGCCGTCGCGCTGATCCGTGGTCTGCTCGCCGCTGGCCGGGGACCGGTTTCGGTCCGGGCCACCCGGTTCACTGCGCCGCTGGTCAGTCCGTTGAACCGCACCGGATGGACTGACGACGAGGCGGCGCACCCCACGACCACGACGATCGCGACCTTGGACTTCGGCGACGGACGCTCGGGCGTCTACGACTTCACCGAGCAGCAGACGCGCAACCAGCTGCGATTCCGCCGGCTCACAGTGCGGGGATCGGCGGGCGAGCTGCACAACGATGAGGTGGTACGGATGACCGGTCCCCGCACACTCGTGCGTACCCCTCTGGTGCGCCGGCAAACCGGCTACGACCTTGACCTGATCGGCTACGACACCGAGCACATCTCCCTCGGCTCCCAGGTGCTGTACCGCAACCCCTATCCCGGTCGGCGCTGGATGGACGACGAGATCGCGATGGCCACCCTGCTGGAGCGCATGGAGAGCTGGGTGCGCGATGAGGGCCCGGAGCCGTACCCGCTGGCCGAAGGGGCTCAGGACCAGCAGGTCGCGCTGGCCATCGAGGAGTCGGCCGACAGCGATACCACGGTGACCACCTCTTGCGAGGCCTGGAGCTGAGCGTCGCGGCCTCCGCTGACGCGCTCGGCCGAGAACGAAGGGCCCGAATCCCTTCAGGAGGTAGACACGATGACGAACGTCACGCTTGTCAAGATCACGCGCTACGTGAGCGGCCCGTGGGACCGAAGGATCTGCCTGACCTGGGAAGACTGGATGACCGTGAAGGGCGGGCTGCCATACCGATACACCGTCAGGATCCAAGGCAGCGTTTATGCGCCGCCCAACAGGACTTGGGCGATTTCGCCTCCGCGGACACACTAATGTGGCTCGCTGCGGTTCAGGCGTTGGCTACCGCGCGGGCTGCGACGCGGTAGGCGCGACTACCGCAATCTCCCCGGGCGCGGTCTGAGGTTCGTGCACGAAGCCGATCCGGATGGCGCCGTTATCGTCGGTGTCAAACTTGCTGAAGTAGAGGTCGAAATGGTGACAGCGTTCACGGGGAACGCTCCGGACCCGACTCAGAATCGGTGCATACATCGCGTGGTCGGATTCGTCCACGCTTCTCAGGAGTTGCCACCTGAACCGGGGGTTACGCCAATGGCTTGCGACACGGACCTGCTCCGCCAGCTCGTCCATCCACCCGGTTGATGAGTTCGGCCGACCGTGCTGCCAAGCGTCCACGAGCCAGCGGAAGGGCGCGAACGGCTCCACCCGGCCAACCCCGAACAGACGTTTCGCCACGGCATCGATCTGGTTCACCCGTGCCTGTTCGAGCACGGCTCGGGCGCCCTCGACCGGGTCCAGCTCACGTATCCCGTCCACCTCCGCAAAGGTCAACTGAAGGCGCAAGAACGGGACGGTTGCCCAATCCTCTCCTTCGTCTGAGTCGCTCGGTACGACCTCTTTCAGCGCCTCGTACAACGCCTTGGCTGCCTGCTGGACCTCGTCCCCGTTGGCTGCGAACCCGGGAGCCACGGCCTCGTTGTGGTCGGGAAAGAAATCAGGGCTGGTTAGAAAATCATTCGCAAGCTTCTGGATGCTCACTGGATCCTGGGCCTGGACGCGAACTGCGTCGGCGTACACCGACGGCGAGTGCGGACCGCACTGCAGCACCACGATTTTGGTCTCCGGACTCGCCGGGTGGGTGGCGACGCCGCACTCCCACATGCAATAGGACCAGTCCTCCTTCGGACTGGTGAACACCAAAACGACGGCACCCGCTGCCCAAAGTTGCTCCTTCAGCTCTCTCCGCAGCTCGCGACCAACCCGTGCATTATCCGCTTGGGCAGAGGAGGACTGAAAGACGGCGATGCGCCCTCCACTCCGATCGGTCACGAACTTCCGCAGGACCTCGGCGATGGCTCGATCCGCGTGCCGGTGACTGATAAACAGCAGTGGCCGGCGGTCCGACGTGGGCCGTGTCGAGTCTGCTGAGACCTCAGATGTCATGTTTTGTCTGCCTTACCTTGTCCAATAATGTATCGGCGGATACACCGCGGCACGCTAAATCTGCCGTGGGACGCCGCAACGTTTGCCTGGTTGAGGTGGTTGTGATTGTGGGGCTTGCTGGACCAACTTCGGTTTCTGAACACGGCCACCTACCTGCATGGAGCCAGCGTGGGAGTAAGTCGACGTTCGCGACAAAACGACCGTCCCTTCCCTCCAAATGAATCCTCTTCGATTTCGACCGATGAGGCTGGCCGATTTACCAAATTGTGCCGGCCCACCGGCGGCTGAGGCACTGCCAACGGTCCCCGCAGGCCACCCCCAAGATGAGGACTTCAGCTCTGTACGGCCAAGGCCTCGCCCATACAGCCTAAGTCGGAAGCGTTCGGCTGGTCCAGGGCGTAACACCCCGGACCGCTCACTTGCCGCAATGGCACCCAGGTCGGCTCAAAGTTCGCGGTGCGGCGGTTCAACCAAGTCGCTGCCTATCGAGCTGCTCGTGGACAAGCCTCCGATCGATGTCAATGTCCCGATGCCACTGGTCGGGCCACTTATGTTGGCCTGCTAGTTGATCTTGCTGTGACCGTGATCTTTCTCCTGTCGACTTCCGCTGATCGAGCGCAAGCCGCACCGGGTTGAGGCGGTGCTCAGGCCGACGGCTCGACCAGGTAGACGCGACGCCCTTCCGACAATCCCTTCAGCTCGCGCAGGCCGCGATCAGTGAAGCCGATTGGCGAGCCCGCCAGGAGCTCTCGGGTCGCCCATGAGGCGTAGACCTGTCCCGGCTCAGCCAGGTCTGCAATCCGCGCCGCAATGTGCATCGCCGCGCCGCGGACGTTGCCGCCCTCTAGCTCGATCTCGCCGGTGTGGACCGCGGCCCGGACCTCGAGGCCGATGCCGGACGCCGCCCGACCGATCTCCTGAGCGGCATGGATGGCTCGCTCGGCGCCGTCGAACACAGCCACAAACCCGTCGCCGGTGGTCGCGACCTCCCGGCCCCGAAATCGGTCGAGCACGGCCCTCACCGCCTGGTCGTGCCGTGCCAGCTGGTCGCGCCAGCGGCCGTCGCCGAGCTCGAGGGCACGGGCGGTGGAGTCCACGATGTCGGTTACCAGCAGCGTCGCCACCACTCGGTCGAAGCCACCGCCCTCCGTACGCGCGAACGCCGTACTCGGCTCCCAGTCGATGGTGATCCACGGCTCATCACCCACCACCCAGGAGTCGTGGCCGGGCGGCACCTCATAGAACTGGCCGGCCTCGATGAGCAGCTCCGCACCCTCACGCATCCGGACTCGTGCGCTGCCGGAGACGCATAGCCCGATGTGGTGGGCCTCGCACAGCTCGGTTCGCGCGATCGGCTTGATCGACTCGCTCCAGCGCCAGCCGGGCTGAAGGACCGAGCGGCCGATGCGGATATCGCCCATGTCGTACGTCTCGAGGTGGCCGTACGGGATCTCGCGGACATCGTCCGGCTCGCCGAAGGGCCGCCGCTGAAGCTTCACCATCGGCATCGCACAATAGCGCCTTCACCTCGGCCTACGACGCGTGGGCTTTCTCAATGCCCTCCCTGTCTTCATCGCCTGCCGGTGCACCTGGAGTACGAGAAACACCTGGCTGTTTCCCCGCCCCCTGAGAGCCATGAAATGCCGTGACACCGGCGGCCGCGCTGGCCTCCAGCAATCTCCACCATGACGAGGTACGGCGACGCAAAACACTATTCCTCGCGACTCCGACTCGCCCACTCATCGCCGCACTTCGATGAGCCGAATAATGCCCGCACTCGGGTGCCTCAGCGGGCGCCGTCGTGGTTCTCATCCGGCTTCTCTTCGATGAGCTGAATGAGGTTGCCGCATGTGTCATCAAAGACGGCCACGACAGCGGCTCCGATGTCGGTCGGCGGCTGCGTGAATACCACGCCGTTGCTGGTCAGCCGGGCGTGCTCGGCCTCGATGTCGTCGACGGCGAATTGAGCGAGCGGGATGCCGTCTTCGACAAGAGCATCCCGATACGGCCTCACGGCGGGGTGATCTGACGGCTCCAGCAGTAGCTCCGGACCGTCGGGGGATTCAGGCGACACAACGGTGAGCCAGAAGTTGTCTCCGACGGGGACGTCTCGTCGCTTCGTGAAGCCGAGCACCTCGGTGTAGAAGGCGAGGGCTGCTCGCTGGTCGTCGACGAACACGCTCGTCAGGGCGATCTTCATTGTTCGGTCCTCTTTCTAGTGGGCCACCGTGCGGTGATCTCAGCGAGTGGCTCGGGGCTGAAGTAGTGGAACTTGGAACGTCCGCGCCGCTCCGTCACAACAAGGCCTGCCGACTCGAGCACGCCGAGGTGCTGCGAGATCGCCTGACGGGTCAGGCTGAGGCCATGCCGCGTGGTGAGTGTGGAGCAGATCTCGAACAGGGTCTGGCCGTCGCGCACTGACAGTTCGTCGAGGACGAGGCGCCTCGTCTCATCGTCGAGAGCCCGGAAGACATCGACCATGAATGCACTATAGGCAAGTGACGGCTTGCATATCAAAGTCGTCGATAACGCGAGCAGTCCTGCGCCAACACTGGGTGCTGGATGACCGTAAGGGCGGGCTGCCATACCGATGCACTGTCAGGATGCGG
>DATLPF010000076.1:0-36793 GCA_035535875.1 Propionibacteriaceae bacterium
GTTCGGCCATGCGGGCGAGCGTTTGCACGAGTGGATGTTTGGTACCCGGTTCTGGGACGCGGGCGGAACCGCCGGAGTCGACGACGCCTTCGCTGAGCGCCATAGTTACGGCATCGGCGCCGAGATCATGGGCGCCAACAAATTCGGCCCGCCCGGCTGGCGGGACGACCTGGACTGGAAGGGCTGGTGGGGCCCGAACCCGCCGTTCCACACACCCACCTTCGTGCTCACTCACCGCCCGCGGCCCTCGATCGAGATGGAAGGCGGCACCACGTTCCACTTCCTCGACACCGCCCCGGCCGAGGCGCTCGAGACCGCCCGCGAAGCAGCCGATGACCAGGACGTCCGGATCGGCGGCGGCCCAACCGTAGTACGTGACTTCCTCGCCGCCGGGCTCGTCGACCACATGCATCTCGTCCAGGTTCCGATCGTGCTCGGCCGCGGCGTCCGCATCTGGGACGGCCTGGAGGCCCTCGAGGATGCCTACGACGTCGAGGCGGTCTCCTCGCCCAGCGGCGTCACACACCTCACGTTCACGCGGAAGGTCGGCCCGTGAAATCCGACACACCGAACCGCAGGTCGTGGGCGGGCGGCTGGGTGTCAACGCGAGGGTAGAAGCTGCCCGGACAGCCGAGATTGACGATCAAGCGTTCACGGACCTGTTCGGTCGAGGTTGCCGTGTGGGAGTTGGCCAACCTTTCCCGCATCTCGACAGGTGTCGAGGTACAGGACATCCGAGCGCAAACGCCGGCGACCACCGAGAGTTCCGCACGACCTGAATCCGGGAGCATTGCCTATTTCCCAGGAAGTGTCGATGATCCTTACGCCTGGCGGCTGGTCTCACGTGTCGCGATTTTCAGGGCTTCTCGGGCTTCCGTAGCGAGGCGGACGACGAGGTCCGCTGCTGGTAGGGGTTGGGCCAGGGCATGGGCCTGGCCAGCCCAAAGGTGGAAGCTCTCAGCGTCGCCTCGGGTTCGTGCCGCTGTGCGCAGGGGAGCCGTGAGGTGGTGAATCTCGGGGTACGCGCTGGGCGCCTCGGCGTGGTCTTGGAGGAAGCGGTTGATGATTCCGCGGGCTGTCCTGCCAGTAAACGCCCGAGTCAGCGCGGTGGGTGCGTCGTCGCGGCTGATCATGTCCCGGTGAGCGGGCACCGTTCCAGCTTCTGGGCAGAGCGTGAAAGCGGTGCCCAGCTGGGCGGCCGCGGCGCCACAAGCAAGCACTGCGGCGACGCCACGGCCCGTGACGAGCCCGCCGGTCGCCACCACCGGTAGGTCGTCGTTAACGGCGCCTTGCACCAGCTGCAGTAGCGCGAGGAGTCCGATGTCTCCGGAATGGGCGTCATCGAAGCCGCCCCGGTGGCCGCCGGCCTCCACTCCTTGCACGACCAGAGCGTCCGCGCCAGTCCGCTGTGCTGCTCGGGCCTCGCCGACCGTGGTGACGGTGACCCAGACGGCCGAGCCGGACGACCGGAGCCGGTTCACCTCGGACGGTGTAGGGCAGCCGAAGGTAAGCGATACGACAGGGATCCGCTGCTCGCAGATCATGTCCAGCTTCTCGCTGTACTGGTCGTCGTCCCACCGTGGACGGCCCAAGTCCACGCCGTGCTCCTGGGCCTCCTCTCGCAGACTGTCGGCATACGAACTGACTTCGGCCGCACCCGTCCCATGGCCGGGCGGCGCGAACAAGTTGAGGCCGTACGGCACGTCGGCCGACAATAGAGAACGGACCTCGGCCAGTTCGCGCTCGACCTGATCGACGGTCTTGTAGCCGGCGGCCAGGAAGCCCAGTCCACCGGCGCGAGAGACCGCAGCGGCCAGGGCGGGCGTTGACGGCCCTCCCGCCATCGGTGCCTGCACGATTGGATGCCTCAGGCTGTAAAGACTCAGCCGGCTCATCCTCATAGCCTGCAGCACCCCGTGGTGGTGCGCGATCGGACCGGTGCCATCGTGTGCTCCCAATTCTTGAGCAGCCAGTCGAGCAGCCTAAGCACCGGACGATCACGAACCCATCCACATCTCCGCGGACTCAGTCAGGCTATGCGGATCCCGGGTGGACTTCCGGCTTGCGACTCGTAATGCGTGGCTCCGGCTCCGGATCAGAGAACAAGATCGCGAACCGGGAGCCATTCTGGGAGCCAGACCACGCGGCCAACCTCGTACAACCACGGACGTGCACGGAGAACACGTCTGCGGTTCTGAGCGTGAAGGCCGACTTGCCGGACCAGTCCGAACGCTTGGTCGAGGCCTACGGATCAGAAGGCCCAACGAAGCGGTCAGACCATACACAGCATGGTCGCCTTGTTCGATGTAGTGCGTGGCAATTTTTTAAGGTGCCGGGCCAGACATTTCTGTGAGAGACGGTTCGGCACAGGTTCACTTTCGAGGATGCCTCAACCTGCGCAAGCACAACGTACCCCCAAGGGGTGCGCCCGGAGTAGGTACGAAGGCGGTGATTTCTCCTCCTCACTATTGACCACCGGAACCCGTTCACAGCCCTTGTGGAGAAAGAACGACACCCGCCGGATGTCGCAAACCGCGACCGGCAACCCGACAGGAGATACGCCATGAGCAACACCCGACGGGCAGCTCTGCCCGTCACTCTGCACGCCGACGACGAACTGCTGACCATCCAGGAAGTCGCCGACCTTGTCCGCGTCCCTGTCGCGACCTTGCGCTACTGGCGCCACCTCGGCACCGGCCCGCGCAGCTTCCGCATTGGCCGCAGCGTCCGCTACTGGCGCACGGAGGTCTTCGCCTGGCTCGACGACCAGGCGAGTAGCGACCGCCAGAGCGTCGTCTGACTTCGCTAAGCCTCGCGGCAGTCCGAGGGGTGTGTTACGACGTGAGCACGAGCGAGCCTGGCCGGGGAAACCGGCCACGTAGCCAGCGCGGATCCGTCGAGGACCGCTGGCATAAGCGTGGGAAGGACGAGTACGGCAACACGATCGAGGTGCCGTCAGCCATGGCCGGGAAGGTCACCCGATGGCGAGCTCGGTACGTCGACAATGCCGGTAAGGAGCACACGGGCCACTTCGATCGGAAGGTCGACGCGCAGAAATGGCTCAAAGACGCGATGGCCTCCGTCGTTCGCGGCGACCATGTTGCGCCGAAGGTGGCGAGGCTGACAGTCGGGGAGTGGAGCGACAAGTGGCTCGACGGCTACCGCACCCGGCGCAAGTCCACCGTGCGGCAGGCGGAGGTGCATCTGAAGCTCATCAAGGAGCACTTCGGCGCAGTGCCTCTGGCTTCGGTCAAACCGTCAGACGTCCGTGGCTGGACCGCCCAGCTCAAGGCTGAGGGACGGGCCGACTCGTACGCCTACGCCCTCCACGCTCGCCTCTCGCAGCTCTTCAGCGACGCCGTGCATGATGGCATCGTTCCCCGCAATCCCTGCTCCCGCGGGACATCGCCGGGCACAGGAAAGCAGCGGCCGTACGTCGCAACCACCGAACAGGTCTGGGCTCTGTACAACGCCGTACCCGCTGGCATCCGACCTGCGATTTTGCTCGGCGCTCACGCCGGGCTGCGGCTTGCCGAGGCGGCAGTGCTACGCCCCGAGGACGTCGACTTCATCCGCGGAGTCGTCTCCCCGGCAATCCAGTGGCCAAGCGAGCCACTGAAGTCGCACACCAGCAAGACGCCCATCCCGATTCCGAACGAACTCTCCCTGGAGCTATCCGCGACTTTCGCGCGAGGGAGAGGGCTGACTATCGTCACTGCCGAGGACGGACGCCCGATCGCCGGACCCTGGGCCATCGAGCGAGCCGTACGCGATGCACGATCCAAGGTCGAGGGTCTCCCCACCGAATTCCGGTTCCACGACCTTCGGCACTACTTCGCGTCGTTGCTGATCGCCTCCGGTCTCGACGTGAAGGTCGTCCAGGCGCGGCTGCGGCATGCCTCGGCGAAGATCACCCTCGACACCTACGGACACCTCTGGCCAGACAAGGACGAGTCCTCGCGTGCCGCGGTCGCCGCGGTCTACGCAGCCCGACCACATGCGGAAGGCGGAAGGGGCGCGAGTGGATCGGCTTGAGGACGTCCTGCGGGCTGGTGAGTCCTCCGACGACCTCGTCCTTCTGCTTCGCGGTGGCGAGGACACGAGTGCCAAGCTTTTGCGCCAGGCCGCGCTCTTTGAGGCGCGCTACACCTACGGCGGCCAGGGTGCGCGTGGGATGTCACTCTTCGCTGCGAGCAGCGCGGTCGACGAGTTGGCCGTGCTCGAATCGAGGCTCCGGACTTACTTACCCCGAAGTACCGCCGGGTGCCCGGGGCCGCGGTTGCCGAAATTGCAGCGCTCCTACTTACGTTCCAAGCGCCTCATTGGACTGTCCTGTTCCGGCCGCCCGGCGGAGCCCGTCAGCCGGAGGAAGAGTTGCTCAACGATTTGATCGATATCCTTGGACCAGTGCTGGACAATCCGAGGTACGTGCCCGACCGATCGAGGAGGAGGTGAACACCGTGAGCAGCGCAGTTGTGGTCGATTTAGAGGTCGACTTCCACAACGAGGACGAGACTGGCTACGTCTGGATGTGGCTGTCCGAGGCTCGCGACCCCTCTACGATCGCCCCTGGGCCAATTCTGGTGGTCGGTCATGATGACGCCATCGCGATGGCCCGCGTGGTGGATCTGGTCGAGCACGAGAACGGCACGATCGTCCACGTAGAGATCCTTCCGGGCACCGTTGCCGAGTACTTCGAGGCCGTCGCACGCGCCGCGGTCATCCCAGCCTGACTAACTGGCGCCAGCTAGACGAACCCTCCCGGCGACGATTTCGAACAGGCGGGACGCCATATGTGCCTCCGGGGCGCCTGGCGACGGCGACAACCTGCTCGGGTATGGAGATCGACTTCTGCGCGGACCTGGGTAATTCCGGCGTCCGCGCATGTTGCATGATCGGCATCAGGCGGCATCTGGAGCGGATCTCCTGCGGAATCCCTGCGGAATCCGGACCCGATCGAGCCTCCCTGAGAAGCGCGAACCCCCGGATCCACGCCTGATCCAGGGGTTTCGTTGAGCGACGTGGATCAGACGTCGTAGTAGAGCTCAAACTCATGCGGGTGTGGCCGCAGCCGCACCGCATCGATGTCGTCGCGCTTCAACTCGATCCAGGTCTCGATCAGGTCGGGTGTGAAGACGTCGCCGGCTAGCAGGTAGTCATGGTCGGTCTCCAGATTGTCGAGTACTCCATCCAAGCTGTCCGGAACCGTATGCACCGAAGCATGCTCTTCGGGCGGCAGCTCATACAGGTCCTTGTCGATGGGTGTCGCTGGTTCGGTCTTGTTCAGAATGCCGTCTACGCCGGCCAGCAGGATCGCCGCGAAGGCCAGGTAGGGATTAGAGGACGGATCCGGGCAGCGGAATTCGACGCGCTTGGCCTTCGGGTTGGAGCCCGTAATCGGGATACGCATGGCCGCCGAGCGGTTGCGGGAGCTGTAAACCAGATTGACCGGCGCCTCGAAGCCAGGAACCAACCGGTGGTAGGAGTTTGTCGTCGGATTCGTGAAGGCCAGCAGCGACGGGGCGTGCTCAAGGATGCCGCCGATGTACCAGCGCGCAACGTCGGACAGGCCGCCGTAGCCGGCCTCGTCGTAGAACAGCGGCTCACCCTCATTCCAGATCGAGGAGTGGACGTGCATGCCCGAGCCGTTGTCACCGAAGATCGGCTTCGGCATGAAGGTTGCCGTCTTCCCGGCTGCCCAGGCGGTGTTCTTGACGATGTACTTGAACTTCTGCAGGTCGTCGCCGGCCCTCAGCATCGTGTCGAAGCGATAGTTGATCTCAGCCTGACCGGCAGTGCCTACCTCGTGATGGGCTCGCTCCACGCTGAGCCCCGAGGCCTCCAGATTCTTGACAATGGCATCGCGCAGGTCGGCGAAGTGGTCGACGGGGGGTACAGGGAAGTAGCCGCCCTTGTAGCGAACCTTGTAGCCGCGGTTGCCCCCATCCTCGATCCGGCCGGTGTTCCAGGCGCCTGCAATCGAGTCGATCGCGTAGTAGCCGGTCTGCTGTTTGGTCTCGAACCGTACGTCGTCGAACATGTAGAACTCAGCCTCGGGGGCGAAGTACGCAGTGTCGCCGATCCCTGTCGAGGCCAAATAATTCTCAGCTTTGCGGGCGATGTTGCGCGGATCCCGGCTGTACGGCTCTTTAGTCAGCGGATCATGAACGAAGAAGTTGATGCAGAGCGTCTTCGCAACCCGGAACGGGTCGAGGTAGGCCGTCGTGGGATCGGGCAGCAGGGCCATGTCTGATTCGTGGATCTTCTGGAAGCCACGGATCGACGAACCGTCGAAGTTGACTCCGTCCTCGAACATGTCGGGGCCGAACGAGCCCACCGGAACGGTGAAGTGCTGCATGATGCCGGGCAGGTCGCAAAAGCGAATGTCGATGAACTCGACGCCCTCATCCTTGACATAGGCCAACAGGTCGTCGGCTCCTTGGAACATCTGTCCTCCGGTGAGGTATGTCGTGCCTTGGCACGCTCTGTGGTTACGCGCTTGGAGGCACGCGAATGGACAACCTGCTCAACCTTGAGCACCTGATCGTACTCGACGCTGAGCAAGCAAAAGCTGGACGAAGGCGGATCGGTATTCCGCCCTCGGGTTTTTGGGGAAGCCTAATGGAGATGCGATTTCTGTCCAGTTGCACAATGTTTCACGCATGTAACACGGGTTAGCAAAGGCTGGGCATTGGCCGTGATTGCGGCAGGTAACCTCGGCCTCGTGGCGGACAAAGTACCGGACTTAGCCTCGGCCGACGAATCCTATCCCGGCCAGCGTCTCGGTCTCCCCCAGGAAGGTCGCGGATCGCTTGCAAGCTGGCGGGCCCGAATCGGCGCGTTGATCATCGACTGGGCCGCGTGCATGGCGGTCGCCGTCGGCTTCTTCGGCTCTGCGGTACTTACCGGCGGTGGCTGGCGGGCGTGGATGATCTTGACCGTCTTCTTCATCGAATCCACAGTGCTGTCCTGGCTGGCAGGCGGCAGCTTCGGCCAGCTGCTGAGCCGCATCGCCGTGGTACGGCTGGACGCGCAACCGCTTGGGCTCCCGCGAGCGCTGTTCCGAGCGCTCCTGGTCTCTCTCGCGCTGCCAGCACTGATCATTTCGACGGATCGCCGTGGCCTGCAGGATCTTGCAGCCGGCACCGTGGTGATCAACCGGCGTTGATTATCTCGATCTGCTGCGGTAGAAAGTGCGGGAAGTGGCAGGTTCCGGCGCTCGAAAGTTGCCACTGGCCCACAGTTTTGGGCGCCTTGCGGGCGGCTAGAGGATGGCTCCGGGGTTGAGGATGCCGAGCGGGTCGAGGGCGTTCTTGATCTTGTGTGAGAGCGCCATGACGTCAGGGCCGAGCTGGTCGGGGAGGGCGGCCTTCTTCGCTCGCCCAACACCGTGCTCGCCAGTGATGGTGCCGCCGAGCTCGATCGCCAGGTGCATGATCTCGTTGAAAGCGAGATAGGCACGGTCCCGTGCCACCGGGTTGCCGCGCTCGAAGACGATGATCGGATGAGCGTTTCCATCTCCCGCGTGCGCGACCACGGGAACTTCGACCGCGTACCGCTCCGCGACTGCGGCGATGCCTGCCAGCAGTTCGGGCAGCTGCGGGACCGGCGCGCCCACGTCCTCGAGCATGATGGAGCCCCGAGCCTCGATCGCAGGAAAGGCGGCCCGGCGGGCAGCGACGAACAGTTCACCCTCCTCCTGGTCGGTGGTGACGAAGACCTCTTTGGCGCCGGCTGCGTGACAGGCGGCCTCCATGAACTCGATCTCTACTGCGCATGCGGCGCCAGGCGCATCGGACTGCGCGACAAGCATCGCACCGGCGGAACGGTCCAGCCCCATCGAGCGGTAGTCCTCTACGGCGTTGATCGACGTCTGATCCATCAACTCCATCATGGAAGCCCGCAGCGTGCTGCCGATCGTCACGACGGTGTCGGCAGCGGCCTGCACTGTCGGGAAGTAAGCAACGAGGGTGGATCGCGGCCCCTGGGCCGGTATCAGCCGAAGGACGGCGCGCGTGATGATGCCGAGGGTGCCCCCGCTACCGACGAAAAGCTTGAGCAGTGAGAGGCCGGCCACGTCTTTGATTCGCTTGCCGCCGAGGGTGATCAGAGTGCCATCGGCCAGCACGACGTCGAGCCCCAGCACGTAGTCGGTCGTGACGCCGTATTTCACACAGCACAGCCCGCCCGCGTTCGTTGCGATGTTGCCGCCGATCGAGCAGATTTCGTACGACGACGGATCCGGTGGATACCAAAGACTGTGGTGAGCTGCTGCGGCTTTGACGTCGGCATTGAACGCACCTGCCTCCACAACGGCGACCCTTGCAGCTACGTCGATCTCGATCGAGCGCATTCGCTCCAAGCTCACCACGATGCCTCCGGTCACCGCCGACGATCCGCCCGACAGGCCACTGCCAGCCCCGCGCGGCACCACCGGTACGCGGTGCTCGGCTGCCCATCGCATTGCGGTCTGTACCTCTGCGGTGTTAGCGGGCCGGACCACCGCCACCGGAACTCCGGCAGTCGCGTCGCGGCTCCAGTCGTAGCGGTAGTTCTCGCAGCTGACCGGGTCGGATCGGACCGCATCGCCGAGCGCGTCCACTAGCTGCTCTAGAGCGCCCTTCACAAGAGCCAACGTAGGCGAGGCGGCAACATCGTGCGCGTTTGACCCTGCCAGACGCGGGCGAACGCGCAGGACATGCGGTGCCGGTTACCCGGCGAGCTCTGCCGCTTCCAACCAGGCCGATTCGAGCCCGACCTTGACGGTCCCGAGCTGGTCAAGCTCGCGCTGCAGCTCGGTGAGTCGTTCGTAGTTGCTCGCTGCGCCAGCCATCTGGTCGTGCAGCGCTGCGAGTCGCTCGTCCACGCGGGCGATTTGCTGTTCCAGGCGAGCGAGATCCTTTTTGGCTTGGCGGCGCGCTGCTGTGTTGGTGGTCGATCGAGCCTCCACCGATGCCGTCACACGTGAGCTTTCCGTCGGCCGGTCGCGGCGCGACTGCAGATACTGCTCAACACCGCCGGGAAGCAGGACGCAGGAGCCGTCTCCCATCAAGGCGTAGCTGACATCGCAGACCCGCTCCAGGAAGTAGCGGTCATGGGTGACAACCAGCAGTGTGCCGGGCCAGCTGTCGAGGTAGTCCTCGATGACCGTCAACGTGTCAATGTCGAGGTCGTTGGTGGGCTCGTCCAGCAGCAGGACGTTCGGCTCCTCAAGGAGCATACGGAGAATCTGAAGCCGTCGCCGCTCGCCGCCTGACAGGTCATCAAGCCGGGCGGTCAGCGTGTCCCCGGTGAAGCCGAAGTCCTCCAGCAGCGAGCTGACGCTGGCTTCGGCACCAGTCGCGAGTCGAGTCTGCCGGCGTATGCGATCGATCGATTGCAGCACCCGATCGGTGCCCCGAAGCTCCTCCATGCCCTGGCTCAGGTACCCGATCCGCAGCGTCTTGCCGCGTTTCACGCTCCCCGAATTCGGCGTCATGTCACCGGTCAGGAGCCGCAGCAGCGTGGTCTTCCCGGAGCCGTTTACCCCAATCAGTCCGATCCGCATGCCAGGGCCAATTGACCAGGAGAGGTCGCGAAGCAGCATCCGGCCGCCCAGCGACACACTGACCTTGTGAAGATCGAAAACGTCCTTGCCCAATCGGGCGGTAGCGAACCGTTGTAGTTGCAGCCGGTCGCGTGGCTCGGGCTCATCGGCGGTAAGCGCGGTCGCCGCGTCCAGACGAAACTTCGGCTTTGAGGTACGGGCCGGTGGACCCCGGCGCAGCCAGGCCAGCTCTTTACGGAGCAGGTTGTTGCGTCGGGCGGCGGCGGTGGCGGCTTGGCGTACGCGCTCCGCCTTGGCCAGCACGTACGCCGCATAACCGCCGTCGTACGCGTGGACTGTGCCGTCATGCACCTCCCAGATCCGGGTGCAGCTGGCATCGAGGAACCAGCGGTCGTGGCTGATGACCAGCATCGCGACATTGGCCTGCTGCATGGCTCGCAGCTCCTTGGCCAACCAGTCCACTGCCTCAACGTCAAGATGGTTGGTTGGCTCATCCAAAACCAGCAAGTCATGATCGGCCAGCAGCAGTGTCACCAGCGCAACTCTGCGGCGCTCACCGCCGCTCAAGGTGATGAGTTGGGCATCGAGGTCGACGTCGGCAAGCAGGTGCTCAACGATCGCCCGTGTTCGAGGGTTGGCGGCCCACACGTGGTCTGGTGCGTCGTCGACGATGACAGTGCGGACGGACGCATCGGATGCGATGTCGTCAGCCTGATGCAGGAAACCGATCGAAAGGTGGCCGGTGTGGGTGACTCGACCCGCATCCGGCTCCAGCGTTCCCGCGAGAATCTGGAGCAAGGTGGTCTTTCCGGCTCCGTTGCGGCCTACGACCCCCACCGCCTCACCACGGCCAAGGCCGAGACTGATGCCGTCGAGGAGAGTACGGGTGCCGTAGCCCATGGTGACGCGCTCGGCGTTGACCAGGTTGCTCATTGATTGATCAAGCGCTGCGCGTCAATCGAGGCTCGTGCTGAACCGACCTCAATCAGCGACCGCGCATCGCCTGGCGGGCACCTTTGACCTGGCGCGGATTGGTTGGCATCGGTCCCTTGGGCACGGGCACCGGTGGGCGCAGGGCGTCGAGGGCTCGTAGCCGCTGCCTGATGTCGGTGATCTGGTTGGGCTGGAGGGCTTTAGGCAGTTTGCGGATATGGTCGGCCAACTTGTCCAGCGGCACCTGGCCGTCCTTGTTGCCCATGATCACCGTGGTCACGGTGACTCCGTACGCGACTCGTTCGTGCTTCTTCACCTCGCTGGCGAGGAGTTGGCGCACCCGACCAGGCTCGCCCTCGCCGATGAGTACCAGCCCACCGGGCCCAAGTGTGCGGTGGATGACATCCCGGTTGCGGTTGGCAGCAATGGCCGGTGTGGAGACCCACTTCTTGGGCAGCATCTGCAGCGCGACCTCGGCTGAGCCGGCCTGTCCCGCATAGCGCTTGTAGGTAGCCGCCTTTGCTCGGCGAACCAGCATGAACATCGCGGCCAACAGCCCGACCATGACGCCGGCGAAGATCACGTTGAAGGCGTAGCCCCAGAGCAAGCCGATGACCACGCCGATCGCGATTGGCAGTATGAAGGCGCCGATCAACAGGTAGGGGAGCGCCCGGTCATATTCATGCGTGACCTGGTAGGCCCGAATGATCTGGCGGATCCGGCCCATGTCTTTCGGGTCGTTGCTTGCCTTTTTGCGCGCCTTCTCCGCGCGCTTTGCAGCCTTGGCTGTCGCCTTCGCATCCTTGGCCGCAGCCTTCGGATCCTTGGCGCCGCCCGTAGCGTTTCTAGCCGCCGCGTTAGCCATTGCGACTCACTTTCAAGCTCTCGATTTTTGCTTACACCGCCGAAGCATGGACCGACAAAGCTTGGCGGGTCTGCAGTGCCTGGCGGTACAGCCGACCAGCACGATAGGAGGAGCGTACGAGGGGTCCGCTCATTACGCCAGCGAAACCGATTGCCTTTGCCTCGTCCGCCAGCTCAATGAATTCCTCCGGCTTGACCCAACGGTCGACTGGGTGATGCCGCGCTGACGGCCGCAAGTACTGAGTGATCGTAATGATTTCCGCGCCGGCGTCGTACAAGTCTGCGAGGGCCTCACTGATCTCTGGCCGAGTCTCGCCCATGCCAAGGATCAGGTTGGATTTGGTGACCAGCCCTGTCGTGCGAGACGCCCGCAACACTTCTAGGGAGCGGTCGTAGCGGAAGCCCGGACGAATCCGCTTGAAGATCCGCGGGACGGTCTCCACATTGTGTGCGAAGACCTCCGGCTCGGTCTCGAAGAGTTGTCCCAAGTAGTCGGAATTGCCGGAGAAGTCGGGTGCCAACATCTCCACGCCGGTGCCTGGATTGAACTCATGAATCTTGCGGATCGTCTCCGCGTAGAGCCAGGCCCCCTCATCGGGAAGGTCATCGCGACAGACGCCGGTGACGGTCGCGTAGCGGAGGCCCATCTTCCGCACCGACTCTGCAACGCGGACCGGCTCATCCGCGTCGAAGTTGGCTGGCTTGCCGGTGTCGATCTGACAGAAGTCGCAGCGCCGGGTGCATACCTCTCCGCCGATCAGGAAGGTAGCCTCGCGGTCCTCCCAGCACTCGAAGATATTCGGACAGCCCGCCTCCTGGCAGACCGTGTGCAACCCCTGGCTCTTGACCAACTCGTGCAGCTCGCGATATTCAGGGCCCATCCGTGCCGTCGTCTTGATCCACGGCGGCTTTTTCTCGATCGGCGTGCTGGCGTTACGAACCTCGAGGCGCAGCGGCTTGCGGCCTTCGGGGGCTATGGTCACCTGGTCAGCCTACTGTGTCTGATTGCTCGCTCCGCTCGCTGCGGATCGCGCTTGGCAGCCGCTGCCTTCCTCGCTCGCTCGCAGCCGAAAAGCATGTCTGCTCCCTCCCTCGTCCAGGACAGCGGCGCGCGATCCGGTGTCTGATTGCTCGCTCCGCTCGCTTGCGGACTCAGATGACATCGCGGCGGCGGAAGATCAGCAACGAACCTATGATGACCAGCGCGAGGAGAATCGACCAATAGACCAGGGCGTGGGTGAAGCTCACGTGGTGTTGGATGAACTCAATGTTGACTCCGTCCGCCGTCACCTTGTTGACCGGCACAGAGTACGTGTAGCCCCGGTCAACGATTGCCGCAATATTCCCCTCGGGAGTCCATGGTGTGATGCGTTGGGCCCATGCCAGTGAGCTAAGCGGCCCGGCTCGGACGAACCAGACAACGACGAAGGCAAGCAAGAGGCCAATCGCGCCAGCGGTGTGGCGAGTGAGCAGACCGATACAGAAGCCGATGATCGCCAGCATCACGACGGGCAGGATCGTGCGTGCCCCCATTTCGGCCAATTGCCTGATTGACTCAATGCGAGATCCGTGCAGGTGCGCCAGCACGAGGGTCCCGCTCAAGACGAGCGTGGCGCCAAACAGCCCAAGCAACGCTGCGAACCCGGTCACGGTCAGCAATTTCGACCAGAACACTTGCCCTCGTCGCGGAATGAACGTCAGCCAGTTTGCGATCGAGCCGGAGCCGTACTCGGCGCCGATGAAGCTGGCGGCGATCATGAACGCTACGACCGCGACGAGCAGGGTCGACAACTGGAGCCCTGTCCTGGCGACCTCCTTGAACGGCGTTGCGCTTTCGGTGAAGTCGGCCAGTGTGGGCTCGGTTACGACGCACTCCTCAGGTGGCGCGCCAGTGTTCCGGCAGTCCTGCTCGTATCGCTCATGGTTGGTCACCCAGTCCTCGTGCACGTCCTGGTACACGCGCTCGGCGGTCGCGAGCTGTTCGCGGCTCGGGGGCGAGAGGGCGTCGTTGACCAGCAGCTGATATCCGGCGAGACCGAGCAGCAGCACGATCATCGCGATGCCGGTGAACCGCCGACTCAGCAGTCGGCTGACCTCAGCCCCGACAAGCCGGCTCACGGCCGACCGCCCCAATCCGGGAGCTCTGGCTGACGACGCCGTTCCGGGCGACGCTGCTGTTCTGGCCGCCGCTGTCGCGGGTCTGGTCGACGGCTCGCCGGTTGACGTCGTCGCTCCTGCCGAGCACCCAGATGCTGACCGGCAGTCAGATCCAGGAACACCGACTCGAGGTCTGGCTGGATAGGGGTCAGCTCGGAGACGTAGAGGCCCTGATCGGCCAGCAGCCGAGTAATGACCGCAAGATCGAGCTTGTGATTGACCAGGCTGACCTTAAGAATCCGATTGGGTAACCGCTCGACGGTGAAGCCCGATGTCGTGAGTACTTCGGCGGCTCGCAGATGGTCCGAGACCCCGACCCGCGCCGCCAGCTGTCCGTCTGAGGCAAGGATGTCATTGACGTCGCCTTCGGCCAGCAGCCTGCCACGGCCGATGATGGTGACCGTGTCGGCGACTTGCTGCACCTCACTGAGAATGTGGCTGGAGACCAGCACCGTCTTTCCTCGGCTGGCCAGGTCTCGCATCATGGTGCGGATCTCGTGAATGCCCGCAGGATCGAGGCCGTTGGTGGGTTCGTCGAAGATCAATAGATCGGGGTCTTTGAGCAGAGTTGCGGCTATGGCAAGGCGTTGCTTCATACCGAGTGAGTAGTTGCGGAACTTGTCTCGACGGCGACCCGCCAATCCCACTTCATCGAGCACCGCTGCAACCCGTCGCCGCGGCGCGCCGATCGCGCTCGCCAGCAATTGAAGGTTTTTCTGTCCGGAGAACGCTGGAAAGAACTTGGGCTGCTCGACGATGGCACCCACCCGGCTGATCACCTCATTGATGGCCAGCGGAACCTCGTGGTCGAAGATCCGGATGTGGCCGGAGTCGGCGGCGATCAGTCCCAGAATCATCCTGATTGTGGTGGTCTTACCGGAGCCGTTGGGACCCAGGAAGCCGTGGACGCCGCCTACCGGTACCCGCAGGTCCAGGCCGTCGACGGCCGCTTGTTTGCCGTTCCGAGTGCGATACACCTTCCGCAGGCTGTACGCCTCGACGGCATAGTCAACGGTGAGCGGCGCCACGACGGCCCGACGGCGACCCCCGACAGCCGACGTCAGCCGGTCAGGCGGCACCAGCTGCAACCTGGTGAAGTGTCGATTCTGGTGCCGAGCCGACGTCCGGGGACTGCACGTAGTCCTCGAAGGCCAGGGAGCGCTGCAGGTGTGGACGGAGTCTCTGAGCGACATCGATCATCGTGACGCCGGTGCCCAACTCGGCGGCCAGAGACGTCACGCCCACGCCGGTCAGTCCGCACGGGATGATCCGCTCGAACGCGCGAAGATCGGGATCGACATTCAGCGCAAAGCCATGCATCGTCGTGCCAGCCGCTACGCGTACTCCTATGGCGGCGATCTTGCGCTCGACCCGCTCGGCGTCTCCCGCGAGCCAAACACCGGAGCGGCCGCGAATGCGACCGGTGCTCAGGCCGTACTCGGCGAACATCGCGATCATGGCCTCCTCGAGGCGGCGCACGTAGTCAACAACGAGCACGGTTTCGGGTAGCCGGACGATCGGGTAGCCGACCAGCTGACCGGGCCCATGCCAGGTGATCTTGCCGCCCCGGTCGACGTCGATGACCGGCGTGCCGTCGAGAGGGCGCTCATGGGGTTCGGTCCGCTTACCCGCGGTGTAGACACTGGCGTGCTCGAGGAGTAGGACCGTGTCCGGCCGGGTGCCGGCGGATACCTCGGCGTGAATGGCACGCTGCAGATCCCACGTCGCTTGGTAGTCGACGTGCTCGCTACCCAGCCCAAGATCGACGAACTCCAGTGCCATGGCGCCGAGTCTAATGTCGTTGCCACTATGACAGGCGGGCCGCTTCGCCGACCTCAGAAGCTCGCGGTTGAGCTGCGTCAACGATTTGGGCGTTGGTCGCGAGCGACGAAGGAGGCGAATCTGGCGGGCTGCCTATCAGAGTGCAATCGAAAGAGTCATTCCGAGGAGCTTCGCGACCGCTCGCCGGCGGGCTGTAGCGGGGGCGTTGGCCCGCCCGCGCCCTCGGCCATGGCCTCCATGACCTCGCGCAGTGCGTCGACTCCCGAGAGTTGCGGCTGCCAGCCCAGCTCACCGCGGATACGGCTGGTGTCCAGCGTCGGCAGCGACAGGAACAACTTGAGCAGCGACTCGTCCGATGGGATGAGTCGTAGCCGCCATGCGCCTGCCATCGCGGCCGAGACGGCCCGCTTCGGCACCTTCACGGCTCGTGCTTCCAGCAGTTTGCCGAGTGCTTCCCCGTCGATGACCGGATCGGCAGCGACGTTGTAAGCACCGCGGGCATCACTCAGCAACGCCAGCCGGTACGCCTCACCAGCGTCGTCACCGTGCATGGCTTGGAACCGCAGGCCGGCCGGCAGCGGGACGATCGGCAGGCGCCCTGGACGGAGCAACGCCCGCGGGACCAGGGGCCCGGCGAAAATCCGCCGTTGTTCGCTGGCCGACGACCGCTTGAAGATGAAACACGTACGCATCCGTACCACTCGAATTTCCGGGTGACGCAACTCGTAGGCGTCGAGATAGCGCTCCAGGTAAGCCTTCTCCCGGCCGTAGGCCGCCGTAGGCACGCTGTGCGTCGGCCAGCTTTCGTCCACGTGCCTGCCGGCTCCTGGTGAGTAAGCGGCCAGTGACGACGCATAGACGACGGTCCGGACTCCCGCATCGGCCGCCGCCTGGAGAGCGTTCATGCTGCCGAGCACGTTGATGTCCCACGTTTCCAACGGCCGGTGCGTTGGCTGGAAAGCCCACGTCAGCAGCACGACAGCGTCAGCGCCCTGGAGATGTTGCGCGACGTCTGGCGACCGGACGTCCGCAGCTTCGAACCGCGTCTTCGCCGGATGCCACGACGACGGCGTCCGCCGGGCCACCCCGACGATCTCGGTAACGGCGGTGTCCGCAGCGAGGGCCTCTACAACGCTCGTTCCGACGTTCCCCGTGGCACCAATGACGACGACCTTCATGAGCTCCCTCTCGGTATTCTTTAGGGTCGGCTTGGGTCAATCCGCCGCTCTCAGAGTCCGAACTCGCCGCCGAAGTCGCCCTCCTCGAGACGAGCTTTGAGTGTGCTGAGGAACCGAGCCGCCTCCGCGCCGTCGACGAGCCGATGATCGTAGGACGCCGACAGGTACATCATGTCGCGGATAGCGATCACCTGGCCCAGGCGCGGATCTGAGATCACCACAGGGCGCCTGACCAGCGCCCCCGTTCCCAGAATCGCCACCTGAGGTTGGTTGATGATCGGAGTGTCCATCAAGGTGCCAGCGGAGCCGTAGTTCGTGATGGTGAACGTGCCGCCCGTCAGCTCGTCCGGTGTGACCTTGTTCTGCCGGGTACGTGCCGCCAGGTCGGCGATTCGCTTGGCCAACCCGGTAATGCTCAAATCACCCGCGTCCTTGATCACCGGAACGAGCAGACCTTTTTCGGTGTCCACGGCGATGCCGAGATGCTCGGCATCCGGATAGGTGATGGTTCGCTCCTCGGTGTCGATCGTCGCGTTGAGCTTCGGGTGCACCTTCAGCGCCTCGATGGCAGCCTTTGCGATGAACGGCAGGTAGGACAACGTCGCGCCCTCGCGCTTCTTGAAGTCTTCCTTGACCTTGGCGCGGATCTGCGAGATCGCTGTCAGATCCACCTCGACCGTTGCCGTGAGCTGAGCGGAGACCTGGAGGGACTCAACCATGCGCTTGGCAATCGTCTGGCGCAGCCGCGACATCCTTTCGGTGGTGCCGCGCAAGGCGCTGGCCGCGGCCGCCGGTGCGGGTGCCGCCGCGGCGGCGGGCTCGGCCTGTGGCGCAGGAGCGGCTTGCTTGGCTGTCTCGGCCGCCTGCTTCGCGGTCTCGGCGGCGGCCAGCACGTCCTGCTTACGGATCCGTCCGCCTACCCCGGTCCCATTGAGCGATACGAGGTCGACGCCGTGCTCCTTGGCGAGTTTGCGTACCAGCGGTGTCACGTAGCCGGCCTCGGAGTCGCCCACGACGGGTGTCGGGGCAGCAGTAGCCGTGGCTGCCGGACCGTGTTGCTCGGGTCGCGCGTCCTCTTTTGCAGGAGGTGCCGCGACCCTCGACGCTGGCTGCGGCGCGGGCCTGGTTTCAGCCTCTGCCGGAGCCTGCGGCTCTGGTTGGCGCCCAGGCTCAGGCGCTGGCTCTGGCTCAGGCGATGGCGCGGTCGCGGCGCCGGCCTCGCCGATGACAGCAAGGACTGCCCCAACCTCGACTGTCTCGTCTTCTTGGACCCGGATTTCCAGCAATGTGCCCGAAGTTGGCGAAGGGATTTCGGTGTCGACCTTGTCCGTCGAGACTTCCAGCAGCGACTCGTCGGCCGCAACAGACTCCCCAACCTGTTTGAGCCAACGACTTACCGTTCCCTCGGTCACACTCTCGCCAAGCTCCGGCAGGGTCACTTCGGTGCCGGCAGCCGGACCGGAGGTAGCGGCCGGCGCGGCGGGCTCTTCCGGTGCTTCGGCGGCAGCCTCAGTCTTCTCGGGCTCCTCCGGACTTTCTGCTGGCGCAGCTTCCTCGTGGGCTGGCGCCTCAGCTTCCTCCTGGGCAGGCTCCTCGGCTGCCTGTTCGGCAGGAGCCTCAGGCGCTGGCGCGGCCTGCCCATCCGCCTCGCTCGGATCGCCGATCACGGCGAGCACTGCACCCACTTCGACGGTCTCGTCCTCCTGCGCCTTGATCTCCAGCAGCACTCCGGAAGTGGGGGAGGGGATCTCGGTGTCGACCTTGTCTGTCGACACCTCCAGTAGTGGCTCGTCGGCTTCGACGGTGTCACCGACCTGCTTGAGCCACCGACTGACGGTTCCTTCGGTGACGCTTTCACCGAGGGCTGGGAGTGTTACGGAGGTCGACATGGCTGTGAGACTCCTTCATCGTGCTGGTGCTCAGTTTCGGCCTAGTGTCACTGCTGGCTCGGCGGAACTCGGTCGGGCCTCTTCGTTGCCGGTGGGCCACAGCCTAGCCTCAGCAGGTCTCCGCGGAGCAGCGCGGTTGCTGCTCTCGTGAAGTTCCAGTAGGAGCTGAGCTTGTCAATCAGCCGTGGGAATGCAAGGGTTTGCCGGCCAGGGCCAGGTGAGCTTCGCCGAGCGCTTCGCTCTGACTGGGGTGGGCGTGGATCAGGCCCGCGACATCAGCGGGGAATGCGTCCCAGTTGGTGATCAGTTGGGCCTCGCCGACCAGCTCGCTGACGCGGGCACCGATCATGTGGATGCCGACAACTGGCCCGCTCGGCCTACGGACCAGCTTCACAAAACCACGAGTCTTCAGGATCTGGGATTTACCGTTCCCGGCCAGGTCGTAGGTGAACGTTTCCACCTCGCCGAAGCGTGTTCGTGCGTCATCCTCACTCAGCCCTACGGAGGCGATCTCCGGGTCGCAATAGGTGACGCGCGGCACGTCCACATCCACGATCGCCGCCGGCGCCTGCTCGAGAGCACCAGTCCGGTGCGCAATCTCTTCGGCAACGAAAATGCCGTGCGCGAAGCCCCGATGCGCTAGCTGCAGGCCAGGTACCAGGTCACCGACTGCATAGACACCGGGGACCGACGTCTCCAGTCGCTCGTTGACGGTCACAAAGCCGTCTTCGAGGTCGACGCCCGTCTCCTGGTAGCCGAGGCCGGTGGTCTGCGGCCCGCGGCCGACGGCAACCAGCAGGAGCTCCGCCTCCAGCTGCTGCCCGTCCTCGAGCTCCAGCCGTACGCCGGATTCAGCGGTCTGACACGCCGACATGGCGGCACCCGTGAGCACGTTGATCCCGCGTTTGCGGAACGCCCGTTCCAGGGCAGCGGAGACGGCCGAATCCTCACCAGAGACCAGCCGAGGAAGCGCTTCAACGATCGTGACGTTCACCCCGAATGACCGCCAGGCCGAAGCGAACTCCACTCCGATCACCCCGCCGCCGAGCACCATCGCTGAGGCGGGAAGCCTGTCGAGCCGGAGCGCCTGCTCGCTCGTCTGGATCTTCAGGCCGTCGATCTCCAGCCCAGACAGCGAGCGGGCGTACGACCCGGTGGCCAGCACCAAATTCGGTGCTTGATACGTCTCATCGCCGACGGTGACTGCCGGGCGTCCGTCGTGCTGGGTCAGCGAACCCGCACCATGAACAACGGTGATGCCGCGAGAGCTGACCAGGCCGGACAGACCTCTATAGATGCGGCCGACCACGCTGTCGGCGTACGTGACGACCCCGGCAAGATCAATTTTGTCGATCGCCGCGTGGACGCCGAATTGACTCCCGTCGCGCACCGAGTCAGCTACTTCGGCAGCGTGCAGCATCGCCTTGGTGGGGATACAGCCGCGGTGCAAGCACGTGCCACCGACCTTGTCCTTCTCCACCAGCGCGACCATGAAGCCGAGCTGGGCTGCTCGCAGGGCGCAGGCGTAGCCGCCGCTGCCGGCACCAAGCACGACGAGATCGAACGATGCAGCCATATCGCCATCCTCTCAGCCCTTGTGAAAGCCGCGATTCCCGAAGGTACCGGGCCATAATTGGCGCATGAGTTGGTTCCGGCGGACAGCCAGGCGCGTGAAGAAGAGCCGTGGCTATGCCTCGCAGAGCCGGACGGTCGACGACGCTGTCACGTCGCACCTCACTCAGTTCGCCCGGAGTCGTCGCGGGGTCGAGGCGTTTATCGAGCCGAAGACTTCGGTAACTCAGACGACCCTGCTGCTGGTCGCATTCGACGGCGAGTGGACTCGTCGAGTTGTGCCCTCGCCGGAATGGGCCCGTTCCTTCGCTGAGCACCTGCAGATTCCTGGTTACGACGCGGCAGTCGTCGGATATCCGCAGCGGATGCGCGACTACAACACCCGAAATAAGAAACATCCCGACCTGCGCTGAAGCAGGTGCACTTCGTTCGTGGGTGATGAACCAATCCCTTTTCTTCCTCGTCTCCGAACTACGAGAGTGTGAAACGTCTGCTGAGTAACCATCCACATATGACCCCTCGGGGGGCGGCGTCTTACACCTCCAGCCGTGTTGGCAGAGGTGCCGAGTCGGTGGGATGGATGACTCGACGCCGGGGCAGCTGTCAGCACGGCTGGTCTGCTTTGAAGGCCGATATCCCTATGTGGCGCAGGTGCACCTCTGCGATGGAAGCGATCCACGGGAACGCAGCCAAGGCGGCGGGGAGGGAGCTGCGCGCCAGGGCCAGCGGCGTTACCGTGCTAGCCGTGGCAGAAGTTGCTATCGGACTCCGCGATCATTCGGGATGGGCCGTAGCCGTTGCTGTGTCCGCGGAACCGCTGGTCCGCGACCGCCGGCGGATGGAGTTGTGTGATCCAGCGCTGCCTCGGCAGGCCTATCACGCGGCGAGTGGACTGCCGATCGAACAGGCCCGCGAGGTGATCATGAAAGTAGAGCGGTCCGCGTTCGCGGCCTCCGAAAGAGAGTTGTGCGGTCTAGTGCATGACCTTGCCGGGCAAGGACATCGGGTTCGCGCAGTCGCCATCTCGGTTCCGACGAGCTCCATCCCCCAGGACCTGAGCACGATTCTTCGCTCGCACCCGCTGCTGCACGCTGCCGAAGGCGAGCTCTACAGCGAGGCACTCTCCGATGCGGCGCAGGCAGCCGGGCTGCCCATGATCCGGTTCACCACCAAGGACCTTGCTGGCGCCGCCGCCGCCGCCCTCGGCTGCTCGCCGGCGACCGTGGCAGAAATCGTCGTCGAGCTCGGGCACGGGCTCGGTCCACCCTGGGCCAAGGACCAAAAGGAGGCTGCCATGGCTGCGTTGCTTGCACTCCACACCGCCGGCCGATGAAGAACGTCCAGCGACAATGATCGCCGGCAGTGTCGCCTTACGCCGAAAGGGCCCGAGCGAGCGCGATAAGAGTGCGTACGCCGACCCCGGTACCTCCGGATGCGATGTAGCCGTACGGCTTGCCGTCGAAGAAGGCTGGCCCGGCAATGTCGAGGTGCGCCCACGGTGTGCCTTCGGCCACGAACTCACGAAGGAAAGCGGCGGCGACCAGAGCGCCAGCCCAGCGGTCGTGTCCGACCGAGCGCAGGTCGGCGACCTTGGAATCGAGCTTGCTGCGGATCTCCTTCGGGATCGGTAGCTGCCAGATGTCCTCGCCAGCCGTCTCGGCCGCATCAAGAACCAGGTCGGCCGTCGCGTCGTCGGTTGCCATCAGACCGGCCGTGCGCTCACCGAGGGCGACCACGCAGGCGCCCGTTAGTGTCGCGACATCGATCACGAGGTCGGGGTGATCTTCGTTGGCTCGTGCGAGCGCGTCGGCCATGACGAGTCGACCCTCGGCGTCAGAATTGCCATTCTCGACGGTCTTGCCGCCGTAGATCGTCAGCACATCTGAGGGCCGAAACGCACTCCCCGAGGGCATGTTCTCCGCGAGTGCACCATAGGCCGTGACTCTGATCTTGAGGCCAAGCTGGGCAATCGCGTGGGCAGCGACCAGCACAGTTGCGGCGCCGGCCATGTCGTACTTCATCGCGTACATACCTTCGGCCGGCTTGAGGTTGAGACCGCCGGTGTCGAAGGTGATGCCCTTGCCCACCAGAGCGAGATGGGACCTGGCTCCTCGGGGGCTATAGCTGAGCCGGACCAGCCGTGGTGGGCGGGAGGATCCACCGCCCACGGCCAGCAATCCGCCGTAGCCGCCCCGGTTCAACGCCTTCTCATCCAGCACGTCGATGATGATCTTGCTGTCGCGGACCAGGTTACGCACCTGCTCTGCGAACGATTCCGGATACAAGAGGTTGGCAGGGATGTTGACCAACTCACGGACCGTGACCACCGCCTGTGCGACGATCTGGGCAGCAGTCACGACATCCGCAGCCTTGACATCGCTCGAGTCGATCACGGTGATGGCGCCGACCGTGCCACCTTTGGCCGGCTCAGCGCTGATCGGCTCATAGTCATAGCTGCCGAGCAGCGCGCCCTCAGCAGCCGCAGCGAGCTGCTCCGGGCTGGCGATGCCCAGCGAGACGGCGACCGACAGGCCGCCGATCTCCGTCAGCGAAGCCGAGCGCCGTACGCCGGACCCGGCCGCGCGCCGGAGCTCCTCGGCGCTCGGCTGCGCTGAATCGAGCCCCACGACCACGATCCGCGGTCCGTCGCCGGCTGCAGGGAGAGTCCGCTGGCTGTCGGCGCTCGCCTTGGCTCCAAGTGAGGTTGCCATCTCGCCCACGGACACGCCGAACCGCTTTGCGAAGGCGCGCGCAATTGTCTCGGGCACTTCCCGTACGCCGGCCTCGCTCATGCCCACTACGAGGACATCGGCATTGCGAGGGACGCTCTTGGCGATGGCGAGCGGGGGAAGCATGTGGGTTGGCACGATGGCGACGTCCTTCGGTGGTCGGCGTGATCAAATGGGGCGTCAACAGGTTAGTCGGTTGTGGCCCTGGTCGATCCTGATCTAGGCGTCCGCTGGTGATCGGAGGAGCGATGAGCGCGGAGAATGCCGAGACCGGCGCCCTGCTGCACTCCCCGCTGCAGCAGCGACATGTCGCCGCCGGCGCCAAGTTCGCCCCGTTCAGCGGCTGGTCCATGCCGCTGGAGTACGCAGGCGCCGGCGTGCTCGCCGAGCATGCCGCTGTCCGCAATGCCGTCGGGATCTTCGACGTCAGTCATCTCGGCAAGGCCACTGTGGCCGGTCGGGGGGCCGCAGAATTCGTCAACCGGTGTCTGACTGCCGACCTCCGCAAGATCGGCCCGGGTCAAGCTCAGTACACGTTGCTCTGCAACCCCGACGGCGGCGTGGTCGACGACATGATCGCCTATCTCAAGTCCCCGGACGAGGTGTTCTTGATCCCCAATGCGGCGAACTGCGAGCGCGTGGTCGCGCTGCTGGCTGAGGCTGCGCCTGACGGCGTTGCGGTGACCAACCAGCATCGCGACTTCGCCGTACTGGCGGTGCAGGGCACGTTGTCCGACGAGGTGGTGTCGGCCGCAGGCCTTCCGGCGGGCCATGACTACATGACCTATGTGAGTGCGGATTATGAGG
Source organism: Propionibacteriaceae bacterium (assembly GCA_035535875.1). GTDB lineage: Bacteria > Actinomycetota > Actinomycetes > Propionibacteriales > Propionibacteriaceae > Microlunatus. The sequence goes on from DATLPF010000076.1 coordinate 23,459, forward strand.
GAACGCCGGTGACCGTTTGCCGTACCGGTTACACCGGGGAACGCGGGTATGAGCTGGTCGTTCCGGTCAGCGCGGCCGTGGCGGTGTGGGACGCCGTGCTAACAGCCGGTGAGCCCTACGGGTTGCAACCTGCCGGGCTGGGGGCGCGGGACACGTTGCGGACCGAGATGGGCTACCCGCTGCATGGTCAAGACCTCTCGCCGACGATCACGCCGGTACAGGCACGACTCGGCTGGGCGGTGGGGTGGAAGAAGGAGTCATTCTTTGGAGCAGACGCGCTCCGCGCCGAGAAGGAGGTCGGTCCGAGGCGTCAGTTACGTGGACTGCGCGCAGTCGGACGAGGCATTCCACGACCGGGGATGGTGGTGCGCGACCCGGACGGCCGCGAGATCGGCACTGTGACCTCGGGCACCTTTTCACCGACTCTCAAGATCGGGATAGCCCTTGCGCTGATCGGGGCAGGCCTCAATGACGATGATGTTGTAACGGTGGACATCAGGAACCGTCAGGAGACCTTCGTGATCACCAAGCCGCCGTTTGTGACCCCTGGAGTACGGGAAGCCTGAGTATTGTCTCCGCGCGGCGAGCGTCGGGAATCGCGCGCCGCCGCACGGAGAAGGAGCGAGCAGAGGCGCTTTTCCTCTGCGAGCGACGACGACGGCGGCGGATCCCAAGCGCGATGCGCGAGCAGCTCAAGATTAAAGTGACCGCCATGGTCACTGCGATCGTCTTCGTGAAAGCTGACGTAGCGCGTATTTCGGAGGTTGCTGAGCAGATCGCCGCGCTCCGCGGCGTCAGCGAGGTCTATTCGGTGACGGGAACGATCGACCTGATCGCCATGATCCGGGTGTCCAACCATGATCAAGTGGCTGAAGTCGTCGCGGACCAGCTCAACAGGGTGCCCGGAGTGGTTGGCACCGAGACTCATATCGCCTTCCGTGCATACTCCGCACATGATCTTGAGGCGGCGTTCTCGCTTGGTGATTAGCGCTCCCAAAGACACGACCGGCAGCGGCGTCGCGCGCGTTTCGACCATGGCGTTGATGATCGCGACAGTGGCGCTACTACTCACAGTGGCGGGCGCCGCTATCGCGGCATGGGTGATCACCCGCCAGCCTCCCGAGCAGCCCCTCGACCTGCCTTCGGTCGTGCAGGCCTAATCTCGTTTTGCCCGCGGGTCCACTAGAAGATCGTCAGCTTCAGGGCAACGGCGAGCAAGCAGACCATGATCACTCCGAGCATCCCGACCACTTGGACCGTGCTGCGGTTGCGGCGCGGCGCGTACGCCAACACCACGCCGACCGAAGCGCCGACCACAATGCCGCCGATCAACATCAGCCAGCCGAAGCTGCGGAAGCCGATCAAGATGCTGTAGAGGATGAGCAAGACGAACAGCCCGATGTCGGCACGGACGTCCTCTCGCATCTTCTGCTTGAAGATCGCGTTAGCCGCAAGCAGACCGATCACGGCAGCTGCCGCGCCGTAGCCAGCGCTCGTGTACGGACCCAAGACGAAGAGCATGGTGGTGCCGCCCAGGCCAGCTGCGAGGTACAGCACAACGAAACGCCAGGCGCCCAGCTCAGACTCAATCGCCCGACCGGCAATCCAGAGCACCAGCAGGTTCATCAGAACGCCGAGGATCGATCCTGAGGTCAGCGACGCCGTTATCAATCGCCAGAACTGACCAAGATAGATGGCCTCATTGCTCATCACCAGCAGGCGATCGAGCAGCCCGCCACTCACCAGGTTGAGCACCCACTCGGCAGCGAGCACAGCCATCATGACTTTGGTCGCGGTACCACCGCCCGGCTTCAAGATCGCACCAAAAGCGGTCCGCGGGGCTCGTACCGTTGCCCGTCCGGATGCGACGCAGCTGGGACACTGAAAGCCAACCGATGCTGAGTTCATGCATTCGCCGCAGATCGGCCGCTGGCATCGCTGGCAGGAAATGCCAGTCATCCGCTCCGGATGGCGATAACAGGGAGCAAAGCCCGGAGGTGAGAAGTCCGGGCCGGCGCCCGGGGTCTGACTCACGCGGAATCGTCACCCGAATCGGTCGTCACCGACTCGATGACGACCGGGTTGACGGGGCGGTCAGCCCGTCCCGTCTGCACGTTAGCGATCTCGTCGACCACGTCCCGGCTGGCCTGATCGGCCACCTCACCGAAGATCGTGTGCCGGCGGTTGAGATGGGGCTGCGGGCCGAGGGTGATGAAGAACTGCGAACCGTTGGTGCCCGGACCAGCGTTGGCCATGGCCAGCAGGTACGGCTTGTTGAAGGCCAGGTCGGGATGGAACTCATCGCCAAACTTGTATCCCGGACCACCGGTGCCTGTCCCTAGAGGGCAACCGCCTTGAATCATGAAGCCGTCGATCACCCGATGAAAGGTGAGCCCGTCGTAAAACTTGCCGGTTGTTGACGCCCCGGTTTTCGGGTCGGCGTACCCCTTGGTGCCTGAGGCGAGGCCCACGAAGTTGTCCACTGTCTTGGGAGCTTGATCACCAAAGAGCAGCAGGTTGATGTCGCCATGGTTAGTGTGCAGGGTTGCGGTCTGCTGTGCCACTTCGAGGCACCTTTCTGTCGTGATCATCATCTGGTCTTGGTCCGGCAGCCATCCTGTCAGACCGCACAAGATGGCGATACGGTGGGAAATGCTCCACCCGGGAGCATTGGTTTCTCACAACGGAGGAAACGTGTCTAAGAGTTCCCGCCGCGCGAAAGCCGCCCGAAAGCAGGTTGCGCCAGCCGCCGAGGATTTCGTCCACTCGGCCGCTGATCGTGTCGGACCGCTGGTCCACACCGCAGCTGATCGAGTAGGGCCGCTCGCGCAGTCAGCCGCCACCCGAGTCGGGCCGCTTGCTGAAGCCGCCGCAGATCGGATTGGCGCGGCCGCTGACAAGGTCTCACCGCTCGCCCACTCCGCGGCAGATCGGCTCGCACCGATGGCTCAGTCGGCCGCGGAGCGCGTTGGCCCAGTCACCCACGGGGCTGCAGATCGGATGGCTCCGCTGGCCCATTCGGCTGCGGATCGCATCGCTCCTTTGGCCACTGGAGCCGTCGGCCGAGTCTCGCCGTACGCACAACAGGCGGCTGGGCTAGTTTCCCCATACGCGCACCAGGCTGCGGAGCTGATCACGCCGATCGCCACCTCGGCCAAGCAACGTGGTGCTCGGGTGGCTCACGACGCGGTCGAGAAGTTCGGGCCAGCGCTCGACGAGGCCCTCGAGCGGGTCAGCCCGGCCGTTGAAGCGGCGCGCGGCAAGATGTCCAGCGAGGTACTGCCCAAGCTCAGCGAGGCCTTGAGCGCGGCCGCAGGTGCGCCGGTTGTCGTAGAAGTGAAGAAGCGCGGCAAGGCCGCAGTTGCCGCGGCCAAGGGGGAGTTGGAGTTGCCGGAGGAAAAGAAGAAGAAGAAGAGTCGCTGGTTCGTGCGGCTCGCCATTGTCGCCGCGATCGCAGGAGCCGCGGTGGTCGTAGTCCGCAAGTTCCTGGGCGCTAAAGACGCCGACTGGCAGGCTGCTCGGCCGACCACGCCGTACGCGCCTCGGCAGCAAGCGACGGCCGAGGGGACGGGCGCTGGTAGCGCAGCCGCAACGGCACCCGTGGTCGATGAGATGGACGAGGCGGGTGAGGATCCCCAGAGCGGGATGTCGGCACATCTGATGAATCTGGAAGCCGACGGAGCGGCGATGCCGGATCAGCCGGCTGAGGGCGGGGAATACGAGGCTCCGGCCGATATGACTTCCGTTGTCGACGAAGCGGCAATGCCGGATCAGCCGGCTGAGGGCGGGGAATACGAGGCTCCCGCCGATATGACTTCTGTTGTCGACGAGGCTTTCGCCGAGGCAGCAGACAGGATCGGCGTCGAAGCTCCCGCCGAGGCAACAAGCGTCGGTGAGGAGGCGCTGGCCGAGACCGCCACAATCGACGAAGTTGAAACCGCAGCTGCCGACGAAACACTGGCTGGGCAGACTCCGGTTGGCGATGAGGGCGCCGCGCTGCTCGGCGAGATGGCAGCTACTCCGGAAGCCAGACGGGCGCGATATGAGGGCGAGGGGGTCTACGTCGGAAGCGAGCCGCCTGAGGGCTTCACCATCAAAGGCAACGAGCGGTCAATGAAGTACCACGTGCCAGAGTCGGCAGGCTACAACCGCACCGTAGCCGAGGTCTGGTTCAACAGTGAGGAAGCGGCCCAGCAAGCCGGCTTCGTCCGCGCCCAGCGCTAAATTCCGGGCGGCCACAAACTGAAACGCAATGCGTCGCCCCGCTCCCGACGCTCGCAGCGGTTTTGACTGTGAGTGGCCGCCTGATCGCTAAAATCAAGCAACTTTCCGCCGAGCGTTAACATTCGTCCCCTTCGCGAGGCCTTCTTCAGATAGAGGGCTTCGACGAAGGGGACGTTGGGTATGGCGGCATGCGCCAAAGGAAATGGGGTTAGCGATCATTGGGTGGATGCCGGGCCATTTCGAGCCCAGTTGCGCTTCCTGATGGCCAGTGGCGGGCTCACCGTTGATGACGTTGCTGCCATTGCCGGCATCTCTGCCAGATTAGCCGACCGATTGCTCCATGGGCGTGACGGTCGCCCGCTGCGACGGATCAGCCCCGACACCGCACGCCGGCTGATCCAGATTTCTGATCAGCACGTGCAGGCACTGCGTCGCATCATGGTGCCAGCCGCCTCAGCCAGGCTGCAATTGCATCGGCTCCATCGCGCGGGCTTGGAGGGTCCTGCTATCGCAGAGCGGGTACGTGCAGCAGTTCCTGAGCTGGTCGAATTGGCGTCAGGGGCCGATACCTGTTCACTGCTGCTCACCGTTCGACTGACGGCTGCTGCCCGCGCAGAGGACAGTTCGCGCTATCGCAATCGGCTCGGCTTGCTGGCAATTGAAGACGCAGCATGAGGCGGCCCAACCTGACCGTGGCGCGACACTAGGATCGCCGGGTGATCGAGGAAGGCCTGGCAGCAGTCGTCATCGCCGTGATGATCGCCGCGACTTCTGCATTGCTGGTGCGGCCGCTACTGCGGGGACTTCCAGTGCCGGTCGCCGGGGACGGCAAGCCGGCCTACCGCGACCTTGGCACGAGCCGTTTCTTGCTGGTCTGCGGCGTTCTTGCGGGAGTCGCCGCCGCCATCAGCTGGCTAAGCCTGCCGCGCTACGCCCAGCCGATGTGGTCGGTACTCGCCATCCTGGGCGTGCTGCTGGCCGCGATCGACGCGCGCACCAGCTGGCTGCCTCTGCGGCTGACCCGCATGGCCTGGGTGGCGATGTCGGTGGCCGCAGTCCTGGCGGCCTCGTTAGGCGGAGGTGTGTGGGTCGCCGTTCGGGCCGTAGCCGGAGCGGCGATCGCCGGCGCGCTCTATCTGCTCGTCTGGCTGCTTTCACATGGTGGCTTTGGCTTCGGTGACGTGCGGTTTGCGCCGTTGCTGGGAGCAGCTGCAGCTGCCGACTCATGGACGTTGCTCTGGTGGACCCTGCTGCTCGGCAGCGTGGCTGGTGGGCTGATGGGTGTGCTGCGACTAGCACAGGGTCGGCGCAACGCATTCCCGTACGCACCATCAATGCTGGCCGGCGCCTACGCCGCCTGCCTGGTCACCATGCTCAGCTGACGATGCTCGGTTGCTCCACTTCGAGAACGTAGAACGCAGCGCGCGCGTACGCGTCGGCGGCATCGAGCTCTGCTTCCGTGTGGTAGGCCTTGCCAGGGCCGGTGACCGTAACCACAAAACCGCCCGCAGAGGAATCCAAAGACAAGAAGTAGTCCCCGAGCAGCTCGCGTAACTGGTTTTCCCGAGGCAGCCACACCACGCCGTCGGACTCCACGGAGTCGAGTGCCCATTCAACCGTCCCATTGAAATGGAAGCGCGATTCCCCGCCCGATTCGACCAGTTCGACAACCATGTCGCTGATGATGAAAACAGAGTCGGCGATCTCCGGCCGGGGGATGAAGAACATGTCGCCGTTCGCCGGTTTCCAGGACAGATACGGTGCGAGCCGCGTCGCGAGTTCGCGGGAGATCACGGGTGCAGTATGTCGCGCAGAACAAGAACACGACACTAGGCAGCCGGGCTTCGCAGCCCGCATAGGCTCAAAGACGTGACCGTCGCGCCGAAACCTGGGTGGTACCCGGACCCAGCCGGCGCGACTGGACTTTACCGCTGGTGGGATGGCAGTAACTGGGCCGAGGTGACCAGCGACTCCGCCCAGGCACCTCCGCCCATGCCGGTCCAGACCGAGGCTGCAGCCGGAAACGGCCCATCTCCTCGGCACGCCTCACCGTTGCGTGCCGCAGCTGTTCTCTCCCTCGGGTTTGCCCTCTTTGTCAGCGCGTCGATCGGACTTGGTCTGGTGATCTGGCGTGACCCATCGAACACCTCGACGCAGCGCACAGTGGGCGGCTCGGCTGGCTTGCCGAGCGCCGGAGGGGTCGGCACCGATCCCGTTGGGTATCTGGACGAGCGCACCAGGACGGCAACGATAGGACCCGCCTCGCTGACGATGCCCGGCGATCCGTACGTGCTCTCGCCCCACCCGATGGCCGTTCGGGGGGTGCTCGATCTTCTCTTCTGGGCCGCCGCCCCAGTGCACACTCGGTATGACGGCAAGCAGGACTGGTCGTCCGGCGTGCTCCTCGGTCGGGTAGCCGAATCGGACAATGCCGGCGATCTGCAGACCGAGGGCAGGCTTGCCCTGCACCGTTTGAGCCAGGCGATCTTCGCCCAGCGCCCCACGGAGCTGAAGGGAATGACGTGGCAGCAACGCACGGTAGACGGGCAACCTGCGATGCTGTTCTCTGCTCAGGTGCACTACTCGGTGGACAGGCTGCCCAGTCGCTACGACACCGTCACTGCACTGCTGGTCAGGCTTGACGACGGATCGTTGATCATGGCGGCCAGCTCGGTGCCGAATGACGCCGCCTCCGACATCGCTCGCCAGGCCCGCGACGCACTCCAGACATTCACCGTTCGCTGAGCCTTAGCGAACGGACTGAGTGGCCTCGATCCACTCCTGCAGCTTGGCTTGCGCCGCACCCGAGTCGATTGCCGACCGTGCCCGCTCCAGCTCGTCGGCGAAGTCAGCCTCGAGCCGACGCGACGCGGGCTTGCCGTACGCGACCAGGGCAGCAGCAGCATTGAGCACAACGACATCGCGAATAGGACCGGGCTTGCCGGCGACCATCTCGCGCACCACCTCCGCATTGGCCGTCGCGTCTCCACCGACCAGGTCCGGGAGGCTGGCCCGCGGCACACCTAGATTCAATGGGTCCAGCTCCATCCGCTCGACCTCCCCATCGGCGTACACCCACACCGTGGAGGCTGTCGTCGTAGTCAGCTCGTCCAGTCCGTCGCCACCGTGGAGGACAAGGCCGTAGTTGCCGCGGGATGCAAAGACCCCGGCCATGAGGTCAGCCATTCGGGGATCGGCCACGCCGACCGCCTGGGAGATGGGTTGGGCCGGGTTCGCCAAGGGTCCCAGGAAGTTGAACGTCGTCGGTATGCCGAGCTCGCGTCGGGTAGGTCCCGCATGCCGCAGCGCTGGGTGGTAATGCGCGGCAAACAGAAACCCGATACCAACCTGGTCCACCACCTGCTGCTGAGCCTCGGGTGCCAGGTCGAGCACCACGCCGAGCGCCTCCAAGACATCGGCGGCACCGCACACCGACGACGCCGCCCGGTTGCCGTGTTTGACGACCCTCGCGCCCGCTGCGGCGGCCACGATTGCGGCCATGGTCGAGATGTTGACAGTGTTCGACCGATCGCCGCCGCTGCCGACTATATCGACCGCCGGCCCGCCGATCTCTATCGGAGTTGCGAACTCGATCATCATGTCGGCAAGGCCGGTCAGCTCCTCGACCGTCTCGCCCTTGCACCGCAGGGCAATGACGAACGCCGCCAGCTGCGCAGGCGTCGCGTCGCCGCTCAGAATCTGTCCCATTGCCCAGGCAGTGGCCTCGGCCGGCTGGTCCTCGCCCCGCACCAGGGCACTCAGCAATTCCGGCCAGTTCATCGTGATCGCCACCGGTCAGCTCACGGGGGTCGTCCGCGCGACCGCTGTCTCAGTCGACATTTGAGGACGCAGCAACGCAGCTACCGCAGCGGGCAGTCGGAGCGGATCGACCGGGTGCGATACGGCGCCGTCGGCTCGGGACCAGGTCGCCAGCCACGCATCGTCGGGACGCCCGATCAACAGCAGGATCGGCGGACAGCGCAAAACCTCATCCTTGAGTTGCCGGGACAGCCCCATCCCGCCGGGCACCGCCTCGCCATCCAAGATCGCCAGGTCGATGCCGCCAGCGTCCATCGCGGTGAGCACAGCGGCCTGGGTCGCCACCTCCAGTAGGCGTACCGGCGGCAGGTCGGCTGCCACCTTGCGCCCCAGCGTCAGCCGGACGTCTTGGCGCGTCGTTCGGTCCGACGCGTACAACAAGATCGTCAGAACCTCGTCATCTCGAGGGTCCTCATCGCGGTTCATTGATCATCTCCAGGTTGTCCTCCGGTAGCAGCCGGTCGCATCTCAGCCTCGGCCGCCTGGCCGGCCCGGGCCTGATCGTAGCGTGCTGGTTCCTCGTGATCGCGTGATCCCACGGGCGCTGTCGCTGCTTGCTGCGCTCGCGCCTCCAGTCGGTCAAGCCGACGGTCCTCGCGCCGAGCCTCCCGCTGGCTGTGCGCGTACCACTGAGCGAAGAGCGCTATCAGCATGAGCAGAGCCAGGGCATCTCCAGAAGCCCACAAGATGCCACCAGCGAGGTACTGGTCATCTAGTGGACTGGGCTGCCAGGTCCGATTGAACGCGAGATACCAGCTCTCTGCGATCAGCACGGTCGAGCTCATGATCGAGATGCCAAGGAATGCATGGAAGGGCAGCATCAGAAACAGCATCAGCAGCCGCAGCGGATAGCTGATTCGTCCGGGAACGGGGTCGATCCCCATCAGCGGCCACATCAGCAGCGAGCCAATGATGATGAAGTGCAGATGCAGAAACGCATGCCAGAAGCCGGAGCGCAGCGAGGCCTCATAGAACGGTGAGTAGTACAGGGCAAACGGGGTTGCGATAAACAGCGCCAATGTGAGCGGCGCGAACGTCAGTACTCGGGCCACTCGTGAGTGCAACACGGCGAGCAGCATGGTGCGCGGTCGAGCCGGCAGCGTCCGCAGCGCAAGGGTGATCGGCGCCCCCAAGGCGAGGAACATTGGAGCCACCATCATCAAGATCATGTGCTGCACGATGTGGACGCTGAAGAGCACCGTGTCGTAGGTACCCAGTGCCGACATGGTGGCAAATGCAATCGACCCCAGTCCACCGAGCAGGAACGAGAAGCTGCGCGGCACAGGCCAGTGATCGCCTCGGCGATGCAGCACGACCAGGCCAGCAATGTAGAGCCCCCCTGCAATGGCGATGCCGAGCGCCATCGACCACTCCCAACTCCATTCGGTCAGTAACCGAGTTGGCGTCAGCGGGGGCGGCTGATTGGTGGGTGTGGCGTGCAGCGGTACGAGCACCATGGCGAACCTGGTGAACACGCTCCCAGCCTAGTGTCGGCTCGCCGACGGGCTCTGCCAGCACCGCATTGGCACCGAAGCGCCCACCCTCGGGTTGTCGAAGGGCAGCAATCCCTGTTGAACCGCTTACGACTTGGGATAACAAACGCGTGCGACTCGGGATAACAAAGTTGTGCCGTGGGGTGACCTCAGCACGGGTTACGGCAATAATGACCACGTGGCAATGCACACACACGCAGTCTCTGGATCCATGACGATGCCGGAGGGCGCGCTGCACCCCATCCCGCTATCGCGCCTGCGTGGTCGTGAAAATCGGCCCGAGCCGGTGGCCGTCGGCACGATCATCTGGCTGGCTTCGGAGTTGATGTTCTTCGCAGCTCTGTTCGCGGCCTACTTCACCATCCGGAACGTGACCAACTCCCAAGCCGCGGCGACCGGGACAGTGCCGCTCTGGACGAGTCAGCCCGAGCTGATCAACATCCAGTTCGCCATCATCAATACCAGCGTGCTGGTCGCGAGCTCCTTCACCTGCCAGATGGGTGTCTTCGCCGCCGAGCGGGGCCAAGTCTCCCGAGCCGGAGGACTGTTCAACCTTCGGCGGTGGGGACTGCGGGAGTGGTACACGCTGACCTTTCTCATGGGGGCGTTCTTCGTTGGCGGCCAGGCCTACGAGTACGCCGCCTTGTTCCATGAGGGTTTGACCATTTCATCCAATGTCTACGGGTCGGTCTTCTTCCTCGCCACGGGCTTCCACGGATTGCATGTGACCGGTGGCCTGATCGCCTTCCTGCTGCTGTTGGGCCGCACATTCCTGGCTCGAACCTTTACTCACGAGCAGGCAGTCAGCGCGGTTGTAGTGTCCTACTACTGGCACTTCGTGGACGTGGTGTGGATTGCGCTCTTCGGCGTCATCTACATCCTGCAATAGGCACCGGAACCATCAGGGCCGGTGCATCCGTTTCCGGTCCAGGACAACTGAATATTGTTTGGCCCACACCTGCATCAGGACACGAGAGGGACCCGAGTGCGACTCCTGTCTTCCCGGCGCCGACACCCGGCAGCCAAGGCATTGCTGCTGGTGTTCGGGCTCTTCATGATGGGCGCGCTCTACAGCGTGATCGCGCCGCCGGCCCAGGTGTCGGCGGACACGGGAAACAGCCAGCAGATCGCTGAGGGTAAGGCACTATTCGCCGTCGGCTGCGCTTCTTGTCATGGGTTGAACGGTGAGGGCCAGATCAGCGGGACCATCCAGGGCCCCCCGCTCACCGGTGTTGGCGCCGCGGCGGTGGACTTTCAGGTGAGCTCGGGGCGGATGCCGATGGCCAGGCCGGGTGAGCAGGCACCTGTCAAGCCGAATGTCTACACCGAAGAGGAGATCGCAGCCCTTGCTGCCTACGTGGCGTCGCTTGGCCCAGGCCCGGCGATCCCTGAGCCGGCTAATTACGACACGGCGAACCTCAGCGCAGAGGATCTCGCGCGCGGCGGTGAGCTGTTCCGTACCAATTGCTCCGCCTGCCACAACTTCGAGGGCGCAGGTGGTGCACTACCCAACGGCAAGTACGCGCCGCCGCTGATCGGCCTCGACAGCCAGCGGGTCTATGAAGCGATGCTGACAGGGCCACAGCAAATGCCGGTGTTCTCCGAGGAAGTGCTGCGGCCGGAGGACAAGCGGGCCATCATCGGTTACCTCAACTCCCTGCACGAGCGGCCGTCCGACGGCGGTCTGGCGCTCGGCGGCCTCGGACCGGTGAGTGAGGGTCTGTGGGCCTGGATCATCGGCGTCGGCGGCTTAATTTTCTTTGCCATGTGGATCGCAGCCAGAGGGGCGAAAGCCAAATGAGTGACGATACTTCCCACGGCCAGCCCGGCACCGAGGTTGCAACAGTCGACGAGGAGCGATACCCGGTCCCCGATCCAGGACTGGAGGAGCACCTGCCACGGCTTACCGATGTCGACGAGAAGGCTGCCGACCGGGCAACCCGTCAGGTGGCCACCTTCTTTGGCTTGGTGCCGCTGCTGTCAATCGGTTTTGCTGTCGTCTATTTCGCTGTGCCCGGCGAGGCGTGGATCGACTTCGGTCCATTGCGGGCCAACAGCAGAAACCTGCTACTCGGCCTGACATTCGGCCTTGCGTTGCTTTTCCTCGGCGTTGGCGCTGTGCAGTGGGCTCGGAAGCTCATGGACGACGAGGAAAGGATCGACTACCGGCACAGCGCAGCGTCCAGCGATGACGACAAGAATTACATGCTGACCGAGCTGGACGAGGTCGTCGAGGAATCCAAGCTCACCAGGCGGAAGATCATCGGACGTACCCTGCTGGCAGCCCTCGCCACGATCTTGCTGCCCATGATCGTCGGGCTCGCAGATCTCGGCCCATGGCCTACCAAGAAGAAGCGGGCCGAGACGATCGAAACAACCATCTGGGCCCCGGGCGTGCGGGTCGTTCACGACGTCACCTTCGAACCGATGAAGCCTCAGGACATCGAGATCGGCCAGTTGGTCAACGCGGAGCCCGCGAACCTCCAAGACCTCGAGGGATCTGAGTACCAGATAGAGAAGGCCAAGGCGGCAGTCATCGTCGTCCGGATGGATCCCAACACGATCACGATCCCTCCCTCGCGTGAGGACTGGCAAATCGGCGGCATCCTTTGCTACTCCAAGATCTGTACTCACGTGGGCTGCCCGATCAGCCTGTGGGAGCAACAGACGCACCACCTGCTGTGCCCGTGTCACCAGTCGACTTTCGATCTAGGCAACTCGGGAGTGGTGGTATTCGGCCCCGCTGCACGCGCGCTGCCGCAACTGCCGATCACCACCGACGCCGAAGGCTATATCATCGCCCGTAGTGGATTCGATGTCCCGACCGGACCGAGCTTCTTCGAGCGGGACTCGCGGAAAGATTTCAAGGTAGGCGATAACTGATGGCCCAGCCAGCCACCACAGTGAATGACGATTCGTCCGTCCGGGCGGAGACTCCCAAGAAGGAACTGGGGCCTGTCTTCAAGCTAGCCGCCGGGCCTACCAAGTGGCTCGATGATCGGATCGGCGTTGCCGGATTGGGCCGTCCGTTCCTGCGCAAGGTGTTCCCCGACCACTGGTCGTTCCTCCTCGGTGAGATCGCGCTGTACTCATTCATCGTCTTGATTCTGAGCGGCATCTTTCTGACCATCTGGTTCAAGCCGTCGATGGCAGAGATCGAGTACCAGGGCAGCTACGAGTTACTGCGCGGACTGCAGATGTCGGAGGCATACGCATCGACCCTTGGCCTCTCCTTCGACATTCGCGGCGGCCTGCTGCTGCGGCAGATGCACCATTGGGCGGCCGCGGTCTTCGTCGCCGCAATGCTCACCCACAGCCTGCGCATTTTCTTCACCGGCGCGTTCCGCAAGCCGCGCGAGATCAACTGGCTGATCGGTGTGGCCATGCTCGCCCTCGGCATAATCAACGGCTTTACAGGCTACTCACTGCCGGATGATCTGCTGTCTGGCACTGGCCTACGATTCGTTGACGGTCTGATCCGGGCGATTCCGCTGATCGGAACTTGGGCCGAGTTCTTCGTCTTCGCCGGTGAGTTCCCGGGCGAGCTCATCGTCCCTCGGCTGTACATGGTGCACATCCTGCTGGTCCCTGCCATACTCCTGGGGCTGATTGCGGCTCACCTAGCGCTGGTGGTCTACCACAAGCACACCCAGTACTCCGGCCCTGGCCGGACCAATGGCAACGTCGTCGGCTATCCGGTCTTCCCGGTGTACGCCGCCAAGGCCGGCGGGTTCTTCCTGATCGTCTTCGGTGTCCTGACACTGATGGGCGCAACGATGCAGATCAACCCGGTCTGGGT